>DASXFX010000159.1:0-24886 GCA_036489375.1 Binataceae bacterium (SeqCode) | reverse complement strand
GGACGACGAGGACACCGGGGCGAGCGGCGTGGTAGTTGGTGCGGTAGTGGTGGGTCCGGTGAAATGAATGGGTTCCTGGCCGGCCACCATGTTGGGCGTCAGGACGTAATCACCGCCGAGAGAACTGCGCCAGATGGTATTGGCGACCTGGGTATTGCCGCCGGTCACCGCCCATCCCACGCCGCCGGCGACACTGCCAAGAATGCCGTAAGCCAATTTGGCGGGAACGTACAAAACGTTGCCGACTGCGGTGCCGGCGCCGACGCCGACGCCTTTCCAATTAACGCCAGCGTCGCTCTGCGGCTGCGGCACCTGTGCCTGCGGCGCGCCGGCGGTACCCGGCAACTGCAACGGCGACACTACGGCGGGACCATTGCCGCTATTGTCTTGAGCGAGCGCAGCGGCGGGCAGCGCCAGTGCGAATGCGATCGCAGTCGCGATCATCGATGCGTTTTTCTTCCTCATTATCCTTCCCTCTCCTCACCACCAAAAAACGTTTGGCCGATTCGCGATAACTACTCGACTTTCACCACCACATCCTTGGGCAGCAATCCTATCAAATGATCGAAGGCGCGTTTGAGGTACTCGCGATCCTTCGATTCGAGCGTCAGCTTTACGCGATACTCGGCGTCGCCGATTCGCGGGTATGATCCCAGCAGCAGATTCGGATAGAGCTTGAGGCAATCGTTGAGATGATGGGCGATCAGGCCTTCACCGGCGCTGGTATAGATCGCGTTGACAAAGTAGGGGTCGGTGGCGAAGCGGCCCGCCAACGCCATCAGCTTGCGCTCGAAGATTTGGGGAATCCCGGGCAATATATAGACATTCTCGAGCTGCACGGTCGGGAAGCGGACGTCGCCGGCCGAGTTGAGGATGGCGCCCTCGGGAACCTCGGCCATTTTGAGGCCAGCCGCATTGAGACCGCCGGAGAAGTATTGCTCGACGATGCGCTTGAGTTCGGGGTCGATCACGATTTTGCGGCCGAAGGCAGTGGCGACCGCCTCGATCGTGATGTCATCGTGGGTCGGACCGACTCCGCCCGAGGTCACCACGAATTCGAAGGTCTTGGCGCAGTGTGCGACCTCGGCGGCGATGGTCGGGATTTCATCGGGGACGACGGCGATCCGATTGAGGGCGACGCCGAGTTTGCGCAGCTCGCGCGCGGCAAAATAGGAATTGCTATCCTGAACCTTACCGGACAGGATTTCGTTGCCCACAACCACCATCGCACAGGTTCGCTCGGCCATCAGAAAGTGTCCCCGGACCAGAGCATTCCGAACAGTTCATTATGTCCGCAGGCGGCGGCGCGCGGCAAGGTGGGTGAGCGGCACTGGCGAAGGCGCATTGAGCGCATTAAGTGTGTATAAACGGCTAGTTTGCATAAATTCGCGTTAGCCGCGGACGCGGCGCGAGACGGCTGGCGAAGCGAGGGAATCGGTGAAGGGCGTGAGGCGGCAAATCGGGGTGGTCGGGGCGCTGTGGCGCTATCCGGTCAAATCGATGCGCGGCGAGCCGATCGCGGTCGCGACAGTTACTCATCGCGGCGTCGATGGCGATCGCGCCTGGGCGCTGCGCGAATGCGCGTACGGCGGCCTCGTGAGCGCACGTTCGTGGCCGGCGATGTTGCAATTGCGCGCCTCGTGGACCGGCGACCCGACGACCGATGCCGCGGCGCGGGTGCGGATCGATTTGGCGGACGGCCGGTTGGTCCATACCGACGAGCCTGCGGCGCCGCGTATCCTGTCCGGCTTCCTGCGGCGCGAAGTACGCCTCGAAAAAGTGCGTACGACACCGATCACGCGAGAGGAGCGCGAAGCGATCATGCGCGGAGACGCGATGCCGCCGGCGCGCGATTACTTCGACGAAGACGTCATGCATCTGATAGCGACGGGCACGCTGGCGCATCTGCGGACGCTGAGCGGGGGCGATTCCGACTTTGACGCGCGCCGCTTTCGCGCGAACATAGTGGTGGAGACGGGCGCGGATGCGAGCGGCTTCATCGAGGATGCATGGCTCAACGGAGTGATTGAGATTGGCGCGGTGCGCATCACCGGTATGCGGCCGGCGCTGCGTTGTGCGATAACCACGCATCCGCAGGACGAACTTCCGCATGACGCCACAATCCTGCGCACCGCGTGGCAGTTTCATCAGGCTTACGCGGGTATTTTCGCGGCGGTGGAAGCGGAAGGAACGATCGGGGTCGGAGATCCGGTTTTTCTGAACGAAGACACAGGAGCTGAGTAAATGGAAAGGCGTCAGATCGGCACGGTCAAGGAGCTGTTTCGCTACCCGGTCAAATCGATGCTGGGCGAACGGCTGGAACGTCTCGAAATCGGCGAGCGCGGGGTGATTGGAGATCGCGCGTGGGCGCTCCGCGAAAGCGCGAACGGCAAAATCGTCAGCGCCAAGAAATTCGCGCACATGCTCGATCTGCGAGCGGCATACGAAGCGCCGCCGCGTGAAAATGAGCCGACGCCGATTAGAATTAACCTGCCCGACGGACGCACGTTGCACGCCGCCGATGCGAACGCCTCGGAGCTACTCTCGGCAGAGCTTGGCCGGGAGGTGGCGATCGAACGGATGGAGGCCGGCCAGCATACACGCGCGGGAATCGATCCCGGCACGATCTTCGGCGACGTGCCGATTGAAAATGTAATGCCGCAACTCAATGGGGCGACCATGCCCGACAGCTTCTCGCTGGTGAACGGTACCTTCTTCGACTCGGCGACGATGCACGTATTGGCGACCGGTACGCTGGCGCACATGCGCGCACTGGTGGGAGACGGCGCACAACTCGACGCGCGACGCTTTCGCCCGAATATCGTGGTGGACACGGGAACGGACGCGAACGGCTTTGTCGAGGACGGATGGATCGGGAAGACGCTCGAAGTCGGCAATGAGGCCGGGAGCGTGAAGATTATCGCGATGGAGCCGGCGTTGCGCTGCGTCATGACCACGCATCGGCAGGAAGACCTCGCGCGCGACTTGCGCATTATCCGGGCGGCGGCGCAGTTTCATAAGGCGACGGTGGGAGTGTTCGCGGCGATCGGAGCGGTGGGAATCGTGCACGTGGGCGATCCGGTATTCCTCGCGGCGTGACGTTGCCCGGCGGCGTCTCGAGGCGTCGCGCACACGCATCGGGCGCGCGTCTTCCAGGGTTGTGGACGCAGGGCAACGTAGCCTCTTGCAGGAGAACCTTGCGCGACAGACGATAAGACTGAAGCGGCGCTGTCATTCGATGCCATTCAGTCAAGCCAAAACGATCATATGCGCCGCCCGATCGGTCGATCGGATTCGTGCCGCGCGCGAATTCCTCGAAGCGATCGGCCCGGAGTCCGAGGCGCTGGTGGTCGCCGACAATCCTGCGGCGGCAGATGACCTCGTTCGAGCGATCGCGAATCAGCGCGGCGCGGTTTTCGGTATCCATCGCATTACGCTCAACCGCTTGATCTTCATGCTCGCGAGCGAGCGGATGGCGGCCGCTGGAGTCTCGCCACTGACGAAGTTTGGCGCGATCGGGATCGCCGCGCGGGCGACATTCAGCCTCAGGCTCCGCGGCGAGGTCTCGTATTTCGACAGCGTGATGAATCATCCCGGCTTTGCCGAGGCGATCGCGGCGACGCGCGAAGATTTGAGCCTCAACAGGCTCGGCACGCGCGAACTCGAGGGCCTCGATGCGGCGGGTACTTCGCTCGCCGCGATCCTGCGTCAATTCGATCGTGAGGCGGCCGCGGCGAATCTGCTGGATCGCGCGGGCATGATCGATCATGCGATTGGCGCTCTCGGCGAAGATGCAGCGCCGCCCTCCGCCGAAATCCCGACGCTACTGCTGGACGTGCCGATCGAAAACCTGTGCGAGCGCGACTTCGTCGCAGCGCTTGCCTCGCGCACGCCACGGCTGCTCGCTACGGTCGCGGCGGGCGACGAACGTTCGTTGGATTTGACTGCGAGCGCGTTGGGCATCGCGACTGCGACTCTGAACGAAGCGCAGTCGGTCACTCCCGACGCGACCTCGCTCGCGCGCTTGCAGGAATTTCTATTCGCCGAGACGGCGCCACCGGAGCGCGCGCTCGACGATACGGTGATGGTCTTTTCGGCAGCGGGCGAGATGCAGGAGTGCGTCGAGATTGCGCGGCGCATCCAGGCCGAAGCTAGCGGCGGGGTCGCTTTCGACCGCATCGCGATCGTGCTGCATGGACCCTCGAGATACGCGCCGTATCTCGAAGAGGCGCTCGATCGCGCGGGCGTGCCGGCCTACTTCGCGCGGGGCGCGTCGCGGCCCGAACCGGGCGGACGAGCGCTGCTGGCGCTGCTCGCTTGCGCCGCCGAAAACCTCTCGGCGCGACGCTTCGCCCAATACCTTTCGCTCGCCCAGGTGCCCGAAGCCGCGACGGCGAGCGCTGCGTCCGATGCCGATTTCGTCGCGCCAGCGGATGAATTCGGCCTCGGGCGCGAAGATTTCGATCGCGACGATACCGCGCCGACTCGCGACGAGAATCCCGATCCGGGCGTGGAGCGCGGCGCCCGCGCACCGTGGCGTTGGGAACGGCTCTTGATCGACGCCGCCGTGATCGGCAGCCGCGAGCGTTGGGATCGGCGTCTCGCCGGCCTCGAGGCGGAGATCCGTCTGCAACGCACCGGACTGGAGGACGACGACGGTGCCCTGGCGGGCGCCCTCGATCGCCAACTCGCCGACCTCGCTCATTTGCGCGAGATCGCGATGCCGTTGATCGACGCTTTGGCCGCATTGCCGGCGAGCGCCTCATGGTCGCAATGGCTGACGCATCTGCGCGCCCTTGCTGCGCTGGGAATCAGCGATCGCGACGACGTGATGCGTCAGCTTGCCGAGCTCGATCTGCTGGGTCCGATCGGGCCGGTCACGCTCGACGAGATCCGGATGGTCCTGGGCGAGCGGCTCGGGCGACGCGAACCTCGGCCATCGCGGCGGCGTTACGGTAAGGTTTACGTTGCGCCGGCCGAGTACATTCGCGCGATGGATTTCGACCTCACGATCGTGCCCGGCTTGGTCGAGCGAGTGTTTCCGAAAAAGTTGGTCGAAGATCCGATCCTGCCCGATGCCGCGCGCCGCCGTTTGTCTTCCGCACTGCCGCTGCAGGCCGATCGCGTCGCGCGCGAGCGCCTGGCGCTACGGCTGGCGGTGGGTGCGGCGAGCCGCCGGACGATTCTTTCCTATCCTCGCGTCGATCTCGATCTGGGCCGTCCACGCGTGCCGTCTTTCTATGCGCTCGAGATTTTTCGCGCCGCCGAGGGCCGTCTGCCGGGCTTCGACGAGCTTGCGCGGCGTGCCGCGGGCGACCGTCCTACGCGTCTCGGATGGCCAGCGCCCGATCGGCCGGCGGACGCGATCGACGACGCCGAGTTCGACCTCGCAGTACTCGACAAGCTGGTCGATGCGGACCCGGCTGAGACCGTCGGCGCCGCGCATTACCTGCTCGCCGCCAATCCTCATCTGGGCCGGGCGCTGCGCGCGCGCGCCCGCCGTTGGCTGCGCCGATGGACCCCCAATGACGGGCTGGTCGATCCCGACGAGGCTGAGCGCGCGGCGCTCGCACGTCATCAGTTATCAGCGCGATCCTATTCGCCCACCGCATTGCAGAATTATGCCGCGTGCCCGTACCGGTTCTTTCTGCAGGCGATTCATCGGTTGGCGCCGCGCGAGGAAATCGACGGGATTGAAGTGATCGATCCGCTCACCCGCGGCGCGCTGTTTCACGAAGTGCAGTTCGAAGTGTTGACGGCGCTGCGCGACTCGGGACGTTTGCCGGTCACGCGCGAGACGCTGATCGACGCGCACGAGATGCTCGAGACCACGCTGGCCGCAGTCGCTGCGCACTATCACGACAAGCTGGCTCCCGCGATCGAGCGCGTATGGATCGACGGGATCGATTCGATTCGCGCGGATTTGCGCGAGTGGCTGCGGCGCACGGCGGAGGATTCGACGCGTTGGCGTCCCGAGCGGTTTGAGCTCGGTTTCGGGCTGAGCGATCGTTCACACGCGGACCCGGCCAGCGTTCCCGACGCGATCGATCTCGAAATTGGCATCGATCTGCGCGGCTCGATCGACCTGGTCGAACGCGGTGCCGATAACTCGCTGCGGGTGACCGACCATAAGACCGGCCGCGTGCGGGCTAATCGCGACGTGATCATCGGGGGCGGAAAAACCTTGCAACCGGTGCTCTACGCGCTCGCGGCCGAGCGCGTCCTGCGGGAACCGGTCGAAGCCGGACGCCTGTATTATTGCACCGCGGCGGGGGGCTACGAGGAACGCGTCGTAACGATCGATGCGGCCGCGCGGGCCGCCGCTGCCGAGATGAGCGCGATCATCGGCAAGGCCCTCGCCGACGGGTTTTTGCCTGCGGCGCCAGGCGCTCGTGAATGCGATTATTGCGACTATCGCCGCGTCTGCGGCCCGTACGAAAATACCCGGGTGGAGTATAAGACGGCCGCCAAATCCGTAGCCGATCGCCTCGCGGAATTGCGGCACTTGCGCGAGCTACGATGAACGAGAGCATGCCAGCGGCCGCGGCGATCGTCGCTCAAACGGAACCTGCGCGGACCATTTCATCGCCGCCCACCGACCAGCGCGTGCGCGATCGCATTCGCAACGATCTCGATACCACGCTGATTATCGAGGCCGCCGCGGGTACGGGCAAAACCACCGCACTGGTCAGCCGCATCGTCGCCGTCGTCGCGAGCGGGCGCAGCGAGCTCGATCGCATCGTGGCCGTGACCTTCACCGAGAAGGCGGCGGGCGAACTGAAGCTGCGCCTGCGCGCTGAAATCGAGCGCGCGCGCCATGACGATCCCGATCCCGCTGCCCGCGAGCGGCTGGACAATTCTCTGCGCAAGCTCGAAGAGGCGCGCATCGGCACGATTCATTCGTTTTGCGCGGACCTGCTGCGCGAGCGTCCGGTCGAGGCCGCAGTCGATCCAATGTTCGAGGTCGCTGCCGAAGACGCTACCGGCGCGATCTTCAATGCCGCCTTTGATCGCTGGTTCGAAAAGGCACTGGCAAATCCCGGCGAAGGCCTGCGACGCATCCTGCGACGCCCTGACGTGACCGACCGAGCCGGGCCGCGGCCGCTGTTGCGGGCCGCCGCGCAGGAACTACTGGATTGGCGCGATTTCGACACGCCCTGGCATCACGAGCCGTTCGCGCGCGACCGCGAGATCGATGCCCTGGTGGACGAGATCGAAGCGCTCAGCGCTTTGGCTACCGCGGGCGATCCCGAGGACTGGCTGCGCCGCGCGCTGGAAGAACTCCGCCGTCCGATTGCCGAAGCGACCAGGCTCGAAGCCGTGCGCGATCGCGATTACGACGCACTCGAAGCGGCGCTGTTGCGACTCGTTCGCGGCAACGACCGTCATTGGCGATGGCGCGGTGCGGGCGATCGCTTCGGCGAATTCGCACGCGCCGAGGTCGTCGCGCGGCGTGACGCGTTGCGCGTCCGGCTTAACGAATTTCGCGATCGCGCCGGCGCCAGCCTCGCGCCGTTGCTGCGCGACGAACTCTGGCCGGTGGTCGGCATCTATCGTGAATTAAAAGAACGCAGCGGCCGCCTCGATTTTCTCGACCTGCTATTGACCGCGCGCAACCTGGTGCGCGACAACGCCGCCGTCCGCGCCGAACTGCAGGAACGCTTCACGCACATCTTCGTGGACGAATTCCAGGATACCGACCCGCTCCAGGCCGAAATTCTGCTGTTGCTGGCGGCCGACGATCCCGCAGCGGCGAACTGGCTCGAAGTCCGCCCGCGTGACGGCAAACTGTTCATCGTGGGCGATCCCAAGCAGTCGATTTATCGCTTTCGGCGCGCCGACGTCGCACTTTACCAGGCGATCAAACGACGCTTGCTGGAACGCGGTGCCGCACTCGAATATCTCACCGTCAGCTTCCGCGCGACGCCGGATATTCAAACGATGGTCAATGCCGCGTTCGCGCCCGCGATGGCGACCGAATCGCCCACGCAGCCGGCTTACGCCGCGCTGGAGCCATATCGCGAAGCATACGAAGGGCAGCCGGCGATCGTCGCGCTGCCGGTGCCCAATCCCTACAGTCAGTATGGACGAATTACGAATTGGAGCATCGAGGATTCGTTGCCCGATGCGATCGCCGCATTCGTCAAATGGCTGGTGAGCGAGAGCGGATGGACCGTGACCGAACGCGAGACCCCGGACCGCCGCGTTCCGATCCGTCCGCGCCATATCTGCATCCTGTTTCGGCGTCTCAATGCTTACGGGCGCGACGTCACCCGCGGTTACGTCCGCGCGCTCGAAGCGCGCCACGTGCCGCACGTGCTGGTGCGCGGCGGCTCGTTCCATCTGCGTGAAGAGGTCGAGACCATCCGCAACGCCCTGGCCGCGATCGAACGGCCCGACGACGAGCTGGCGGTCTTCGCGACCCTGCACGGGCCGCTCTTCGCGATCACCGACGGCGCTCTGTTGCGCTTCCGCGAAGCGTATCGCAGCCTCAATCCTTTCCGTCGGCTACCGATCGATCTGCCGCCGCCGCTGCAGGAAATCGCCGACGCCCTTGACGTGATTCGCGGCCTGCATCGGGGACGCAACCGCCGCCCGATCGCCGAGACCATCTCGCGGTTGCTTGGCGCCACCCGCGCTTACGCCGGCTTTGCGATCTGGCCGACCGGCGATCAGGCCCTGGCTAACGTGATGCGCCTGATGGATCTCGCGCGGCGCTACGAATCCGCCAACGGCGCCACTTCGATGCGCGGCTTCGTCGAGGACCTCGAGGAGCGCGCGGAACGCGAAGAGGCGGGCGAGGTGCCCGTAGTCGAAGAGGGCACCGAGGGCGTCCGCATCATGACCGTGCATCGCGCCAAGGGTCTCGAATTCCCAGTGGTAGTTCTGGCTGATATCACTTGCCATGAGACTGCGGCGGAAGCTCGCCGCTTCGTCGATCCAGAGGGCCGGCTATGCGCGCAGCGGCTCGCTGGGCAGGCCCCGCGCGAACTGCTCGATCACGCGGATAACGAACTGAGCCGCGACGCCGAGGAAGCCGTCCGGCTGCTCTACGTCGCCGCCACTCGCGCGCGCGATCTGATTGTCGCCCCGGTGGTCGGCGATGAACCTCACGAGGGCTGGATCGGGCGGCTGAACCCGGCGCTGTATCCCTCGATGCGCAACGCCCGTGCACCGCTCAATCGGCATCCTGCCGGCTGTCCCGAGTTTCAGGGCGAGCTGGCGGGCACGCGGCCCGAAAAAACCTACACCCGTTCGCCCGGCGTCACTCCCGGCCTTCATCGTCCGGAGGTAGGATCGCATCAGGTGGTGTGGTGGGATCCTTCGATCCTGCAGCTCGACGCGCGCGAGACTATGGGTCTGCGACAATCGAAGCTGCTGGAAGCGGATGAGCGGGGCGAGCGATCCGAACGCGGCATCCGCGCGTATGAAACGTGGCGAGCGCGGCGCGAGGAAACGATTGCGCGCGGCTCGGTTCCAGGGCTCCAAATCGCAACCGCTACCGAGCTGTCGCTCAAAGCCGCGGAGTCCTCGTCGCCGGAGACGGCGCTAATCGAAATCGAGCGAGTGCCGCGCATTGCCGACCGCCCTCACGGCAAGCGTTTCGGCACCCTGGTCCACTCGATCCTCGCGTTTATCCCGCTGGACTCCGCACCTGACGTCATCGCCGCCAAGGCCGAGTTCTTCGGCCGCTCGCTGGACGCGTCGCCGATGGAAGTCGCTGCCGCGACTGCGGCCGTCGGCGCCGCGCTGCAATCGCCCCTGATGCGGCGAGCGGCAGCCGCTACCGTAATCCGGCGCGAGGCGCCATTGCTGCTGAAACTGATCGCGGATTCCGGCGACGCCAATAGCGCGTCCGCGCCAACCATGGTCGAGGGCGTTGCGGACCTGGTGTTCGTCGAGCATGAGAACGGCGCCGCGCGATGGATCGTCGTGGACTTCAAGACCGATTTCGACCTCGAGCGCCGGATCGGCGAGTATCGCCATCAGCTCGCGCTCTACCTGCGCGCTATCGCCGCGGCGACGACGATGCCCGCGGCAGGCTATCTTCTCTTGATCTAATCGATTGAAACCCTGATTCCGGCGTGACCGGCCGAGCCTCACCCGTTACTATCTGGAGCACAAGGAAGGTGGACGATTTTCGATGGCTGTGAACGATACGCTACTCGTCATCGGTTACGGTTCGCTGCTGAGCGGCTACGGCATGCTGGCCGAAAGGCGCGGCGGCAAGAGTCGCCTGGTCGCGCGCGACGCGTTTCCGGTCCGCCTGCTCAACGCGCGCCGCGGACTGGCCAAGCCCTCCAGCCACGGTCATTACCTCGCGATGGATCTCGAGCCGATCGAGCCAACCGCGCCGATTTCAGCGCATGCCGCCGCGGGCTCAAACCTCGGCATCGGTGCCCTCGGCCTGGTCTTCGATCGTGAATGGGCGCCGCTGATCTCGCGTCGCGAAGAATACGACGAACACAAGTTTGTCGAATTGATCGGACTGGCGGATCGCGCGGGCAAGCCGCTCGGGGAATTTCTGCACGAAATCGCACACCGCACCGCCTGGAACCTGCTCGACTATCGGCGCGCACTCTTCGATCTGCTCGGTTACACCTCGGAAGGCTACATTTTTCATCCGATTCCGCTTAGCGACGGGCGCATCGCCGTTGCCGCGATCGGCTCGGGCTTCGAGGGGAGCGGCGATTCCGCCGTGCGCTCCAAGCGCAGCGAGTACGGCATGGATCGCCTGCTCACGCTGAGCGAAGCATTGCGCGTGGAGAGCTTCGACCTCGATCGCGACGGCCAGATCGGCTACTTCGTCGAATGCCTGCTCGGCGGCTTCCACGGACTCGAGGTGGCCGACCTTACGCGCGATCTCGATCCCGAATTGCACCAGAAGCTGATTCCGCGCTTTCATCGGGTGGTTGACGGCGAGCGCGAACGTTTCCTGATTGCGACGTCGCTCGACGAGCCGCGTTATCGCGGCGCTTTCGGGGATACGCCGCATGCCGCCCTCCATCCCTTCCTCGGAGGCGCCGCGAAAGCGTGAGAAGCCGGCGATGAAATCCGGATTCTCGGTTCAGGTCGCCAAGGAAAACCTCAAATTCTCCGCCGCCCACTTCATGGCCTACCCTGGCTTTCGCGAAGCTTTGCATGGCCATAACTACCAAGTCGGAGTCTGCATCGAAGGGCGCCTCGGGGCCACCGGTTATGTCCTCGATTTCGGCCTGATCAAGCAGATCACCAAAGAAATCGTCGATCGTCTCGATGAACGCACGATCATCCCCGCCAACAGTGACTGCCTCACGATCACACGCGCTGAGGACGAGATTTCGGTTCTCTACGGCAACGATCACTTTGCTTTTCCGGTCAACGACGTCGTACTTCTGCCAATCATGCACAGCTCCGCAGAGGAGCTCGCACGCTATCTCTGGGGCGAACTGCGCAATGCCCTTGAAGTTCTCGATGTTCTGTCCGGAATTATCTCCATTGAGATAACGGTGGCCGAGGCTCCGGGCCAGGCGGCGTCGTACCGCGAAGAAATGACGAAATTTTAATCTCGTCTATAGAATTCTTTTTTCTGATATGACCGCTTTATAGAATCGGACGCCAGCCTTATTGTCACATTTCAATCTTAGTCTTCGCCAAACAAGAAGATTTTAGTTGTTTCCTACTGTAGGAACGTGACAATATTCTGTCTCAACCCGTAACGTTGGACGGATCTCAGCGGGGGCAGATTTTGAGGGTAGCATCCGAGCCTCATCACATGGACGCGGCTTTTCGACCGCCCGGGCTTCACGGCCTGATAGGCGATCACCCGACCATCGTCAAATTGCGTGCGCTGGTCGAACGGGTGGCCGCTACCGACGCAACTGTGCTGATCACAGGTGAAAGTGGCAGTGGTAAAGAGATCGTAGCGCACGCGATTCATGCGCAATCGGTGCGCGCTCGCCGCAACTTTGTGCCCGTCAATTGCGCCGCTATCCCGCACGAACTACTCGAATCGGAGATGTTCGGTCATGAGCGTGGCGCCTTTACCGGGGCCGCTGCGCCGCGCCAGGGGCTGTTTGCGACGGCCGATGGCGGGACCATTTTTCTCGATGAAATCGGAGAAATGCCGCTGCAGCTTCAGGCCAAGCTCCTGCGCGTGCTTGAAGACGGAATCGTGCGCGCGGTCGGCGCCGACCGTTCAATCAAGGTCGATGCGCGAGTAATAGCCGCGAGCAACAACGACTTGGTCGCCGCGGTCAAGCGCAACACCTTCCGCGAAGACCTCTTCTACCGCCTGCAAGTCGTCCCCATTGCGATCCCGCCGTTGCGTGAACGCCGCTCGGACATTCCGATCCTGATCGAGTACTTTCTGGACCGCATGCGTCAGCGGATGCCGGGCCGCGACTGGAGCGTCACGCGCGAAGTGATGGTCAACCTGTGGTCCTACGATTGGCCCGGCAACGTGCGGGAATTGGTGAACATGGTCGAGCGCCTCGTTATCATGTGCGAGGACTCGGTGATCGACATGCCCTTGTTGCCGTCGAATCTGGTCAGCGGCAGCCGGCTTGCGGAAACGCGGATACCGACCACGATTGGCGCGAACGGGATCAATCTCAACTCACTCGTGCGTGAACTGGAAGGACGCATGATCAACGAGGCACTCAAGCAGACCAGCGGCAACAAGCAGGCGGCCGCCAAGCTGCTGGGGCTCAAGCGCACCACCTTTGCCGCGAAGTTGCGGCGCTGCGGAGTGATCGCGCCATCGAGCCCGGACGAAGCGGACGAGGCTTAGGAAAACTATGGAAGTGGCCAATCGGATTCCGCAGATTATGGTGGTTGACGACGATCCGGACACGGTCTCGATTCTCGCGCGCCATTTGCAGCGCGAGGGCTTCGTCGCGATCGAAGCGATCTCGGGCGCGGAGTGCTTGCGCCTGGTCCATGAGCATCGCATTGATGTCATCCTGCTCGACCTGATGATGCCCGAGATGGACGGCTTCCAGGTTTGCCGATCGCTCAAACAGGATCCCGCGACCGCGGAAATTCCGGTGATCATGATTACTGCGCGCGACGATCTCGACGCGCGCGCCGAGGGGATGCGCCTGGGCGTCAGCGATTTTTTGGCCAAGCCCGTATTCCGCCGCCAACTCGCGAACCGTATTCGGGCGCAACTCGATATGCTCGCAACCGGCCGCGCTACTGAAGCCGCCCTCAGCAACCTCGAACACGCGCATCACGCCGACAAGAAATAGCGGCGCGTGCCGGCGCCGTCACGCCCCGGTCAACGCAAACCACCACCAGTCTGTCTGTCACCCCGCGCGATGGGTGCGCGCTATTCTTCGATCTTCAACGCCTTCGACGGACACCCCGCCACCGCGATGCGCACCCGCGCGTCATCGGCGGCCGCCGGATCGATCACGAACTTGCCGTGTTCGACTCTGAACACCTCGGGCAGGGTCTTCACGCAGTTGCCCGAATGGATACAAACGTCCTTGTCCCATGTCACTTGCAGCGCCATCAGTTGTCCCCTCCTGCTGATTGCCTCTTAGCACTGGCAGACCGCTCTTTGGAACCGCCGCGCCTCGTTGTTGTCTGCTTCGCATGAGCGCTTCCTCCAATTCTACGCGCCCGCTGCGCGATGTCGTTGCCGTCGCGCGCGCCTTCTGCTTGATTGGATACAGAGGAACGCGCTCGAGATTTTGCGGGTGCCGAAAGGAGGATTGCAGATGAACGGAGAGGCCACTGGGCCGCAGAGCAGGCCGATCGCAGCTCTGACCTACTTGTTGGGCTTCGTTACAGGGGTGATCTTCCTGTACCTCGAACCCTATGACAAGGACGAATTCGTGCGCTTCCACGCCCGCCAATCGATCGTTTTCTCGATTGCATGTTTCGTCGTCAACATCGTCCTGAGTGTCTTTATCGCGGTCCTGCCCGGACCACTCGGCGGGATCATCAGGTTCCTGCAGGGATTGCTGAATATTGCCTTCGCGGTCTTCTGGGTATTCCTGATGTTCAAGGCTTACAAGGGCGAGAGATATCGGATTCCGGAACTGGCCGACTGGGCCGACAGCATGGGTTTCTAGTCCACGCGCCTTATCCGACTTCGAGACTTTCGATCCGCACGCCGGCCGCCTCGAAACGGATGACCAATTGGCACTGATCGGTCTTGATCGTCAGCGCGTAGGCCCCTGGCGCACGCGCGATCGCGCTCAAACTTTCGATCGATTGTCCTGCGAGCGGTTTCAGCGCCGTGTTCAGCGCCGCCACCGACGCCGCAATCTCACGGCCGCGCGGGGTCTTCTGAAATAGCGCCCAAAGCGCGAGTTCCGCACCCGGGCCGTAAGCGTCGCGCACCCGTCCACTGCTTATCGCGAGCTCCGCGATTGCCCCGAGCCGCGCGGCTAAAGCGGGTGGAACTTCGAGCGTATCGAGCGCCGCGCGCAGCGCCTCATAAGGGGCGCGAGCGGCGGCATCGGGTGCTGCCGAGATGAAAGCGTCGAGTTGCGGCGCCAGGATATCGCGGTGCAGCCGATCGAGCCTTAGCGGATCGTCCTTCCCGGATGCGTCGCCGTGCGCCATTGCCCGCAACCGCGGCGCCGGCTCAGCCGTTGCCGCCGTGATCGGTTCCGTTAGCGCCATGTTTCCCCAGCAATGCGGCCAATTCATGCTCGAAGCCGCCGGTCTCGATCGAGCAATGCATGCCGCATTCCTTGGGCGCCCCGGTCTCCCACCACCAACGACCCGATCGGGGGTCCGCGCCTTCCTTCACTGGACGCGTGCACGGGCCGCAACCGATCGACGGATAGCCCTTGTCGTACAGCTCGTTGTAAGGCACGTCGTTGGTGCGGATGTAATCCCAGACCTCGTCCTCGGTCCAGTCGGCGAGCGGCGCGATCTTCACCACACCGCCGTGGTCGTGATCGATTTCGATTTTGCGGATATTCGATCGCGTCGCCCACTGGTCGCGTCGCAATCCCGCCACCCAGCCGTCGAAATGCATCAGGGCCCGCCGCAACGGCAGCACCTTGCGCACCTGGCAGCACAGCAGCCGGAGGTTAACGTCGCGATAGAACAGATTGTTGCCGTGCTTCGTCACCATCTGCTCGACGATCTTGGTGTCCGGCAAAAAGATCTCGGTGCGGATGCCGTATTTGTCGCGAATCCGATCGATTAACTGGTAGGTCTCTTCCGGTTGGCGGCCGGTGTCGATCGTAAACACGCGGATGCCCGGATCGATTCGCCAGGCCATGTCGATCAGCACGCAGCCCTCGGCCTGGAAGCTCGAGCAAATGCCCAGCCGGCGTCCGAATTTCTCGATCGCCCACGCCAGTACTTCGTGCGGTTCCTTGTCGTCGAGTTCGACTGCGGCTTCGCCCGCTTCGAGCTCATCCATCAGGAAACGTTCTTCAGTTTGCGCTTCCATCGCTGACTCTTGCCTCACTCCGAGGATGCTTCCGCCATTCGCCGGATGCCGTTAACCTGCCGCCGCCACCGACGCCGTGGTGCCGTTGCCGAGCGCGATCAAAGCCTCGTCCGGCGTCCGCACGCAAAACCGGCTGAACGATTCGCCTGGCTGACGCGCCTCCAGGTAACCCGCAAACAGCCGCGACACCGTGTCCTCGATTCGCGCCGATGGCACCCGCCGCAGCAGCGGCTTACCAATTGCCGCGTCGCGTCCGAGCCCGCCGCGCAGAATCACGTCAAAGGCCTCCAGCGGTTCGCCGTTGGGCCCGCGCCCTGTCGTACCTTGCAATCCAATATCGCCCGTCCAATGCTGCGCGCATGCGTGTGGGCAGCCGTCAAGGTTGACCTTGAGGTCCGCTACCGCATCACCGAATTGCGTCACCAGCCGTTCGATCACGGTCGCGAGCTTTTCCTTGGTCGGCGTCACCGCGTAATTGCAATGCGGATCGCCGATACACCCGATCGACGACGCGATCAGCCCGTTCACGTTGAGCGGAAAGCCCAACTCACCCACGCGCGCGATAGTCTCGTCGAGCCGCTCCTTGGGGATGCCGCCTAGAATGAAATTCTGGCGCCGCGTCAGTCGGATGTCGCCGCCAATCTCCGCCGCCACCGCGGCAATCTGCCGCATTTGCTTGCCGCTCATCAGGCCCAGCCGCACGGGGAAGCCAACGTAATAGCGACCGCCCTGCTTCTGTTCGTGAATCCCCATGTGGTCGCTCTCTTCGTCAGGGAGCGGCAGCGTTTCGAGGCGTTCGAGCGGATGGCCCAAGCGCGCCTCGACCAACTCGCGGAAGGCATCGACCCCATAGTCGTCGATCATGAACTTAAGCCGCGCCTTCACCCGCGAGATGCGGTATTCGGTGGTCGATCGCCAGACATCGATAATCGCGCGTAGCGTCTCGATCGCATGTTCGCGCGTGATGAAAACTCCCAGATGGCGCGACAACCGCGGCGTTGACGATTGGCCGCCGCCGACGCGCACCGCGTAACCCTCGCGGCCGTCGTGGATCATTCCGACCAGCGCGATGCAGTTGATTTCCGGCGCATTGCATTGGTAGCGGCACGCCGCGATCGAAATCTTGTGCTTGCGCGGCAAGTCCGAGTATTCGCGATTGCCGTAGAAAAAGTTCGCCGTCTCTGCGACCAGGCCGGTCGTATCGAAAAGCTCGTCGTGGTCCACGCCCGCCACCGGGCAACCCGTGATATTGCGCACGACGTCGCCGCATCCGCCCATCGTCGTCAGGCCAGCCGCCTTCAGCCGATCGAAAATCTCCGGGCAACGGTCGAGCGTTATGTAATGCAACTGGATATTCTGGCGCGTCGTCAGCTCGCCCTGATCGCGCCCATGCAGCTCCGAGATCTCACCGATCGCGTCGAGACCCGCCGGCTGCAAAATCCCGCTCGGAATCTTCACGCGCATCATGAATGTGCCGATCTTCGGCTTGTCGTGATACATCCCGAACCATTGGAGCCGTACGATGTCCTCTTCCGGCAACTTCTCGTACGGCGTCTCGACCAACCGATCCCATTGGTTAGTCAATTCGGTGGGGAAAAGATCGTGCTTGAGGCGCTCGACCGAGTTGCGCTTCAAAACCATTTCCCATGACTGCGCTTCCCGTTTTGGCACTGTCTATTCGCAACTCCCGGAGAGAGGCATTCGAGCCTAAACATAACTTAGAAGACTAACTTAGTCAACTAAATAAATGAGTAAGTGACTCAGCTATTCCACTATTCCCTCAATTATGCTAGAAATGCTCCGTTGATCCTATGAAATTCGGCGTCGGCGTTGACTACTGTCTCAAGGCTCTGATCGTCCTCGCGGAGCGTTATCCCAACGTGCAACCACAGCGCGTCGAGGAAATTGCGGCGGCCCAAGGCATCCCCGAGAACTACCTGCGGCGGCTCCTGATCGAGCTCAAACGCGGCGGTCTCGTCGCCAGTCAAAAGGGGCCGAGCGGCGGCTATTTGCTCGCGCGGCATCCCGCCAAAATCACGATGGCCGACGTCGTCCAGATCATCGAGGGCGACTTCGCCCCGGTCGAATGCCTGGAGGAGAGCAACAACTCCTCCTGCCAGCGCGGCGACGCCTGCGCGATGCGTACCGTCTGGTGCGAGGTCCGCGACAGCGTCAACGCCATCCTGCGTCGCACAACACTGCAAGCGCTCGCCGAACGACGCAAGAGCGCCATCCACTTCCAGATCTGACGCAGAGGGAGCCGCAGCTGGGAGACATTTGATGAGGAGCGCAAAACCTTGATTTTTTACTGAAACCTCGAGATTCTCAGTTTCTGCGCACCTCGCAGACTCGTTAGCTCGGCTCGCAAGCTCGCCTAGTCTAGAGGTTTCAGACTTCCCATCTGTAAGATGCGGCGCCGCAGTGGAGCCTCGCCCCTATCTATCACGTTCCCCACCTGCGGGAAGTCTGAAACCTGTCACGGGTTTCAGAAAGACTATAGTTTTTAGTTCCCCGACCACCCTCCTATTCTCTTATGCCCTGCCGTACACCGGCACCACCGCGCCCGAGGTCACCTGGTTCTGCTCGGAGCACAGGAAGGCCAGTGTGCGCGCGATATCTTCCGGCTTCACCCAGTTCTCGTGCTTCGCCTTCGGCATCGCCTTGCGGTTCGCCTCGGTATCGATAGTGCTTGGCGCGATCGCATTGACCAGTACGTTGTCGCCCAGGACCTCTTCGGCCAGCGAAGCGGTGAAGGTCTTGATGGCGCCCTTGGTGATCGCATACGCGGCGAACTCGCCTGCGCCGGTGAGGCCGGTGCGCGAACTGACCGAAACGATGCGTCCGTACTTGTTCTTTTGCATCACCGGTACCACCGCCTTGCAGCACAGAAAGGTCGGCTTCAGATTGATGTCGAACATCGCCTGCCATTCGGCCAGCGTAGTCTCCGCGACCGTCTTGAATCCCCAGAAGCCGCCGACGAGGTTGATCAGAATATCGACGCGGCCGAACTTCTTCTCGACTTCGGCCACGAATGCGGTGACCTGATCCTCGTTACCGACATCGATCTTGCCCAGGTGAATGTTTCCGGCGGGGAAGCGCCCGCCCATTTTCTCGTGAAAGAGCGGCACTTCGGCGTCGATGATGTACGGCACCGCGACCTTCGCGCCGTGCGACAGAAAATGTTCGTTGACGGCGCGACCAAGTGCGCCTGTTCCGCCAGTGACTATTGCGACACGATCCTTGAGCAGTTCCATCGGACAGCCTCCGCGTGATGAAAGTGCGGGTGATACCCGCTTCGCAAAAGGGAAACTTACAACGCGCACGGCTCGATGCGCCAGCGCTGTATCAATTCAGCGCGCACATCATCGTGAGAGGATGGTCGAAAGCTGGCGCGCCCCCACGCGGAGGCCGCCTCATTTATCGGTTATTGATGCTAGCCCGAATTGTGCGAGGCGGCCGTCAGGTATGCGCTGAGATCATCGATATGCCCGTCGAGCCACGGCAACGCGCGCATCGTGTGCGACTTGCGCTGCGGATGGTAGCCGGGGGGATATGTCCCGTGGAGCACCCGGGCTTCGATAAGCGATCGCGACGCGCCCGCGATCGCCGGGCCGAGCGGGCCCGGCAAGTTGGGGTCGCGGTTGTGGCACGAGATGCAATTCGTGCGGTAGATGACTTCGCCGCGATCGGCGGCGGTGAGCGTGCGCGGCTTGCCGCAGGCGGCCGCGAACGCAACGCCCATAATCGCGGCGACCGCGAGGCTCAGCAGGCGCGCGGGCGCTGCGCGACCGTCGCGCCGCGACCGCCGTCGCAACCCGCGCGGCGTCGTGGCGTCTCCACGCGAAACGCGTTCGGCATTGTCAAACATCGATGTGCGGAGGCAGGTGGCGAGGCGCAATCCGGATCCGCGCCGGGACGAACGGGATGCGCGCTCGCGCGCCCCGTTCGTCCCGGCGGAGAGGAGTCTCCCTTACTTCAGGTTCGCCGCGGCGAAATCCCAGTTGACGATATTCCAGAAGGCCTCGACGTATTTCGCCCGCGCATTGCGATAGTCGATGTAATACGCGTGCTCCCATACGTCGCAGGTGATTAGCGGGGTCTTGCCGTGCACGATCGGGCTGTCCGCATCGTGGGTGCCCACCACTTCGAGCGACCCATCAGAGTTCTTCACCAGCCACGCCCATCCCGAACCGAAGTGAGTCACTGCGGTTTCGGTGAACTTTTTCTTGAAGGCCTCGAAATCGCCGTAGGCCTTTTTGATGCCGTCGGCAACCGCCCCGCTCGGCTCGCCGCCGCCCTTGGGCGCCAAGGACTTCCAGTAGAAGCTATGGTTGTAATGCTGTGCGGAGTTGTTGAAGAGACCACCCGGGCCGGCCGTCTTCATGATCTCTTCGACCGACTTGTTCTCGTTCGGCGTACCCTTGGTCAGGTTGTTCAGGTTGGTGACGTAGGTCGCGTGATGTTTCCCGTGATGGAATTCCAGCGTCTCTTTGGAAATGTGCGGCGCGAGTGCGTCGATCGCGTATGGAAGATTGGGCAGTTCGAAGGCCATGGCAAGTTACCGTCCTTTTTGAATTCGAGAAATTTCGCTGTCATCGTGCGCTGTCCGTATCTAGAACCTCTGGTATCGCGATGTAGATTCCGCGGACCATGTTCCCCCGAAACGGAGAGCGCTCGCCCTTCAGGATATCTCTGAAATTCTAACGCCCGCCCGTCGCCGCATGCAAGTTTGATTAGCGCCGCCCGTCCACGAGTCGCGGCGTATTGGCTCCGCAAAACGCGCCGCATCGATTCACGAGTCGGCAGATTGGCTCTGCAACTCGCGGCAGATTGCTCGCTCACGTGTGCAACGATGGAGCTTGGCCCTGACGCCGGGCGCTTCGGCGCCTAGCTCATCGAAGCGCGGTCGCGGTCGTGACTGTGCGCGTTAACTACACTGTGGAAGCGGCCGTATAAGAAGTAGATCGCCAGTCCCAGTCCCAGCCAGATGAAGAACCGGATCCAGGTGACCTCGCCCAGACCGAGCATCATCAGGATGCACGAGCCCGCGCCGAGAATCGGCACGATCGGCACCAACGGGGTTTTGAAAGGGCGCCTCATATTGGGTTCGACGTAGCGCAAAATCCACGTCCCCAGGCAGACCAGAACGAAGGCGAAGAGCGTGCCGATGTTAGTGAGTTCGGCGATCTCTTTGATCGGCACCAGCCCCGCCGTCAGGCCCACGGCGACGCCGGTCAGGACAGTCGGAATAGTCGGCGTTTTGTACTTGGGATGCACCCGGCTGAAGGCCGCCGGCAACAGTCCGTCGCGCGATATCGCGTAGAAAATTCGCGACTGTCCGAGCAACAGCACCAGCAGCACCGAGGTCAGTCCCGCGACCGCCCCCAGCGAGATGATCCCAGCCGCAAAGTTGAGCCCGCGCGAGACAAAGGCAGAGGCCAGCGGCGCATTGATATCGATTTCGTGCATCGGCACCATCCCGGTCAGCACCGCAGCCACCGCGATATAAAGCACCGTGCAGATTCCCAGCGATGTGAGTATTCCGATCGGCAGCGCCCGTTGCGGATCGACGACCTCCTCGGCTGCTGTCGAAACCGCATCGAAACCGATATACGCGAAGAAGATATAGGCCGCGCCGCGCAGTACCCCACCCCATCCCAGCGGCAGGAACGGCGACCAGTTGACCGGCTTGATATAGAACACGCCGATCACGATCACCACCATCACGGCGAACAGCTTGATGCCGACGATGATCGAGTTAATGCGCGCGCTTTCCTGCACGCCGATATAGAGAATCGCGGTGATGCCGAGCACCACCAGCAGCGCTGGCAGATTTACGATCGCGCCATCCGCAGTCCCCGGCGTATGCGTCAGGGCAGACGGCAGATGGATGCCGACGCCGTCGAGAATCACGGTCAGATAATGCGACCATCCGGCGGCGACCGCCGCCGACGCCACCGCATACTCCAGCACCAGGTCCCAGCCGATGATCCACGCGACCAGCTCGCCCATCGTCGCGTAGGAGTAGGAATAGGCGCTGCCCGCTATCGGAATCATCGAGGCGAACTCCGCGTAGCACAGCGCCGCCATCGCACAGGCGAAACCCGCCAGTACGAACGACAGCACCAGGCCCGGACCGGCATACGAGGCTCCGACTCCGGTCAGCACGAAGATGCCGGCGCCGATGATCGCGCCGATCCCGAGCAGCGTCAGCTCGAACGCGCCGAGCGTCCGCCTGAG
The DNA here is from genome assembly GCA_036489375.1 of Binataceae bacterium (SeqCode). Lineage (GTDB taxonomy): Bacteria > Desulfobacterota > Binatia > Binatales > Binataceae > JADMIL01. The sequence goes on along the minus strand of DASXFX010000159.1, from coordinate 3,243 downwards.
TCCACCCGCATGCGGTGCCGCGTCGGCCAGCAGGGCTTCGACCGGCTTACGTCTGAAGAGCTGTTCCCTCACTCGCGGTGTTTCCTCCCCACGCGCCCACCGTTCCGCATCGACCTCGCATCGCGCCTGAAGCAGATCATCTGACGGACTATTGGGACGCTTGACCGATTATGCCGCGCGCCTTCGAGAGTCAATGTTTCACCATTGGACGTTCGCGTTTTTCACCGACTGACGTTCGCGATGCTCGGTCGCCGGCTAAGTCCAGCGACGTAGTCAAAAGCGCCCGCTGGTATGCAGTCGCCTACCACCTTGTCCGTTAACCACCGCGCGATTTTCAGCGATTGACACTTACGGTTTCCAGTGACGCTCACGACGTTCCGTCCCCAGTTAAGTCCCGCGTCGCACTCGAAAACGACCGTTGGATGCCATCTAACAACTTACGATCTTGCCCAATGGGAAGTTTGAAACCTTCAGATTCTTTGTTTTTGCGCGCCTCGCAGACTCGTTCGCTCGGCTCGCAAGCTCGCCTAGTGTGAAGGTTTCAGTCTCCGAAGGAAGCTTTAAGTTTTGCGCTCTTGAACCATTGTCCCTACTATCTTCCCTATCTTTTCGAACTCTGAGTATCTGGACGTACATCGCCGATGAATTCATTGAACGAACTGTTTTCCCTACGGGGGCATATTGCAATCGTTACGGGCGCATCTTCGGGACTCGGCGTCGAATGCGCTCAGGCGCTGGCATTGGCGGGCGCGGACGTGGCGCTGGCGGCGCGGCGTGGAGATCGATTGGGTCCGTTGGCGGCGGAACTCGAACGGACGCATGGGGTGCGCGCGATTGGCGTGCAGACCGATATCACCGCCGATAGCGACCTCGATCGATTGGTGGCGGAGTGCACGGAGAAGCTCGGCCTTCCGGACATCCTGATTAACAACGCCGGGATTTCGCCCACCGGCCGCGCCGAGAGCCTGCCGCGCGCGATCTGGGACGACGCGATAGCGACCAATCTGACCGCGCCGATGATGCTCGCGCAGCGCGTTGCGCGCGGGTTGATCCACGCGAAAAAGCAGGGCCGCATTATCAATATGAGCTCGATTTACGGCCTCGTTGCGAGCTCGATCTATCGGCTGTCGGCGTACACCGCGAGCAAGGCGGGCCTGGCGAATCTGACTCGTCAGCTTGCCGTCGAATGGGCGCCGTATGGGATCCTGGTGAATGCGATCGCGCCCGGATGGATTCCGACCGAGGCGAACGAAGCGGGTATTTCCAAGCCGCAGAACCGCGAGCGGATGGAGAAGTCAACGCCGCTCGGACGCCTCGGCTTGCCCGAAGAGATCCGCGGCGCGGTGATCTACCTGGCGAGTCCGGCGGCGAGTTACGTGACCGGCACGATGCTCTCGATCGACGGCGGCTACGCGTCCTGGTAAGCGCGGTCCGTTGCCGATCCGTGGCGCGTCGGAAGGTCGCGCACGGAGGTGCCCTGGGAAGCGCGTCGCGGCGGTCTTGCTGAGGGTCTCCGGGCTAATACTGAGGCGTCGATTACCGAGTTGCGGCTAATGTCGTGAAATATTTCACCCACCTTCGCGGATTTGCAATTTGACGATTAGAAGACTTTAGATGGGCTATAAGACCTTTTAAAGAAGTTTTAATAACTATCGCTTCCATCTCTGAAGCCGTGATTTTGCTCGCCTTTTTTGGGCGTCAGACGACGTCGCGATGAGGGCGATTTCGGGTGAAAGATTTCACTTTGGGCGCCCCGCCGCCTCACGCGCAAGTAACGCGATCGTGTTCAGGAAAGGGGACGAACGGCGAGGAGGAGTGACGGCGCGAGAGCGTCGAGATCGCCTGATCGGGGAGGGGTGGTGAGCTGTTAGTCGCCGAAGACTTCGCCGGCGGCCTCAGCCGCGGCCGCGACCACGCGATCGATATCGCGCCGCGAAATCCCATGATGAGTAACGGCGCGAAACGACGACGGTCCGCGTGAGTTCGCGATGACGCCGCGATCCTTCATCGCAGCGGCAAACTTGACGGCGACCGACGGGTCCCCGTCGATGTCGAAAACCACCATGTTGGTGCGTCGCTTCACCGGCCGCACGTTGAGGCCCGCGACCAGACCCAGCCCCTCGGCCAAGGCGCGCGCGTGCAGATGATCCTCAACCAGACGATCGATCATGGTCTCCATCGCGACGATGCCCGCCGCTGCGAGCACTCCCGCCTGGCGCATCCCGCCGCCTAACAGCTTGCGTATCCGTCGCGCCCGTCCGATAAACTCGCGGCTGCCACAAAGCAATGAGCCGACCGGGCATGCCAGTCCCTTCGAGAGGCAAAAGGAAACGCTGTCGGCGGTCGCCGCGATCGTCCTGGCGGTCGTTTCAAGCGCAATGGCCGCATTGAAGATGCGCGCACCGTCGAGATGAACCGGTAATCGATGCGCCCGCGCAAGCTCCGCCACTGCCGCCATGTGCGAGACTTCAACCGCCGCACCTGCACATAGGTTGTGAGTGTTTTCAAGTGCGACCAGACCCGGCTGTGCGAAATGGGCGTCGGGCGGCCGTTCCAGCTCCTCGCGTAACTGGTCGAGGTCGAGTTCGCCGTCGTCCGTATTGCGTATTGGCGTCATCACAATGCCACCCAGCGCCGCCGCCCCGCCCGCCTCATAAACATACGTATGCGCCTGCGCACCTAGAAACGCCTTGGTCCCGCGCGCGCAATGCGTGAGCATCGCAGCAAGGTTGCCCATCGTGCCGCTCGGCACGAATAGCGCCGCCTCCATCCCGACAACCTCCGCCCCCATCCGCTCAAGCCGGTTGACCGTCGGGTCCTCCCCATAAACGTCGTCGCCGAGTTCCGCCCGCCCCATCGCGTCGCGCATCGCGGGCGTCGGCAAAGTGACAGTGTCGCTGCGGAGATCGATCAACATGGACCTGCTAGGAGATGTGAGAAAGAAGTGGTTGAGGAACGCAAAATTTTAAGCTTCCTTCGGAGACTGAAACCTCAACGAGGTTTCAGACTTCCCATTGGTAAGAGCGCGAATCATACCATTGGCCGTGGCTGCGATGCAGCCGAGTGGAAACTGTAGAAGGCAGTCGATGAGCAACTCAAAACCTTAGCCTTTTTATGAAACCTTCAGATTCTTTGTTTTGCGCGCCTCGCAGACTCGTTCGCTCGGCTCGCAAGCTCGGACTCAGATTCTTAGTTTTTGCGCACCTCGCAGACTCGTTAGCTCGGCTCGCAAGCTCGCCTAGT
>DASXFX010000131.1:0-29515 GCA_036489375.1 Binataceae bacterium (SeqCode) | reverse complement strand
CCGATGCGTCCGGCGCGCCTCGAAAACGTCTGGCTCTCTCCCCATCACTCCCGCTAATCGCTAAGCTCGATCGCGATCATGGCTAAAGTAAGTCCCCCCTATGCCGCCGACGCGATCGCGCACCTTAAACGTGTCGACCCGATTCTCGGCGCCGTCATCGATCGTGTCGGTGCCTATTCGATTAACCGCCGCCCCGACCGTTTCCATTCGCTGGTGCAGGCGATCATCTTCCAGCAACTCGCCGGCCGCGCCGCCCAGACCATCTTCGACCGCTTCGTCGCGGCCGTCGGCGGCGGCCGCTTTCCCACTCCCGATCGCCTGCTCGCCGCTTCCGACGAAACGATGCGATCGGCCGGGCTCTCGCGCGGCAAGATGGCTTACATCCGCGACCTTGCCACCCACGTCAACAATCGCACCCTCAGCTTTCATCGCCACGGGCGGATGACCGATGACGAGATCATCGCCGACCTGACCCGCGTCCGCGGCATCGGCCGCTGGACCGCCGAGATGTTCCTGATGTTCAACCTCCATCGTCCCGACGTCCTGCCGGTTGACGACTTGGGCGTGCGCAACGCCGTCGCGCGCCTCTACGGTATGAGCGCGCCACCACCCCCAAAGGAACTGCGTGTCTTTGGCCAACGATGGAGTCCCTATCGGACGGTCGCGTCATGGTATCTGTGGCAAAGCCTCAACGTCGTCCCTCCCGACGGCGCTGCCGCCCGCACCGTCACCAAAAGCGCCGGCTCGAAAACCACCAAAGCTAAACCCGCCGCCCCCGGCGCCAAAACCGCCAAAGCTGGTCGCCCCAAGCCTGCCAAGGTGGACACCTCCGCCAAGGCGAATCGGGCCGTCCTCAAGGCCAAACCCGCGACCGCCAAAGCCAAAGTTGCGACAGGAAAGACCTCCGCCAAGTCGGTTTCCGCCAACACCACCTCGGGCAAGTCCGCTTCGTCCAACGCCGGCCCCGGGAAGACCAAGTCATCCAAGGTCAGTCCCGCCAAGCGCTCGTCGAAGTCGTAGCTGGCCACCGACCACTGACCAAGGCGGCATCGTCCGCGGCGAAGTTGTAGCCGAGTGGTGAGAGGACTCGACGCCTTAAGTCCGCTCGAAGCGATACCCGCAGCGAGCTCAGCTATCCCGAGCGCCAAACTGGGCGCGGACTAGACTGGGCGCGACAAGGTTTGATCGGCCAAAACCGAACCGGTCCCGAAGATTGAAGAGATAATAAGTAATTCTTTGTTATGGGCCCTTATAGGCTATCTCAAGAGTTCTAATCATCAAATTGCAAATCGACGAATGTGGGTGAAATTTTTCACGACATTAGGCTGGCTGTATTAATTCGACCCGTAATGCGTCTGCAAGTTGTCGCATCGGGCTTGGAGTCGTCACCGTCCAATGTGCGATTATAGACCCCGATGGATTTCGTCGAACGATTAGTCGCCGCTCAACGATCGAAGCACACGGTCGCCATCCTCGGCGTCGATCCGCAGCTCGACTCCAAGACCACGCCCGGCGTTCCGCCCGGCTATCCGCTCGCCCGCTTCTGCTGCGAGGTCGTCGAGGCGTGCGCGCCGCACATCGCCGCCATCAAACCGCAACTGGCCTTCTTCGAGGCGCGCGGGCTGGACGGGATGCGCGCGCTGGCCGAGGTCCTCAAGTTCGCTCGCGGCCTCGGCCTGGCGACGATCGCCGACGCCAAGCGCGGCGATATCGGCACCACCTCCGCCGCCTACGCGGAGGCCTTTCTCGGCGATGGCGACTTCGCCTGCGACGCGATTACGATCAATCCCTATCTAGGTAGCGACGCGCTCGCGCCCTTCGTTGCACGCGTGCGCGGCGGCCGCGGACTGTTCGTGTTGGTCAAGACCTCGAACCCGTCCTCGGGCGAGTTCCAGGATCTCGAGGCGCCGCATCGCCCGCTCTGGGAGGCGGTGGCCGAACGGGTTCACGGCTGGGGCAGCGACTTTATCGGCGCCGAAGGCCTTACGCCCGTAGGCGCAGTGATCGGCGCGACCTATCCCGCTCATGCGCGTCGCGCGCGCGAGCTGCTGCCCGATTCGATCATCCTGGTGCCCGGATACGGCGCGCAGGGCGCCAGCGCCGAGGACGCGATTGTCACCGCGCGCGCCGACGGCCTGGGCGCGATCGTCAACGCCAGTCGCAGCTTGATGTACGCTTATCTGAAGTCGCCCGACGGCGTTCCCGGTACGGCTGCGGCCGCCGCGGCGGCCGCGATGCGCGAGGAGCTCAACCGCGCTCTGAGCGCGGCTGGCAAGTCTGTTCCGGCGTAATCTCCGTCCACCTGCCCGACACTCGAATACTCGCTTGCCGACGCTTTCACATCCGAGGCGGAAGTTGCGCGGGAGCGCTGTCGCAGCGGCCGCTGCGACAGCGCTCCCGCGTCACCCTCATGATCGCCGAACATCACAGCTCGCAGCGCGCTACCACTACGTCGCGTCCTCATCGTTGAGCTTCGCGTTGCCGAGACGCTGCGCTGTCACGATCGTCGATCGGGATCCTCGTGATCGCGCGTGTCATCCCTCACGATCGCTATGGGCGCGTTGAGTTTGCTCAACGCGCCCATAGCCAAAGAGAAAGCCGCACGCCACTTAAGTGGCGTGCGGCTTTCATGATCCACAGCTCCCGATGAACTGAGCTTGATCGCGGTGGCGGCAGCCGTTGCTGACACCATTCGCGGACGCGGCCGTTATCTAACGAAACTCGCGGTGGCAGCGCCCGCGATGACCGGATTCGCGGACGCGCTCAGGTGCGGAACAGAACGGCCTCGTCGGCGGCGAGCGTCGCGTAAACCTCGCGATCGATCTTGCGGTACCGTTCGAGGATTTCGTCGGCGCGATCTTCGCTGCCTTCCTCGCGCGCCAGCTCCCGCATCTTCTTTTCGATCCACGACAAATGCCAGGTTTCGTCTTCGGTCACGCCCTTGAGCACTTCGAGCGTGGCTTCATCGACGTTGGGCAACGCGGCGTGCGCCATGTAGCGGCTCTGCGCGCGCTCCTCGACCACGACCGTAAGGCCGAGGACCTCGACGATTCCACGCGGCACTCCGATGCGCATCCCGAGGCGGCGCTGATAGCCGTCGGGCACAAACACCGGCGATCCGCCCAGATCTGCGATGCGCCGCGTCCACAACCATGCGTGGCGCGTTTCGTCGGACAGATGCTTGGTCATCTTCAACTGCGAATCGCCATCCTTGAGATGTCCGATGATGTTGAAGAGCAGACGCGCCCCGCGCAATTCGGCGTCGCGATAGAAACTGAAGAGGATTATCTGCTTCTCGGTCGCAGACATCCCGGCCGCTTTCGCTCTCCAATCTACACCACCCACTACGGCTTCGTTGGTCAGGTCCATCATCCTCTATATCTTGAATTTCAAGAGATTGACTTGCGCTCGGCAGATCAGGCAGTTCCGTTTTAAGTATTTGATCCGAAACTGCTGGTCAAGATTAGCATGATTCGCAACCCAATGCGTGCCATGCTTGCGTCGAGTGCGGCTTATTGTACAAATACGCCCGACTACGCTTGCGCTGCCGTGTCGATCCGTTGCTTGGACAGTTCGATCGCGGTACTTCGAGACCGGCGGATAACTAGCGCCTCGTACCCAGGATGGCACCGACTCCAGATGCATATTGGCTCGCCTTGCGGCGCGTACGCGGGGTCGGCCCGCGTATCGCACGGCTGCTGCTCGACAGCTTCAAGTCGCCCGACTTGATCTTTGCCGCACGCGAAACCGATCTCGCCCAGGCCGGCATTCCTCGTCCGACCGCGCACAATATCGCGACCTTCTCCGACTTCGATCCGATCGAGAAGGAGCTCTGCGAACTGCCCCGAATAGGGGCGCGCCTGGTGCGCTGGAGCGACCCGGAATACCCCGCAAACCTGCGCCAAATCGACGATCCGCCGCCGTATTTCTTCCTGCGCGGCGCACTCGACGGAGCCGATCCCAAGTCGATCGCGGTGGTCGGCGCGCGCGCCGCCAGTGACGCCGGCCGCCGGATGGCGCAGCGGCTCGGCCTCGAGTTCGCAGCCCGTGATTTCATGGTCGTCAGCGGCCTGGCGCGCGGAATCGACTCCGAGGCTCATCAGGGCGCGCTGGATGGCGGAGGGCGCACGGTCGCCGTGATGGGCTGCGGCATCGACGTCATTTATCCGCCCGAAAACCGCAAGCTGGCCGAGGCGATCGTGGCCGGTGGCGGCGGGGTTATTTCGGAATTACCGGTCGGAACGCCGCCCGTGGCGGAGAACTTTCCGACGCGCAATCGCCTGATTTCGGGGCTTTGCCTCGGGGTCGTGATCGTCGAAGCGGCCGAGAAAAGCGGCTCGCTAATCACCGCGCGGATGGCGCTGGAGCAGAATCGCCAGGTCTTCGCCGTGCCGGGCAGCCCCTTGACGGGACGTACCCGCGGCAGCAATCGTCTATTGAAGGAAGGGGCGCGGCTGGTTGACTGCGTCGAGGACGTTATCGAGGAGCTGGCGCCACAATTAGGCACGGTCAGTGCTTCGGTAAAACCCGACTCGGTGGCGGCTGTCGAGGAAGAAACGGTGCCTGCGGCGGGTACGCTTGAGCCAAGTGATATTAATGGTATTCTAAGTCAGCTAAAAGGCTCCGAGAGACTCCACGTTGATTCAATCATCGAAGGCACCGGACTTAAGGCTCAAACAGTGCTTAAATTGCTGCTGGAACTCGAGCTGGGTGGACTCGTCTCGCAGCATCCCGGCAAGCTCTTCTCGTTGATCTAGCCAACGGAGGACGACCGCCCGCACGGTTGGGGACAAGGGGCAGACAGAGTGGCAAAGAATCTGATCATCGTCGAATCGCCGGCCAAGGCGAAGACTCTAAAGCGCTACCTCGGAGCGGACTTCCAGGTAACTCCGTCGGTAGGGCACGTGGTCGATCTGCCAAAGAGCAAGCTCGGCGTCGACGTCAAGGACGGCTTCAAGCCCGAATACCATGTGATCGCCGGCAAGGTGAAGGTAATCGAGGGGATCAAGGCCGCAGCCAAGAACAAGCAGAACATCTATCTCGCGACCGACCCTGACCGTGAGGGCGAGGCGATCGCATGGCATATAGCCGATCAAATCGGCAAGGTTGACGGCGCCATCCATCGGGTCTTGCTGCACGAAATTACCGAGAAGGCAGTCAAGGAAGCGATCGATCATCCTAGCGTCATCAACCAGGACCTGTTCGACGCGCAGCAGGCGCGCCGCGTGCTCGACCGGCTGGTCGGCTACAAGGTCAGTCCGCTGCTGTGGGAGAAGGTCAAACGCGGGATCAGCGCTGGCCGCGTGCAGTCGGTCGCGCTGCGGATAATCGTCGAGCGCGAGAAGGATCGCGAGGCGTTCCGTCCGGAAGAGTACTGGACCCTCGACGCGAACCTCGCGGCCAAAAATCCGCCGCCCTTCAAGGCCCGGATTTACAGCTACAAAGATCATCGAATCGACAACAAGGCCTACAAGCTGCCCGAGGCCGAGGCGCGCGAGATTGTTGCCGAATGCGAGAGCCAGCCTTTCGTCATCCGCAAGATCGAGCGCAAGGAAGTCCGGCGCAGCCCGGTCGCTCCGTTTATCACCTCGCGCCTGCAGCAGGAGGCCTCGCGCAAACTCTATTTTCAGCCTTCACGCACGATGAAGGTGGCGCAGCGCCTCTATGAAGGCGTCGAACTGGGCGAGCAGGGTGCCACTGGCCTGATTACCTATATGAGGACCGACTCGCCGCGGGTATCGGACGACGCCCTGAACATGGTGCGCGGTCATATTGTCGAGCGCTACGGCAAGGAATACCTGCCGGATCGCGCGAACTTCTATCGCTCCGGCAAGTCCGCGCAAGATGCTCACGAGGCGATTCGCCCGACCGCGCTGGAACGCGATCCTGAGTCGCTCGCGCGCTATCTCGCCAAGGATGAGCTGGCGCTCTACACCCTGATTTACAATCGTTTCGTCTCGAGCCAGATGAACCCGGCGGTTTACGATCGCACGACCGTCGATATCGCTTCCGGCGCAGCGGTTTTCCGCGCCTCCGGGCAGGTGATGAAGTTCGACGGTTTCATGCGGGTCTATCTCGAAGGGCAGGACGAAGCCGCCGATGATGACGACGTGGCGACGCTGCCCGCGATGACCGAAGGCGAGCGCCTGACGCTGGTCAAACCGCTGACGCCGACCAAGGCCGACGAACGCGGCATCGGCTTCGACCTCGAACAGCACTTCACTCAGCCGCCCCCGCGATTTACCCAGGCGACCCTGATCAAGGAGCTCGAAGACAAGGGCATCGGACGGCCTTCGACCTACGCCTCGATCATGGCGAGCATTCTCAGCCGCGACTACGTCGAAGAGGACGAGAGCAAGCGGATGCGCCCGACCTCGCTCGGACGGGTGGTCTGCGACCTGCTGGTGGCCGCGTTCCCCGACATCCTGGAGGTGGGATTTACCGCCGGGATGGAACTGGAGCTAGACGGGGTCGAGGAAGGCAAGGAGAACTGGGTCAAGACGCTCAAGCGTTTTTGGGGCCCCTTCGAGAAGCGCCTGGGCGAGGCCAAGAAGAAGATGCCCGAGGTCAAGCGCAAGGGCCTCGAAACCGATCTCACGTGCGAGCTCGACGGCGGCAAGATGGTGATCAAGTGGGGTCGCAACGGCGAGTTTCTGGCCTGCTCGAACTATCCCAAGTGCACCAACACCAGCGAGTTCAAGCGCGACGATCAGGGCAACGTGATACCGCAGGAAGCGACCGCCCCCGCCGCGACCGATGAGGTCTGCGAAAAGTGCGGCAAGCCGATGGTGCGGCGGCGCTCGCGCTTCGGCGAATTCCTTGGCTGTTCCGGCTATCCGGATTGCGACGGGATCAAGCGCACTCGCGCCGAGCCGGTGACCACCGGCGTGGCCTGCCCGGACTGCAAAGAAGGCGAAATCCTCGAACGGCGCAGCCGGCGCGGTAAGATCTTTTACGGCTGCGGACGTTATCCCAAGTGCAAGTTCGCGAGTTGGGACCGTGTCGTGCTGCATCCGTGTCCCGATTGCAAATCGACCTACCTGGTCGAGAAAACGACCAAGCGCGACGGTACTCGATGGCAATGCCCGAACAAGGAATGCGGCTATCAGCAACCGCCAGATGAGGCGCCCGCGCCAGTCGTGGCGCATGAGCCGCCCGCACCGACGATCGCTTAGCCCCGGCGGATCGGCGCCGTCCGATTTTGGCGTTCGCGCGCCAGGCATCCAGAGATGGGCCGCGGTCTGCGTGACAGACTCGCGGCTTCCTCGACAAAAGCGCTCCTTTAGCCAGACTCGCGACGTTTCGTGTTCGCCTCGCCGACTAACGTGCGCCGATAATGGTTAGCATCAGGTTAATTCCGTTCTTGCGGGCCGAGTCATCCGCCCGCAGGAATGTGGCGCCACCCGCTGCGCGGAGCGCGCGCACAGAGGACCGAACGATGGCCCAGGAAAAGCGCAGGAAACGGCCGCGCCGTAAGCCGATCATGCTGGGAGTGTCAGCGGCTATCGCGCCCGCCCCCGACCGCGCGGAGGCGATCGAGCAGTACCGTTCGCGGGTGCCGGTTTACGACCTGGAGATTGCGCTCGCCGAACCAATTCGCCGCCGTGCGATCGAGCGCCTTGGGCTCAAGCCGGGCGAGACTGTGCTCGACGTCGGTTGCGGCACCGGCCTGAGCTTTCCGCATATCGAACAGTTCATCGGTCCGCAGGGGGCGATAATCGGAGTCGAGCAGAGTCCGGACATGATCGCGAAGGCGCGCGCGCGGGCGGAGGAAAACGACTGGGCTAACGTGACTTTGATCAATGCGCCGGCGGAAGAAGCCAGCATCGAGCGCCACGCGGACGCCGCGGTGTTTCATTTCACGCATGATTTGATGCAGACGCCGGCCGCGCTCGAGAACGCGTTGCGCAGCCTCAAGCCGGGTGCGCGAGTGGTCGCGACCGGTCTCAAGTGGGCGCGCTGGTGGTCGCCGGGAGTGAACCTGTTCGTGCGCATTGCCGCGATGCGATCGACCACGACCATGGCCGGGCTCGAACAGCCTTGGCGCTACCTGGAGCCGCATCTGAGCGGGATGGTGATCGAGACGGCGGCTGGCGGCGGAACTTACCTGGCGTATGGAGTTCGAAAATGAAATCTCACATCAGAGCCTCGCGAATCGAGGTTGAACCGATCGCTGCGGGGCAGGTACTGAAACTGATTTTGAGCGCCTTGGGCGCAACCGCGGTAATCGGCCTCACGATCGAGGCGATTCAGTCGCTCGGCGAATACGGCCGGCTGGTCGCGGATCCGGTTTTCTTCGGCGCAAACGTCGCGCACGGCGACGGCCATCCGGTGATGGTGATTCCGGGGTTTCTCGGCAATGACGGCTATCTCGAAACGATGCGCGGATGGTTGGGGCGCATCGGTTATGAAGCGCTCGCTTCGGGATTGAGCCGCAATACGGGTTTCAAGCGTGAGCTACTGGAACAGTTGGAGCAGCGCGCGATGGCCGCGGCCGATGAGTCGGGCACCGGCGTGTCGATCATTGGTCATAGTCTGGGCGGAGTGTATGCGCGCGCGATCGCGCGGCGAAATCCCTCGCGGGTCCGTCACCTGATCACCATGGGATCACCGCTAAAGCTCGATGCCGGACCGGTATCGGTGCCATTCACGGCGATTTATACCGAAGGCGACCGCATCGTGCGCTACCCCAGGGCGCTATCGCGCGAGGCTGGCGCGAAGAACGTCGAGGCGGGGGGCTGTCACGTCGGCATGGCGTTTAACGCCGACGTCTATCGAGCAATCGCCACCGCCCTGAGCGCGACCACCGACGCAGATGTCGTCGAACCGGCGTCAGCTTGAACTCGAGCGTGAATTGACCTCGTCGAGGCGTCGCCGCAAAAAGCGCCGCTGCGGCTCGTCGGTCACTAGCGCGAGCGCATTGATGTAGGCCTCGTGCGCCTCGCGCCAACGGCCGAGACGGCGCAGCAGATCCGCACGCGCCGACCATAACAGGTGATAATCGCGCAGTTCGCCCTGAGCCTCGATCGCGTCGATGAGGCGCAGGCCGTGTGCGGGGCCCTCCGCCATCGCGATTGCGACCGCTCGATTCAGCTCGACCACCGGCGACGGCTGCATGCGCGCCAGTAATCCGTAGAGCGCGGCGATCGCGCGCCAGTCGGTGTCGGCGGCAGCAGCCGAGCGACTGTGCTCCGCGGCGATCGCGGCTTGAATAGTGTAAGGGCCTGGTTTGGCCGCACCCATCGAGTTCGCAGCCAGGGCCAGCCCTTCACGAATCTGCGTGGGATTCCAGCGCGCGCGATCCTGTTCCTCGAGGAGGACCAGGTCGCCCTCAGCGGTCAGGCGCGCATCGCGCCGCGCATCGTGCAGAAGCATCAGGGCGAGCAAGCCGCGAGCTTCGGCATTGTCGGGCATCAATTCGTGCAGGATGCGGCCCAGGCGGATGGCCTCGGCACAAAGATCGGCGCGCACCAACGCTGCGCCGGTGGTCGCCGAATAGCCCTCGTTGAAAATCAGGTAGATGACGGCCATGACCGCTTCGAGACGCTCTGGCAGAAGATCGTCGGGCGGCACTTCGTAGGGTATGCCGGCCGCGCGAATCTTGCGCTTGGCGCGGACCAAGCGTTGCGCCATCGTGGTGGCGGGCACGATGAAAGCGCGGGCAATCTCTTCCGTCGTCAGGCCGCAGAGCGTGCGCAAGGAGAGCGCGACCTGAGCCTCGAGTGCGAGAGCTGGATGGCAGCAAGTGAAGATCAGCCGCAGGCGGTCGTCAGGCACGGAATCGTTGTCAGGGTTATCGCTCTCGGCGTCGTTGCCCTCAGGCCCTGCGAGCATTGAGATCTCGCGCAGCTTGAAGTCGAGCCGCCCGCGCCGGCGGATGCGATCGATCGCCTTGTTACGCGCAGTGCCGACGATCCAGGCGCGCGGACTCGCCGGGACGCCCTCGCGCGGCCATTGTTCGAGCGCCGCGGCAAAGGCGTCGTGAATGGATTCCTCGGCGAGATCGAAATCGCCGACGAGCCGAATCACGGCCGCAACGATGCGGCCATAATCTTCGCGATAGAGTTGTTCGAGAGCCGCGTTAGCCATCGCAAGCCGCCCGGTGTCAGGCTATCCCACCGGACGGCTCCGATTCCATTGCGGGGCTTCTCAGCCCATTTTCATGATCGGGCGCACCTCGATCGAACCATAGCGAGCGCTCGGAATGCGCGCCGCAATCGCGACCGCCTGGTCGAGATTTTCCGCCTCGATAAGGTAATAGCCGCCCAATTGCTCCTTAGTTTCGGCGAAAGGGCCGTCAACCGTGAGGGTCTTGCCGTCACGCACGCGCACCGTCGTCGCAGTGCTGGTCGGCTGGAGGGGGTCCCCGGCTTTGAAATTACCCGACTTCACGATCCCCTGTGTAAACGCGCCGTATTCCTGGAACAGCTTGCCGCGTTCGTCGGGTGGCAGCTTGTTGTTCTCGTTGTCATAAATCAAAAGGATGTACTGCATCTGAACCTCCATTGGGCGTCAAAATTAGCTTACATCCACTAGTCGAACAGCCATGTCCTGAATCGACAGCTTACCGTGATTTTTTTCGCGCCGTTTTCTATCGTGGCGACCGAGCTCGAGGAGCCCAGCGCGCCACGGTCCGGTACGGTGGTTTACAGTGGCGGGCAAACCCGTCACGATTTGAAGGCGCCTTGGAGCATTACCTTCGGTAAATGAGCGAACCCCTCGTCAACGTAATCGGCGCCGGCTTGGCCGGCAGCGAAGCCGCCTGGCAGCTCGCGTGTCGCGGCGTGCGCGTGCGTTTGCATGAGATGCGACCGGTGCGGATGACCGAGGCGCATCAGACGCCGATGTTCGCCGAGCTGGTGTGTTCAAACTCGCTTCGCAACGACTCGATGGAGACGGCAGTCGGGGTACTGAAGGAAGAGATGCGGCGGCTGCGTTCGCTGATCATAGCGACGGCCGATCGCGTTCGCGTCCCTGCCGGGTCGGCCTTGGCGGTTGACCGAGACGAATTCGCCCGCATGATCACCGCGACCCTCGCTGCCCATCCGCTGATCGAGATCGTGCGGGCGGAGGCGACGGCACTGCCATCGGGACCGACCATCGTTGCGACCGGACCTTTGACGAGCGCGGCGTTTGGTGAGGAGCTGAATCGAATCGTCGGATCGCGCAACCTGTATTTCTACGACGCAATCGCGCCGATTGTAACGGCCGCATCGGTCGATATGGACATCGCTTACATGGCTTCGCGTTGGGGTAAAGGCGGCGAGGATTACATCAATTGCCCGCTCGACAAAGAGCGTTACGAGGCCTTTGTGGGTGCGGTGATGGCGGCGGAGAAAGTCGCGGCGCACCCCTTCGAGAAGCCGCTTTACTTCGAGGGCTGCATGCCGATCGAGGAGATCGCGCGGCGCGGTCCGATGACGCTCGCGTTCGGTCCGATGCGGCCGGTCGGGTTGTCGCATCCGCGGACCGGTGCACGGCCGTTTGCAGTCGTGCAATTGCGCCAGGACGACGGCCCCGGGCGGCTCTTCAACATGGTCGGCTTTCAGACCAAGATGACGTATCCGGAACAACGCCGGGTGCTGCGGATGATTCCGGGGTTGGAGCACGCGGAGTTCGTGCGGCTCGGCTCGCTCCATCGCAACACCTTTATCGATTCGCCACGGCTCTTGCTACCGACGCTCCAGTTTCGCGGACGCGACGATCTTTTCATCGCTGGGCAGATGGTTGGCGTCGAAGGGTACGTCGAATCCGCCGCCGCGGGGATGCTCGCGGCGATCAACGCATCACGGCTGGTCGGCGATGTTCAACTGACGGTGCCGCCGTCGGAAACCGCCCTGGGCTCATTGATTGCGTACATAACGGACGCTACTCGCCGTGATTTTCAACCGATGAACGCGAACTACGGTCTCATGCCGGAGCTCAAGAGCCGCGCGCGCGGCCGCGAGAAGAAGATTGAAATGGGCACGCGCGCGATCGCCGCGTTCCAAAACTGGATCATTCGCGACGGACTCGAAACGCCCGGAGCGGATAGCGCCGAAGTCGCGGCGAACCTCGGCGCATAAGCAAGGTTGCGTACTGGTGGAAGCGTGAAACTGGGAACTCTCGACGTTGGAACCAACACGGTCCTGATGCTCGTGGCCGAACGCGATGCGGCCGGCGCGGTGCATCAGATAGCCGATTTCGCGCGGATAACGCGCCTCGGCCGCGGGGTCGATGCGAGCAGGCGACTGGACCCTGAGTCGGCGGCGCAAACGCTCGCAGCGATTACGGAATTCGCGCAAAAGGCGCGTGATCTCGGCGCGGAGAAAATCGTCGGGGTGGCAACGGCGACGCTCCGCGATGTGCATGACGGTGCGGACTTTATCGCGCAGGTTAAGGCGAGCGCCGGCATCGACCTCGAAGTCATTACCGGCGAAACCGAGGCCGAGCTTTCCTACCTGGCGGTGACCAAAGGCCTTCAACTCGACCCTGCCGCCAAGCTCCTGATCGTTGATATCGGCGGCGGATCGACCGAGCTGATCCGGTCGGAGCCGGGGCGCAAGCTTGACCTGGTAAGCCTTCAAATCGGATCGGTGCGACTGACCGAGCGCCACGTGCATCACGATCCGCCGACTGCGGCTGAGGCGGCTGAACTGAGGCTGGCCGTGGACGAGATGCTGCAGGATCTGGGATGGGAATTCACTCCCGATGTCATGGTCGGCGTCGCCGGGACGGTTGCCACTGTGTGCGCGATTACGCTCGAGCTGGCGACCTACGATTCGAAAGTGGTGCATGGACATCATCTCTCGCACGAAGATGTGATGGCTACGATCGTGAAGCTCGGGTGCCTCCCCCTCGACGACCGTAAGCGCCTTCCCGGCCTCGAAGCCCCGCGCGCCGATGTTATTTTTGCCGGCACCGCGATCCTCGAGCGAATCATGGCGTACTTCCATCAGAACGAAGTCGTGGTGAGTGACCAGGGTGTGCGTTGGGGTTTGCTTTGGCGCACTTTGGATCAACTCTCGACCTCTTCCACCTGAGACTGCGCGCGAGGCATTCGCAGAAAGTGCGGTGATCAGATCAAGTCGACAACCCGTGCGACGATCACAGCATCGCTCCCTGCCTCGGTGACTTTCCTATCCGGTTTCGATCATGAGGGTCCGAGTCTCGTCGCAATCCCCGCCTGCTGCTGCTTGCGCCGCCGCACGCCTCGCTATACGGAAACCTCTGCTGGAGGGTTGCAGATGACCAAGGCAGAATTGATCGAAACGGTTGCGCGTGCGACGGGACAACAGAAGAAGATCGTGGCGGCTACGGTCGAATTAACCTTCGAGCAAATCGCTCGCGCAATCCGCAAAGACAAGCGCTTCCGCATGCCCGGCTTTGGGACTTTTACAATACGGCGGCGCAAGGCCCGCGACGGATTCAATCCGAGCAAGATGACCAAAATTGCGATTCCCGCTGCGCGCACGGTTGGCTTCCGGCCGGCGCCGAAACTCAAGAAGGCTCTGTGAGTCAGGTTTCGCGCGCGGGCGGTTCAACCAAAGGGATTTCGATCGCGATGTTAGCGCTCGCATTGTTCGCGGGCGCTTATCTACGCTCTACGGATCTTGGCGCGCGTGAAATGTCGGCCGACGAGGGCGCGTCCTGGGCCGCCGCTTCCGCACCGACGATTCGTGAAGTATTACGCGCGCAAAACCATTTGAATCCGGGCAAGGCCGGGCTTCACGATCTCGCGTTGCATTTGTGGATGCGGGCCTTCGGCGAGCGGCTCACGGCGATGCGCGCGCTCTCTGCGATGGTGGGAACGTTGGCGATTCTGCTGGTGTTTGGCGCGGCGCGTGAGATTTTTGCCGCGCATTCGTATGCCGACGAAAGCGACGGTCCCTCATTCGATCAGCGCGACGAAGCCGCAGCGATCGCGGCGCTGATTTTCGCGGTCAGTCTGATCACGATCAAATATTCGCGCGAAGTGCGGATGTATCCCATTGTGATTGCGGCGCTGGTGGCGCAGACCTGGTGCTTCTTTGGCGCGCTGCGCAGCGGCTCGATCGCAGCCTATGCGGGCGTGGCAGTGTTCACCGCGATGGCGCTGGCGGCTCATTTGACGGCAGTGCTCGCGTTCAGCGGCGAGGGGCTATGGATCGCGTTTGTATTGATTGCGAATCGGTTTGACCTGACGACGATTGCGGCGCGCCGCGCGCTGGCCCTTGCGCTGGCGGTCGGCGTTGGCGCCCTTATGCTTGCGCCGGTCGCTCCCACCGTGATCGGTTCCGCCGCTCACGCCGCTGATATCGGCGCAATCGACTGGATCAAACGGCCCGCGCCTTGGGCGCCGTTAGCGTTATTCAACAAGGCGACCGGCAGCTATGCCTTCCCCGTGATGGTAGCGCTGGCCGTGTGGGGCGTGATGCGCGGATGGCGCCGCTGGCGAACCGCAATCATCTTTGCGTTGCTCTGGATGTGGGCGCCGCCACTTTTGCTGATGGTCGTCTCGTACGCGATCCGTCCAGCCTTTGTCGAACGCTATTTGCTGTCCTGCTTCGTGCCATTTTTCATCCTCGCAGCAATCGGGATTGTCGAAATCCCTCGGCAATCGGCGCGACTTGGAGCAATCGCGCTGATGGTCGCGCTGGCGATCGGCCATGTAATTGCGTGGGATCGAAAACCTCATGACGCGCAGTGGCGAGAGGCTGTGAGCGCGGCGACGACCAACGTGGGTACTGGCGGCACGGTGGCGGTGGCTCCAGGATATGCGACCAGCGTGGTGGTCTATTACTTGTCGCAGAATCGGCCCGCGCCGCTGGCGCATCCGGCTGCCGCCAACGGCATCGAACCGGCAGGAGTAGCGATTATCGGCGATCAGGGAGTTGCGCCGGCGACGGCGGCGGCGCTCGATCGTGAATATCCGCGCGTGCTGGCTAATCTGCGTGGAGTCGTGGTACGGGGACGATAAGCGTCGCCGGAAGTACAACGCCCTCCGCCCGCAAGAGCATTTCGCCCGAATCAAAGCGGCGGGCCAAATGAACCTCAATAGTGAGCGAAAAAAATGGTTGATCCTCAGCAACTGAAAAACGACCAGCGCCGTGACTGGGATGCGGCGGCCGCCGGATGGAAAAAATGGTGGCCTTTGCTGGAGCGATCCGCACAACACGTCAACGATCGATTGATCGAATTGGCCGGGGTTGGACCAGGCGCGCGCGTGCTCGATATCGCGACTGGCAATGGCGAACCAGCGTTGACGGCAGCTCGCAAAGTCGGATCGAATGGGCGCGTGATCGCAACCGATCAGTCACCCGGAATGCTCGCGATTGCGCGCGAACGCGCCGCGTCGAGCGGAGTCGCTAACATCGACTTCCGCGAAGTTGACGGCGAGGCACTCACATTGCCGGAGCGCGATTTCGACGCGATCGTATGTCGCTGGGGCCTCATGTTTATGCCCGACGTGAAGGGCGCTCTCGTCGGAATACGTGAACGTTTACGCGTCGGCGGCCGCCTCGCAACGGCGGTATGGTCCACCGCCGACAAGATGCCCCTGACGAGCATCGGCACCGAGGCCGTGAGGAAAATAGCCGGACTGCCACCACCACCGCCCGATGCGCTTGGTCCCTTACGGCTCGCCGATGAAACCATGATGCGCGGCATGTTCGCCGCGGCGGGCTTCCGGGACCTCACCGTCGAACGCCTCGCGGTTACATTCGAGTTCGATTCTGCCGCCGATTTCGCCCAATTTCGCGTCGATATTGCTGCGTCGTTTCGCGTGTTGTTGGACAGTCAGCCGGCGGCGATTCGCGCCCGGATCATCGAAGCAGTGATCGAAGGGGCTGGGGCGTACGCGGTGGCGAACGGCCGCATCCGCACCGTCAACGAAACAATTTGTTACGCCGCAACGCGCTGAGTCGCAGGCAGTTCGGACCGCGGACAAGAGGAGCCTTGCAATGGCAGAGAAGCGAATCGCGGTGGTGACCGGTGGCAATCGCGGCATCGGTCGCGAAATATGCCGCGCGCTCGCCGCTCTGGGACAGGAGGTCGTGCTCACCGCGCGCGACGCGGCTAAAGGGGCCGCGGCATGCGGGGAACTTCAGGACGGCAAAGGTGCTATACGCTTTCGGCAACTCGACGTCGGCGATGAGGCAAGTATCCGCGATTTCGCGCGATGGGCTAAAACTGATCTGGCGCGCTGGGATATCCTGATCAACAACGCCGCAATTTTGAATGATCGCTCTTCGTCGTCGCTCGACATCGACGCTGCCGCCTTCCGCGAAGCCATCGATATAAACCTCACCGGTGCGTTCCTGCTCAGCCAGGCGGCCGCCGCCACGATGAGCCAACAGCGCTACGGCAGGATTGTGAATGTCTCGACCGACATGGCGACGCATGAGAGCGGTCTCGCCGCCGGCGGCTATCCTGCGTATCGCGTTTCGAAGGCCGCGCTCAATGCCCTGACGCGAGTGATGGCGGCGGACTTGCGTGGCGCCAACGTGCTGGTCAACGCGATGTCACCCGGATGGGTGCGCACCGATATGGGCGGTGCCGGCGCGCCGCGCACAGTAGAGCAGGGCGCGGATACCGCGGTATGGCTCGCAACACTGCCCGATCGCGGTCCCACCGGTGGCTACTTTCGCGATCGCAAACCGATCGCGTGGTAAAGCTACGGGTGCGGCCCAATGCCCGCACAATTGCGCCGACAGATTCTCAGCCTCCATTTCATTGGCTAAAATAACCATGAGGCGGATCTCGCTGCTGCATTATGCGCCCGCCCTTCTGCTCTTGCTGATCGTTGCCGCGGATTCGGGCCAGTATCCCGACCCCGACTTGTGGGGGCATGTGCGCTTCGGTCAGGCTGCGCTCGCGAGCGGCCAGGTCGTCACCGTCGATACGTACTCGTACAGCGCCGCGAATGCTGCCTGGCGCAATCATGAATGGCTCACCGAATTGGTGATGGCGATTGCCTACAATGCCTTTGGCGTGGTCGGGCTGAAATTGTGGAAGTTCGCCTGTGTGGCCGCAACGATGGTGCTGATGGCGCTCGCAATGGCGGAGACCGGCGCCTCGCCGACGATTCAACTGAACCTGCTTGCACTCGCGGCCCTCGCGATGATTCCGCAGAACCAGTTCCGGCCGCAACTTTTCACCTTCATGTTGTTTGCGGCAACGCTGGCATTGCTGACGCGGCATAATTATCACGGCCGGGCGCATCTATGGCTCATAATTCCGTTCATGGCGCTGTGGGGTAATTTGCACGGCGGCTTTATTATCGGGATCGCGACGCTGGCGGTTTATACCGGGGTCGTCGGCGTGCAGGACCTTATAGCCGGGCGCGGGATCAAGCGCGGACTACGCCTCGGCGCACTCACCGTGGCCGGAACCCTGGCGACATTGATCTCGCCTTACGGCATCGACAACTGGCTGGTCGTATTAAATGCGCTGAAGGTGCATGCGGCTCATCCGATCATCGCGGACTGGCAGCCCCTGCTGCACGCGCTCGTAGAACAGGTGCGTGCGTACCCCCAATCGGTGATCTTCTTTGTCGGGGGGATCGCGATCATGGCGTCTTTCGTAATGACGTTTGCGCGGACGCGGCATGGCGATGATCTGCCGCTCGTCGCGATCGCGGCGATGATGACGGTCGCCGCGTTTGCGGCTGTGCGAAACATGCCGCTCGCGATAATTGCGTGCATGGCGCCGCTCGCACGCCATACGGAAATGATCGTGGCGCGCAGGCGGAGTCGTCGATGCGTGGAATACGCAGTCCCGTCCGCCGACACAATGCCGCACGATGTTTCCGCTACGGCGCTCGATCATGGCGAACGATCCCGCGTGAATCCGTGGCTCGTAGTTTCTATCGCAGTCGCGATGGCGATACTCGGAGGTCTGTTTTCTCCGCGGCTCGCGGTTGACGTTCACGAATATCCGGTCGGCGCGGTCGCCTTTATGCGTAGCCACGGGTTCCGCGGCAATGTCCTGGATGAGTTCGGCTGGGGCGAGTATCTGATTTGGCACATGGAACCCGGCTCGAAGGTTTTTATCGACGGCCGTTACGACTCGGTCTATTCCGAAGCCATCGTCAATCAATATCTCGACCTCGACCTCGGTCATCCAAATGGGCTCGAAGTATTACGCGCGTATCCGAATGATTTCGTCCTGATTGCGCTCAAGGCGCCGGGAGTTTCGTTGATGAAATCGGCGCCGGGCTGGAAGCTGATTTATCATGATGCGACCGCAGTGCTGTTCGCGCGAGCGAACTCGGCCGCCGCGCAAATACCCGCGGCTCCGGTCGCAGGCACGTTGCCGCGTGAGGCCTTCTTCCCGTGACTGCAGCGAATCTTCGCGCACTCATTCGCCCGCGGATTTCGCTGCTGAATTATGCGCCTGCGATGGTGTTGCTTTTGATCGTGGTGGCGGATTCCGCGCAATTTCCCGACACCGATCTCTGGGGACATCTGCGCTTCGGTCAGGCGGCAATCGCGAGTGGTCATCTGGCCAATCGCGATCCGTATTCTTACAGCGCGGTCGGCGCCCTCTGGCGCAATCACGAATGGTTGAGCGAAATCGTGATGGCCACGTTCTACAGTGCTTTCGGCGTGGTTGGATTGAAGGTCTGGAAGTTCAGTTGCGTCGCGACGACCGTGATCATGATGGCGCTATGCGCGTCCGAAACCGCCGCATCCCCGGCGATTCAATTGAATACGCTCGCATTAGCGGCGATCGCGATGGTGCCGCAGAACCAGTTCCGCCCACAAATTTTCACCTTCATGATGTTGTCGGCGCTGCTCGCGCTGTTGACGCGGGATAACTATCGGGGCCGCGCGCCCTTATGGCTTGTAATTCCGATGATGGCGCTGTGGGGCAATCTTCACGGCGGCTTCATCATTGGGATCGCGACGCTGGCTGCATACGCTTGCGTCGCCGGGCTGCAGGATTTGATCGCGGGACGCGGGCTCGCACGCGCGTTCAGGCTCAGTCTCATAACGATCGCCGGAACCCTCGCGACATTGGTCTCACCCTATGGAATCGACGCCTGGCGGGTCGTACTTAACGCATTGAAAGACTACGCGGCACAGCCGATTATCGCGGACTGGCAGCCGCTAATATCTGCGATCGCGCGCGGATGGCATACCAATCCTGCCGATACCGTCTTCTTTCTCTGCGGCTTACTGATGATGTTGGCGTTTGTGGTTGCATTTGTCCGCGAACCGCATGGCAGCGACCTCCCGCTCGTCGCGATTGCCATAATGATGACGGTGGCCGCATTCACAGCGCTGCGGAACTTGCCGCTCGCGATGATCGCATGCGTCGCGCCGCTCGCGCGTCATACCGAATTGATTTCCGAACGGCGGCGACGCGTTCCGTCGCCATCCACTGATGTGCGCGAGCTGGCTGCGGCCGCGGGTACGAATGCGCGGTCGGGAGTCAATCCTTGGCTGGCCGCATCGATCGCGGCCGTGCTGGCGGTCGTTGGCGGCTTGTTCTCGACGCGACTCGTGGTCGGTTCGGATTCACCGGTGGGCGCTGTCGCGTTTATGAAGCGGTACCAATTGCGCGGCAATCTGCTCAGCAACTTCGGCGATGGTGAATATCTAATCTGGCATCTGCCCGCCTCCCGAGTGTTTATCGACGGCCGTTATGACACGGTTTACCCGTCAAAAGTCGTCGATCAATATCTTGCGTTTATCAACGGACGGCCCGAGGCATCGCACGTCCTCAGCGCTTATCCTCACGATTTCGTTTTGCTCCCGGACGACAGCCCGGCCTTGCCTGTAGTAGCGCGGGCACGCGAATGGAAGCTAATTTATCGCGACGGCAACTGGATGCTGTTCGCGCGTGCCGACTCGGCTGCGGCAAAAATACGGGGTGTTCCAATCATCGGTGCGCCTCCCGCCGTGAGCTATTTTCCATGAGGGCGCGCGAGCGATCCCGTCAGCGCGCAATGTCGCTGCTGCGCTACGCCCCCGGTTTGGTAGTGCTGGTGATCGTGATCGCCGATTCGGGCCAGATGACCGATACGGATTTGTGGGGTCATATCCGCTTTGGTCAAGCGGTCATCGCCCAGAGGCATCTCATACTTCGCGATCCGTATTCCTACAGTGCGTTCGGGCATCGATGGGATAATCATGAATGGCTGACCGAGGTCGTGATGGCGGCGTCGTATAACGCTTTCGGTGTGGTTGGGCTCAAGCTGTGGAAGCTCGCCTGCGTGGCCGCGACGATGCTGCTGGTTGCGATGGGTCTGGCGGAAACTGGTGCGACTCCGACGGTACAACTCAATACGTTCACGGTCGTCGCGGTCGCGACCATGCCGCAGATGGAGTTTCGGCCACAGCTATTCACCTTCTTGCTGGTGGCGGCCATGCTCGCGCTCCTGGCGCGCCATAACTACCGCGGTGCGGCACCACTGTGGCTGCTCATTCCAATGATGGCGTTGTGGGCAAACTTGCACGGCGGCTTTATCGTTGGAATCGCGATACTCGCACTTTATACCGCGGTTGCGGCGATCGACGATCTGATTAGCAGCGCGGGTTTCCGCCGCGGACTGGGTCTAGGCGCGCTCACAATCGCCGCATTAGCAAGCACGATGATCACACCCTACGGTCGTGATACCTGGCGTCCCGTGCTACGTGCGCTGCGTAACCCGATGACGCGAATCGCAGTGACGGATTGGCAACCATTGGGCTTCGCGATGATGCGCCAATGGCAGGCGCATCCCGCGGGCGTCATCTATATCTTGTGCGGTATCGGAATGCTTCTGGCGTTTGTAGCGGCTTTCGCGTTGGTGCCGCGCGGCGGCGATCTGCCGCTGGTCGCGATCGCTGGAGTGTTGAGTATCGCGGCGATCACCGCGGTGCGAAATTTACCTATAGCGGTAATTGCTTGTGCGCTGCCGGTCGCGCGTCATTCGTGGCTATTGATTTTGCGCCGGCGTGAACGAATTTCGGAGGAGACCGCGAAAGCCGTGCCTCAGACAGAGCGCTCGGCCGCCAGTCCATGGCTCGCGCTCGTGGTGGCAGTCATGCTCGCAATCTATAGCGGAATTTTCTCGTCCCGCCTGCGCGTTGATAAGCCGTATCCCGAACGCGCCATCGCCTTCATGCAAAAACACGATTTGCGCGGCAATATTCTCGGCGATTTCGATTGGGGCGAATATCTGATCTGGCACACCGCGCCAGGTTCGAAGGTCTTCATCGACGGCCGTTACGATACCGTCTATCCGTACTCGGTCATCGAACAGTACATCGACTTCTACTTCGACCGTGGCGGCGCACAATCGGTACTGACGGCATACCCGCACGATCTGATTCTGATTCCGCCCGCCTCAGGCGCCTTCGAGCTGATGCAACGTCAACCAGGTTGGAAGTTGATCTACCACGACGCCGATGCCGCGTTGTTCGCTCGTGCCAATGCACCGGCGGCCAGGATTTCCGGCGTTCCGGTGACAGGCGTGTCGCCGCCAGTGACCTACTTTCCGTGATGGGCGTGAACGCGCGTCGCTGGAGAACACTCGCGTGGCAGTGATGAGGCCGATTGCGGATCGCGGTGGGTTATCCTTACTGCGGTATGCGCCTTCCCTGGTATTGCTCGCGATCGCGGTCGCCGATGCGGGCCGCGTCGCCGACACCGATCTCTGGGGCCACATCGCGTTCGGCCGGCTCTTCCTGCAAGCCGGACCGGTAAGTCATGACCCTTTCAACTATTCCGTTCCGGGTCATTCATGGGCAGTTCACGAATGGCTCGCTGAATTGATCATGGCGCGAACCTATGACATCGGCGGAATTCTCGGCCTCAAACTGTGGAAGTTTGCCTGCACTGCCCTGACCATAATTCTGCTGGCGATGGCAGCCGCGGAGACTGGCGCGACCCCCTTGCTGCAGGCGGCAGTGCTGATCGCGACCGCCGTGGCGTTGATGCCGATGATGCAGTTTCGCCCGCAGCTCTACACCTATATGTTCCTCGCCGCGTTGTTGGCCTTGCTTGCGCGCGAGAATTATCGACGCGACGCGCCACTGTGGCTTGCCATTCCAATGTTCGGGTTGTGGGCCAACCTGCACGGTGGATTCGTGGTTGGGATCGGCAGCCTTGCGCTATATGCGGGCGTTACGGCGATTGCAGATATCGCCGGGGGATACGGTATTCGGTCGGCGGCACGAGTGCTCGTCATCACAGTTGCCTGCGCTTTGGCCACATTGGTTAATCCGTATGGCCTCAGGGCGTGGACTCACGTCCTGAGTGCACTGCACAACCCCATCACACGCAAGGAGATGGTTGACTGGCAGCCGCTGATCTCCGTGATCGCAAATTCTCACGGGCCGCATTCTGGCATTTTCTTTTTTCTTTTGGTGGTCGGGATCATGACGCTGTCGGCCATCGCATTTGTCGTTACGCCGCACGGTGGCGACCTGGCGCTGGTCGCGATCGCCGTCGCGATGGGCGCGGGGGCTTTCGATGTCGTGCGCAATATTCCTCTCGCCATCATCGCTGCGGCTGCGCCACTTACTCGTCATCTGCATCTGATCGCAACGAAACTCAGTGGATCTGATACGGCGGTACCGCGCATCAAACCGGATCGTTTGAGCTGGAGAGGGCAGGCGGTACTGATCGCCGCCTCATTGATCTTGATAGTGGAGAACAGGGGTCTGTTATCGCCTCGAATACCGGCAGCTATGGACTATCCGGTAGGCGCGATCGCCTTCATGCGATCCCATCAGTTGCACGGGAACGTGTTGGCCCGTTTTGAATGGGGACAGTACCTAATCTTTCACCTCGGCCCGCCATCGCGGATCTTCGTTGACGGCCGCGTTGATCTGGTCTATCCGCCCGAAGTGATCGAGGAATATCTGGATTTCTTTACCGGCCGGCCACACGGCGCGCGCATTCTCGAGGACTACGCGAACGATTACGTGCTAATGCCGTCCGGGTCGCCTGCCGATGCGACGATGAAATCTCGCTCTGATTGGCGGCCGATTTACCGAGACGGGGTTGCGGTGTTGTTCGCGCCCGCCAATTCGCCTGCAGCGCATCTCCCGGGCGTGCCGATTATCGCAACCGCTCCCCCGTCCGCTTTTCCGTGACGCTGACGAGAGCGTAGTAACGGGCAACACCGGCTTCGACCTCGCCGCCGCGTGCACTGAAGCCATATCTCCGCTAGTGCTGTTCCGCGCAGTCGCCCCGTCCCCTTCGTCGCCCGAGTCAGACGGCGCCTGCAACAGTGCTCGGGAAAATGGTTGCACATCGCGAGGGTCGCTTCAGAACGACCGTGGGATGCTCGCGCTGGACGGCCGGGACGTCGGTAACGCTGCAATTACATCGCACGCTCGATTTTTTGGCTTCTGGCGAACGCGAACGCTGAAATGGCATACTGACCGCTCGCCGCGGAGAGGTGGCAGAGTTCGGCTTAACGCGCACGCCTGGAACGCGTGTAGACTCGAAAGGGTCTCGGGGGTTCGAATCCCCCCCTCTCCGCCAGGATTTTTCCTGAGATTTCCGAACGATCTTCCTTTTCAGCGGTGTCCGGGGACGGTTTTAGGGACGCTGATCGAGACGGGCGAGGATCGACCGAGCGAAGAATTGCGGAAATCCTTTCGCCTGCGCCCGGTCTTAATCCTGGAATCCAGCGCCGGTAATGGCGAAAAATCATTTCTTCCGAGGTTCCGCAGACCTGTGCTACCCAGCCAGGATCTTCTCCTGACGACAGTGCGAGCGTGATGAAGGTATCGCGGATGCAATATTGACCACGACGCGGGATTCCCGCTCGTACCAATGTCGATGTCCAGACTCGGTCGTGCAGCCGCTCCTGCGACAAAGGCTGGCCCGCAGGGTTCGTGAACACGAAGTCCTCCGGCCCAATCGATACGGCCCGCTCCTTCAGCCGGATGAGAGCTGAGAAGATTTCGGGAGCATAAGAGCAATCCACTTCCCTCGGTCCCGTCTTGGGCTCAGCCTCTAGGCCGCCGAAACGGGGCATACGCCCTCGCTTCAGCGCTACGGTTTGGCGGTGGAAATCGAGCCAACCGAAACGGATCGCGACGATTTCTGAAGAGCGCCAGCCGGTATGAAACCAGATCCTGTAAAAGTCGCGGTACCACTCGGGAACCCGGTCTAGGAATAGTGATACCTCTTCAGGTCTGAGCGGATTTGCGGTGAGACGCTGAGCCCGACGGCTGCGCTGGACCTTTCGGCTGGTAGCGCGGATAACAGGATTTTTTTCGATCAGGCCTTCCTCGACCGCATCTCCGAGCGCTTTATGCAATAGCCCCAACACGTTGCTGGCCGTTTTGCCACTGCGTCCTTCATCGATTATCGACCGCCGCAGTGCGTTGCAGTGCGCCGTTGTGATCTCGTGTAGTCGGAAAATTCCCAATGCTGGGATCAGCCGAGTCCTGATCACACTGCTGTCGTGAATCCAAGTCGAAGGATGAAGATCGGCGTCACGCACCACCCGACCATCGGCTAGAATCGGCGAGCGCCGGCGATGCCACTCGCGGAGATAATCAGCAAAAAGAGTTACCGCCCCGTCCCGCTCTCTTAGGTCCGGATGAAATAGGTGTAGACGGCTGCCTCGCGGAAAGTGAGCCCGATAGTCGAATGTGCCGCGCTTGATCGCGGCGCGAACTGTGGACATCTTGCGTTCGCACAAACGCCGATTTTCGCTGTTGTCGGCAAGCCCCGTGTACTCCTTGCACCGGATGCCATTCCAGAAGAAATCAAAGAACAGCTTGTCGTCTTTTGCGCGAACGGGCATGGTGCACCGGGTAGAATGGTCGATCGCCGTCGTTGTCGGAGGCTCGTTGGTCAGTACGGCTATCTGAACGACTAAAGTCGGCTGGGGAAGACGGGTCCTCTCGAAGCCATTGCTCCACAGAGGACCAGAGAAAGACTATTCTCCTTCGTCGTTTGAAATAGTGGATCCCACGCTTGAATACTCCTGCAGACATCATGTTCCGTATAGTCTGCTCGCGATATTTAATCCGCTCGGCCAGCTGTTTCACTGTAACGTATTCTTCGTGTGGCGGCTCGTCGCCGATAATCAATTCTTTGTCCTCATTCGGCGAGCACAGATCCGCCACGGCATGTAGAACCTTCAGCGCTCGCGCCAGCTTGATCCGTGCGATTTGGTCTTCGGGCTTCATTAGACTATCTCCCGCGGTCTTCCAGCGGAAAAGGGTCTTTCGACAGTTGAGTCGCCTCTCCTTGACGTTGCTTTCCGGAACCAGCAAGCGAGAAGGAAAAGGCGACGAAAAACCTTTCCGCCGCGGATCGTTCGGCACTCAATTCAGAATAAAATGTCTGAGTCAGCCGGCGATGGTGAATCCTCGGTTAGAGCCTCCTGACTTCTTTCGGACACCGCTCCGAGAAACTGCACGTGATTAGCGACGATTTCAGTGCGGCGCTGCTTGCGACCGCCAACCTTGGTCTCGAACTCACGGTTGCGCAAGCATCCCTCAACGAAGACTTGTCGCCCCTTCTTGAGATACTCCTTGCAGGTCAACGCGAGCTTCCCTATGACCACTACCCTGTGCCATTCGGTCCGCTCCTGCCTCTTTCCTTCCTTGTCGATGTAGGGCTCGTCTGTAGCAACCGAGAAATTGACCACCGGCAGGCCGGTCGGCGCGTATCGGATTTCCGGATCTTGCCCAAGGCGGCCGATAACCATAGCTCTGTTGAGCGACATGATATTTACCTCCCGTTGCGCTCCGTGCCGGGGTCAGCGGCCTCGACACGGAGCCTTTTTTTACCTCGCGTATCTCTGTTCACCTTTCCGGTAGCGTCCTGGGCCGGCGCTTCGCGATGCTCCTTCATCAGCAGAACAAAGCACTCCCAATGAAACACGGCAGTGCTCGCCCCCAGATGCGCCTTCAAATGGTTCTCGTCGGTTCGCACTTTCTGCTCACAACGAGCGCAGGAACCTTGATAGACAGTCGTCACGCTTGCTCCCTCGCGCCCGCTGCCGAGGGCCAGGACGCATATGGATTGGACTCTGAAACCTGCCATCCTTCGCCCCGCCCGTCTCGACCAAACTTGGAAGGACGGCAGCGGAAAAGGAACCTCTTCTATGGCGCAGATATTCAGAGAATCCGCGTAGTCGCATTATATCCTTAACAACGAATGCCGCAGTTTGCAACCGCGCATCCGGAGGAAAGACTGGCGAATTCGCATAGATGCGGTATTCTCAATTTTCAGGAGGTAGCCGATGAGGATAACGAGCGCTGCGCGGCGAACATGAAGACTTTTGGCGAGGTAATTGCCGAGCTCCGCAAGGAGCGCGGTCTTACGCAGAAGGCGCTGGCGGCGCAAGTCAAGAAAAAGGACGGGACGGCGATCGGGCTAGCCTACATCAATGATATTGAACACGATCGCCGCGGACCGCCGGCGCCGGACTTCGTGGCGCAATTGGCCGAGGTTTTGGAAGTTCCCCTGGATGTCCTGCAGTTTTATGCAGGACGACTTCCGGCCGAGGGACGTCGAGAACGACAAGATCCGTCACACGATAGGATCGTTGCTGCCTATCGAGCATTCCGTCGCGAATTGGACAAGAAGCGCGGGGATTGAGAATGCCAGATTTAATTGAACTTGGGCGCCAGCCGCAGCCGCAATATTTTAGCCGGGAGCAGCTGGATGACCTCTGCGAAGAGATAATCTTTCAGTTCTGCATGGACCGTTATGGCCAGGAACTGAATCCAATACCGACCCAGGCGCTG
Source organism: Binataceae bacterium (SeqCode) (assembly GCA_036489375.1). GTDB lineage: Bacteria > Desulfobacterota > Binatia > Binatales > Binataceae > JADMIL01. The sequence continues at coordinate 2,840 of DASXFX010000131.1, read as the reverse complement.
TTGCAATTGTTGGAACAGCACGCTCACGACGTCGATCAACTTGCCGAGCTGCCAGAAGGCGTTCACGGTGTCACCTTGTACTACTGGGATCGCAAGCCGGACGTGCAAATCTCTTCTGAATTGACGAAACAACACTGGCGTGAGGTCCGCCAGCGCACAACCATCACGCACGAATGTGCGCATGCCATTCAGCACGCACCACTCTGGCGTGGGCTTGGGCCGGGACCATTCGACGAAGGACCAATTGCGCAATCGTGTAGGTGTGAATATACCGAAGACCTGCTTGCCGAGTGGGATGAGCAAATGGAGCGGCAGGCGCGCTACATGTCGGGAGGGCTGCTAATGCCGAAGAGCCGGGTGTGGCGTCTCGCGCAGCAGCTTGAGCGAAGCAAAGGACTGCAACTGCCCGCTGATCTTGCAACACCGTCCAGCGTCTATCTGATCGAACATGTTGTGATTGCTTTTCATGTTTCACGCGACGCCGCAACCGTTCGGCTCAAACAACTGGGCTTGCTCAAATAGCTTCCAGCGACACCTTACTTGTAAGAACCAAACCGAGTCATAGCATTGAGTATCACTGAGCGAATCGGAGCGACATTCAGTCAACTGCCCGTATGGCTTAATCAATCACTTAGTGCCACTGAGTGTTGAGACGCAACCGGCATTTGGCACCAATGTGGCACTAGGATGGCACCAACTCTCACGCGCGCGTGGTCGCCCGTAAGAAACACGAGTATTGGGAGCCCATTAGTCCGTGAGCGGCAATCGAGCAGGCTGCCGTCAAGCATTCCCTTTGAGCATATTGAGTATGCTCTCTTAAATAGACCTTTGTGACCTTTCTTTCTGTAGATTTTGAGTTTTAGAGTACAGAGGTTTCATGAGCAATATGCGCAAAACTCCGAAAAAGTGTGTGCAGGTCCGGGTGCGCCACGCGCGTAGCGGGCTGTAAGAAATGACACTCTTCAGAGCGATCCGGTAGACTTGAGCAATCGATCGAGAGCGGCTTCGCCGAGGGCGCTCTCTCGATGGAGGCGATCCACGGTGGCGGTCAGCAGCTCGTAATGTCTGCCTTCGACAGTGTCCCTGATACTCAAGAACAGCGACTCGATTCGTTCGGCGATGGCCCTGACTTCAACTGCGTGAAAATCGCTAAGGTGTGGGAGTCTTAATACTTCGTCGATTTTGCCCAGCAGACGCGGAATCATATCAGTGTTCCTCCCGGGATAGGAACGGACGCCCTCCAGCCGTCACTTCGGCACGATCCCCCTGGCGAGGCACCCGTCGGCACGCGTGCATGACCTCGCTGCGATCGCTGACGTCCGTTCCCAAAATCAACAGCAAAGCGCAGGCCATAAATCTCTGCGAGATATGGAGCTTTTCTAAAAACCCATGGGACCGAAACTCTGTGTCGTAGAATTTTTACGCAGGGCCTGGCGGAGATCGCTAATTCACGATTAGAGCCTACGAAGCGGTCGGGCATGCATATTGCGCTATTTTCGCGCAGGTAGCGCTTTAGCATCATGGAACACGAAGGGCTTGAGACGCATATCTGGAGTGGTAATCAGCCGCGCGAGCTTGAGATAGAAGGCAAGCCAAAAGTGTTATTTCGATGTCCGGTGTGCGAACGCAGCTTTGCCCGGGAACACGGTAGGTCAAACTGGAGAGCAGCGCGCGTCGGGACCTTCAGAATTGCGTACCTCTCGGATTCGATCAGTCAGCAGTGGGTCTCGGAACCGTGTCCTGGAAAGCCGCCGACCCCTCCGCCTGAGAGCATCAGCGGCGCCAGGCCTGACGCTGTGATTCCTCGACCAGCACCGGGACGACACCGCGTTAACCGTAAGGGGAAAACCCGATAGCGACACAGATCGCTTTCGCGGTGGACTTTCAGACGCCTCGCGCGCGCGTTGGGGGGCTGTGAAAAAATGCTGATGCTCTCGATATTCGCTGGCGGTGGAAATGACGATCGGCACCGAAAAGGACGGTGAGTCCCTCCGATGCCGATCGTCGATGGTCCCCCAAGCGGTGTCTTCCGCCCGTCGCCGCACCGTGAGTGCGTCAACGAAGCCAACGCTAGTCTCAGACCGGTTCGAGCGCAAACGATTAGGTCTCACAGAGCCTCGAGGAGCGCCGGACCGGGGGCGGTAAGAATGCATCGCAAGACCGTGGAGAGCTCGCCGATTCTGGGAAGTCCGTCACACTATGCGCCTCGGTTGCCATAGTCGATTTCTTGAGCGCACACTTGGTGTCGCGGAGGTCGCAAGTGAAGTCTAGGTGGGTTGCCATGTACTACGAGAACCAGATGGATAAGCTTCCATCCCGCACGGAGATCTTTCTTGCTGAGACCGCAGATGAAGCAGCTATGATTGCTGCCAAAAGCCTCGATCAAAGTTCCGCAATGAAGGTTGATATTGCGTTACTGAATATCTACACGACGATCACGAAATAACCTGAAATGTGGCGCGGGCCGGTCCGTTCGACGGCGAAACCTCGCGCCCGCTACGCGGGCTGTAAGAAATGAAACCGAATTTGGAGGCCCCACGTCCTGATGGTGTATCCGTTGGGATGTTTTTGTAAATTTTCTCCAATTGGCCCAATAACCTCTTTCGGACCCCAGAGGGCGTCATGAGAATCTTTATACTTCCCTATTCAGGCGATTTGTTTGAGCGGGCTGACGAGGTCATCAGGCAAGCGGTCAGTTCTCTGCATGCGGCGCGAATTCAGTCGGCGCGGGAGGGCGGCATCCTGAATGGTCGCGCAGTTGTGCTGATCGACGCTGCAGAGGCGTCCGAAGCGGTGGCAACGCTTAATCGGGTTGGTTGGCGAGCGATTGTGAGTTAGCG
>DASXFX010000070.1:0-17620 GCA_036489375.1 Binataceae bacterium (SeqCode) | reverse complement strand
GCGGTAATCGCCTTGGGCGCCGACGGCGGAGTCTTCGGCACCCGCTTCGTTGCGGCCAACGAAGCTCACGTCCGTCCCGAGTACACTGCCGCGATCGTCGGCGCGTCGGCCGAAGACACCGTCCACAGCTCGCTGTTCGATATCGGATGGCCCGCCGCGCCCCATCGCACAATTCGCACTCCGACTGTCGCAGCCTGGGAGCGCGCAGGGCAACCTGCGAGCGGACATCGGCCGGGCGAGGGCGATCCTATGGGCATGCTGCGCCGCTCCGGCGCGGAGTTCCCGATGGTTCGCTATTCGGCGTTTCCGCCCACCGGAGACATCGAGGGTGATATCAGCGGGTTGGCGTTTTATGCCGGCCAATCGTGCGTCCTGATCAACGGGACCGGCCCGGCGCGCGAAATCGTGCGGCGCATTGCCGATGAAGCGCGTGCGGTGATCGCCAAGCGGATGACGCCGCTTGCCTGATCGAGTGCCGCCGCACGCGAACGCCGCGCCTCCATCGGGTATTCAGGGGATGACAGTAATGGTTGAAAAGCGCCCGTCTCTGGTCATTTGCACCCTAACCTCACGACATTCGAAGGTTCGTTTCGCCGGTCGGCTATCGTTTGCGATTCTCATCTGAAATAATTTCGCCAGTGGCAAGGGAAGTATCTCTCGAACAAGTCGCGACCGCGCTCGCTAAAGTAGATTACCCCGGCTACCCGACCGACATCGTGTCGCTCGGGCTGGTCGAGGAAATTACGCCGGCGCCCGACGGCAGCTATACGATCACGCTGCGTGGCGCGACTGATCGCGAGGAAATTCTGCGCGATCTCGCCGCTCGCATTCATCAGGCGCTCACCCATGAGCTCGGCGTGCCCAAGGTCGAGTTCAAGATGCGCAAGCTCGAACCCGAGCTGGGCGAGAAGACCGGCAAAGTGCGGCTCGAAGGCACTCGGTTCATGGTGGCAGTGGCGAGCGGCAAGGGCGGTGTCGGCAAATCGACGGTGGCGGCGAACCTGGCAGCCGCACTCAACCGTCTCGGCTATCGAGTCGGGCTGCTCGATGCCGACATCTACGGGCCGTCAGTGCCGATGATGTTCGGCACTGGCGACGAGCGACCGCGTGGTGCCGGCGGCCAATCCTTCTACCCGATCGAGCGCTTCGGCGTGAAGCTCATCTCGATCGGGTTCTTTCTGAACGACAAGGCGCCGGTGATCTGGCGCGGCCCGATGGTGATGGGGGCGGTGCGCCAGTTTCTTAAAGATACGCTCTGGGGCACGCAGGATTTTCTGATCGTCGATCTGCCGCCGGGCACCGGCGATGCGCAACTGACGCTGGCGCAGGAGGTTGCGATCGATGGTGCGGTGATCGTCACCACGCCCCAGGACGTCGCGCTGGCCGATGCCCTTCGCGCAGTGCGGATGTTTCGGCAGGTGCATTGCCCGCTGCTGGGCGTGGTCGAAAACATGAGCTATTTCGTGTGTCCGGATTGCGGCGAGCGCGACGAGATATTCGGGCATGGCGGCGGCGACAAGATGGCCGCCGACGAACAGATGGAAGTGCTCGCGCGGGTGCCGCTCTTTATCGAGGTGCGCGAGGCGGGCGACGCCGGAACTCCGATCGTTATCGGCAAGCCGGACCATCCGGCGAGCCAGGCCTTTCTCGAACTGGCGCGACGGGTCGCCGCCGCGATGCCTCAAACCTGATTACCCTGCTGGAAATTCCTGATGTCCACGCTGATTACTGAAGAATGTATCAATTGCGGCGCATGTGCCCCGCGATGCCCCAACAATGCGATCTACGCGGGCGGCGCGCCCTGGGAATTGAATGGCGACAGTCACGACGCGATCGCTCCGGACATCTATTACATCGTGCCGGGCAAATGCACCGAGTGCGTCGGCTTTTTCGACCATGAGGAATGCGCCGCCGCGTGTCCCGTGGATTGCTGCGTGCCGGACCCGCAGATTCCGGAGGCTGAAGTGGCGCTGATCGAGCGCGCCCGCGTGCTCCATCCGGAGGTAACGTTCGAAGCCGAATTCCCGTCGCGCTTCCGCAAGTAGCCGGACGTTAGAATCAACAGGGAGGGTTACGGAGCAGAAGGGTACGGAGCTATTCAGGAACAGAAGCGCCCGATGAGTTTGCGAAGTCTGTAGTCCTGCCGAGGTTGATTCGGGTTTCGATAAAACAGTGAGACTTTCGCCGGCGGCGGATCAGAACGGGTAGTTGATGCCGGAGAAGACTGCAGGCCCTTCACCACCCATACCGACATCCACGTAGCCGACCACAAACGGCTCAGCGATAGCGCGGAAGCCCATGCCGCCGACCGAATGGAGTTCCTGAAGCGGAATCTGCGACATCGAATGCCAGACGTGCCCGGTATCGAAGAATGGAGCCAATTCCAGAATTCCGTGGGTGCCGAGGATGGTCGCATCCCAGACTCGCGTGCGCATCTCGATATTGGCGACCGCGATATTGTTGTCGATAAAGCGTCCGGCTCCATAACCGCGCAAAGTCTCAACGGTATAGAGGAAGCTCTCCTCGCCGCCTAGCCAGGGCATCGACCAGAACGGAGTCTCGTTTCCGGCCGGCGTCCATTGCATGTAGACGTGGCCGGCAAAGGTGATGCGATCGCCGAACGAGATATATCGCCGTACCTCGCCGCCGAACCGATTGTACGAAACCGAGCTCATGAAACGGCGGTCGGCCAACCCGTAATAGATCAGGCCCAAGCCGCCCGAGCGAGGAATATCGACGGAGTCGCGAGTGTCATAAGTTATGCGCGCTTCATCCCACATCTCGCTGCCGCCGTTGATACCCTTGACATTCGGAAACACGGTGAAGATCTGCGGCGTGGTGGTGAATCCGCCCTCCTGGATGCGGACGAAGCGGGGCTTGATTACAGCGGCGAGCTGCAGATTCGGCGTGATGTTCCACCCGAAGAGTCCGCGGAAATAGAGCTGCTCAGTGGTGTAGTTGGTTTCCTGGCCCTCGCGCGAACTGTTGCCAATGCCGAAAAAACGTTCGGTCGGATCGCGCTCGAAGAAAAACCTGCCGGTAAAAGTCCACCAGTCATGATGCGTGCGGCCGGTCTCATAATTAAGGTCAACGTTGCGCGCGATGTTCTCCTCGGCGCCTCCGGTCACGTACCATTGTGTGTCCTCAGAGGGGTAAGCGAGAAATCGGATATTACCGCCGGGACCGAGAGTGCTGTTGTTGTTGACGTCGGGCGCGAAGATGTAGCGAATATCGCCAGTCTTATCCTTGAGCAGGAACGCGGTCAGGATACCGTAGGTGACGCCGCCGTTGGGATTGGTCGCAACCTCGGGAATCGGGTAGAGCGAAAAGGGCCAGTTGTGCGGGTTGAGCGACGGCGGCCACGTGTTGGGATCGAGCAGGCTGAAGGCATTTGCGGGAACGGACGCAAGCGCGCTGGCGATCGCCAGGAATATTGCTGCCAAGATCCGTTTCATTTCATCAGGAACTCACTACGCCCGCGATCTCACGGGATAGCCCGTCACAACCAGCCAATTCGATTAAGGGTTAAGCTTACAGGCTTTTAGTTGAGGATCAACTTGCGCCGGGAAGAAATTATAGGTGCCCAACGCGCCGTGCCGAGAGGCGGAAATGCGCAAATAAATCGAAGTATCGGACTTATCTCGATTCCGGTTTTCGCTTCCGCCGGAAATGTGCAAGGATTCGTGTCGAAGAATATTTCAGGCCCGTCAGAACCCGGCCCCCTCATGCCGCGAGAGTCCGCGGACATAGACGGTCGCCAGTGCGGCGGAGCGGCATAAACCTTAAGGAGGATCTCTAATGGCCAAAGTGGACGGCGGCGAGCTGGTCGCGCGCATCATCCAGGAAAACAAGGCGCGCTATTGTTTCGCGATCAACGGTGGTCACTTGTTCCCGATACTCGCGCAGTTGCGCAGCCATGAGATCAAGCTGGTTCATATGCGGCACGAGCAGGCGACCGCATACGCGGCCGACGGCTTCGCGCGCATGACGGGCGAAGCGGGCGTCTGCATGGTGACGGCGGGCTGCGGATTGACCAACGCGGTGACGGGGCTGGCGCTGGCCGCGATGACCAACAGCGCCGTGGTTTGTATCTCCGGTCAACATCCGAACACCGAGGATCATCAGGGTTCATTTCAGGAAGCCTACGGTTCGGACGTGGTGCGCAGCTTCGCCAAGTACACCAAGCGCGTGACCGACTTCAGCACGATCGAGTTCGACATGCGGCTGGCCTTTCGCGAAGCGTTGACGCCGCCGCAGGGGGTGTCGCTGATCGAGATTCCGCAGAACATTCTTTACACCCAGGCGGAAGACGCGAAGCAGCGCGCAGGCGGCCAGCGCTTCACGCCGGACGATGTGCGTTCCGCCGGCGATCCGGACAAAATCGATCGCGCAATCGAACTGCTGCACGCAGCCGAGCGCCCGCTGATCGCGGGTGGCGACGGCCTCTTCTGGTCGAACGCGGCGCCCGAGCTAAAGGAATTCGTCGAGCTGACATCGATTCCGGTCTATGCGCGGCGCGCCGGCCAGGGTTCGGTCTCGGAAGAACATCCGCTGGCGATTCGAGGCGCTTTCAAGAAGCCGTTCACGGGACGCGCGGACGTGGTGCTGACGCTCGGCTTTCGCTTCTGGAGCGGCGAGCATTTCGGCCGCATGCCGACCTGGAACGATAAGGCCAAGTACATCCAGTGCGACCCGGTGCCGTCACGCATCGGATGGCAGGTGCCGGCGGAGATCCCGCTGGTCGGCGATCCGAAGCTGGTGCTGCGCCAGCTGATCAAGCGGATCAAGGAGCTCAAGCTCGATTTCTCGAAGAATCGTAGTTCGAGCTGGGTCAAAGAACTGGCCGAAGTGCGATCGAACTTTGAGAAGGTCGTCGCCGACAACGAGAAAAAGGTCCACGGCAATCTGCCGATTCATCCGGCGCGCGTGACCAAGGATCTGGTTTCGGTGCTCGACAAGAACGCGACCGTGGTGATCGACAGCTTCACCTTGTCCGGATGGATGAGTCAGAACTTTGTCTGCCGGTTCCCGGGCTCGGTCATCGATGCGGGACCGCTGGCACCGGTCGGCCACGGCTTTGGCATGGGTATCGGCGTGCAGCTTGCGCGTCCGGGCAAGCAGGTCGTGCTCGTGATGGGCGACGGCGGGCTTGGAATCGGCGGCTGGGACATGGAGACGGCGGCGCGCTACAACCTGCCGATCGTATGCCTGCTGTATAACAACAGTTCGTGGGGCCCGAGCTTCGAGTCGATGCCGATGCTCAAGGATCGCACCGAGCCGTTCAACATGCTGGACAAGATTCGCTACGACAAGATCTTCAACGAGATGGGCTGTCACGGCGAACAGGTCGAAACCCCTGACGAGATCGTCCCAGCGCTCGAGCGGGCATTCAAATCGGGCAAGCCGTCGATGATCAACGTGATTGGCGACAAGACGGTTGGCCATCCGACACTGGGCGGCAATTTGCTCGGATCGACGGGCTCGAACTAGAGGGCTCTGACCAGGGCATTCAAAGTATCGCGGGCTGCACGTCGCTCGCGGACCGAATCGGAAAGCGGGCGGGAAGGCGGAAATCGTCTCCCCGCCCGTTGCATTTTTAATCGCGATGAGGCGGCCTCGCTTACGCGCGAAGTGCGAGAATGAGACAATTTACCGTGCCATGTCGATACGCTTCAGAAGCGGCGCGCTAGTGCGACTCACGGTTACCGCCGTAATGATTGCCCTTACGGCGGCATTACCCGGATGTCATCGCGATACAGGAGAAGCTCCCCTCTCATGCCCGCCCGGCGCCACGCTGATGGGCGCGCCACCGCCCAAGGCCGACGAGGTCTGGTGCCAGAAAACCATAGACGGCAAACCGGTCAAAGACGGCATCTTCGTGGCATACGGCGGGACCGCCGATCGGATGATCCAGGGCTATTACCGCGATGGCGTACAGGAGGGCGAATGGACCACGTGGTATGAGAATGGCCAGCGCTCGGCGGTGGACCATTATCGCAACGGGCTGCAAGACGGTCTGCACACGAGTTGGTACGCGAATGGAGTCAAGGCGCTCGAAGGCAAGTATCGCAACGGGAAGCGTGAGGGCACGTGGACGCGATGGGATCCGACGGGCCTCACGAGCAAGCAGGAGAGGTATCGCGACGATCTCCGGATCATCATAATTCCGCGGTCGAAATAATTTAGGAACGCTGCAAAGCACGGACGCGGACGTTTGCGAAACTGAACGGCAGGGCGACGCGTGGGGGCGAAATCGTGTGCAGGACTCAGTCGGAATCGGCCGCGCCGACTTGCGCCAGACGAATTCCATCGAGCGCCAGCGCCGGCACGAAATAGGCCTCCGGCGAACCCCAGACGACGGCGATCTCGGACCGCTTGCCGATCGCGAGAGGGTGCGTGAACACCTGCTCGATATTTGCATTGATCCGAAAACAATTGGGTGCCAACGGCGCGGCGATGCGGCCGTTGCGAATGACGTAGGAATCTCCGCTTACGGTGCAGGTGAAATCGCCCGCGCGTTGCCCGTTGATCGGGTAGGTGTACCAGATGCGCCCGATGTAGATGCCGTCGCCGACTGCGGCGATCAGTTCGCGTTCGTCAACGCCGCCGCGCGTCCGCATGATGACGTTGGTTCCGCTCGATCCTGGATGCGCGTCATAGCGGCGCGCCGGACTCTCGCCCAGACGGTAACCGCTGCGCACCGGAAACTGGACCTTCGCGTCCGCTTCAGCGCCAAGTTTCTCGGCGCGATGCTCGTCGGCGAGGAGGCGATGCGAGTCGTAGAAATTAGAGAGCAGGCCCACGAGGCGGCCATCGCGAATCATCTCGGTACGCGCGGCGGGGAGTCCTTCGCAGGTGATACGCCTGCGCACCGGGCCGGTCTTTGCGAGCGGATCATCGGCGAGACTGATCCGCTCGTCCATCACGCGCATGCCGAAGCGTCCATGGTAGGCGGAAGTGGCCGAATGAAAGGCGCCGGTCGTCAGCGATCCGAGCACCATGTAGTTGATAATTTCTGCGATTGGCTGGGGTCCAAGCACCACCCGATAAGCGCCCGGCGGCGGACGCTCGCCGTGACGCAGTTTGAGCGCGCGGATCACCGCGTCGTGGCCGAGCTTGGCGCCGGCGCGACTCATCTGATCGAGCGAAGCACCGGTCGCGGTGGCGGTGCCCTTGGCGTCCAGGGATTCGACCAGCGCCGTGACCGACGAGACGAAATGGGCGCTTTCGTCGCTACGAATGTCGGCGAACGTAGAGCTACCGATGGCGATGCGGTCGCGAATAACGGAGAGGTCGCCGCCGACCACCAGTCCCGGATGCGGCAGTTTGAGTGGGGCGCGGGCTTCGAAGGTGGATATCGCTCCGCCGACCATCTGCCATGCGGCGGCCGCGATTGCGCCGTCCTTCGCGCGCATCAGATCGCTCACGGCAGGCGGCTCTTTGGGAGATGCGAGTTTTTGCGGCGCGGCGGGCAGTCCGGGAAAATGCGGATCAATGACGGTGGCGGCACGCGCTCGCTTGATCGTTGCGCGGACCGCATCAAGGCTGAGGTCGCCGGCTTCGGTAGCGGATCCGGTTTCATGCGGATCGCGGCGCATCACGAGGCGCAGGGCGAAGCCGTCGGCATTGAGCGATTTGAATTCCTCGAGACCGCGCGAAGGAATGTCGGAAGTAAAATTCAGCCGCGCAACGCGATGCTCGCTGCTCGAGCAATAGACCTCGAACGCGGCGAGGTCGCGCTCACGTGCGAGTAGCGCGGTGGCTTCGCGCACGAACTTTCGCAGATCGGCCGCGGTGCGCATCGCGATCTAACCGCCGCCCAGACGCGCGCGCGATCGCAGCGTCGGTCCGCCGTTCGACATGCGCTTGACCTGCATCGGCTGGCCCTTGCCGCAGTTGGGGATTGCGATCAGGCGGAGATCGTTGCCGACCGCATCGACGTTGGTGAAGAAACTCTTCGAATCCGCAATCACGCTGCCCGCGCGATAGAGCCGTCCCAGGCGTCCATGATCGATCTCGTAAACCCGGCGGGCCGAAATGCGAAAGTTCTCGCGTGACTCCGCGATCGAGGGGATCAGGCTTCCGCAAACGTAGTAGCCGCGTTCGACGTCGGCGATCATTTGCGCGGGGTCGCTTTGTCCGGGCATGAAAAACGTGTTCGACATCCGAATGAGCGGGACGTGCCAAGCCTCGCTCGCCCGCGCGGATCCGTTAGGTTCAACCCCGAGCGCCGCCGCCGTGGTGCGTGAGTTGAGAAAACCGCGAAACACTCCGCCTTCCATATGAGTAACGCGGCGCGCCGGCGTTCCTTCATGGTCGTAGCGGTAATGGCCGTAGCCGTCGAGCGTCGGATCGGAGCAGGCCCACAGCAGCGGCGAGCCCACCGGCCGCCCGATTTCGTTGTGCGCGAGCGACGGTAGAAACCAGCTTCGTCCGGCGTATGCCGCTTCCATCTTCAGTGCGCGATCGGCTTCGCTCGGATGGCCGACGATCTCGTGAGCGACCAGCGCATTGAAATGCGGATCGGTAACCACGACGACTTCGCCGTCGGGTGGCTTGAGCGCGGGAGCGGCCGCGAGCTGCCGGGTTTCCTTCGCCAGTTCGATGGCGAAAGTGGCGATGTCGGGAGTCGGCATCAGCTCATCGCGCGAACCGTCAGCGAGGCATTCGAAGCCCCGTTGGTGACCGATGGTATCGTAGGTTTCCTGATGGCCGTCCGCGGTCTGCGCGACGACGTAGCAATCGCCCTGCGAGAACGCGAAGGCCTGCGAAATGAGCGCGCCGGCGGTATTGATGAAAAGTTCGTGGCGCAACTCGCTCATCGCCGCGACCGCGTTGAACGCGATGTCCGAGCCGAGACCGGCGATCGCGGCCGAGGCGTCGTGGCAGACGCGTTTGAGTTCGTCGGGATCGAGCGTGCGTGGATCGCGTTGGAAGATCGCCGGAACCTCGTCGCGTGCCGTCGAGGGTTCGATTGCGCCGACCAATGTGAGAGCTCGCGCCGCGGTGCCGAGCTGCTTGAGCATCGCAGCCTTCTCGCGGGCGCTGAACCGCGCCCGATCATACGCTTCGGTGAGCGCGGAATTGAGCGCGTCGATCAACCTGGTGCGGTTGAGTGCGAGCCGGCCGATTTCGGCGCCCGTTTGTCCGTGTCCGACGACGCCGCTCGAGTTCAAATAGTGGACTGCGACGCCAAAGGCCGCCATCTCGCTCTCGGCGCTATCGCGCTGATCGCCATCGTTAGCCGAAGCCGAGCGATGGAAAACCGCTTCGAACCGCATCTCGGCATAGACCGCGCCGCGATGAGCGCGCGCGAAGCGGCGCAGTACAGTCTCGCCTTCGCGCTTGAGGTATTCGACCGCCGCGAAAATATCACTTGCTGCCATGAATCTACGTTACGCGCCTACTGCACCGTTATCGGAATGCGTACGTCAAACTCGGAGGCGATCGCAACACCATTGCGCATCGCGGGGAAGAACTTCCACTGCTTGAGGGTGTCGAGCAGTATCCCGTTGAGCTGCGGATTTGTCGTCGGCTTGACTAGAGTGACCTCGACTTGGCCATCGTAGCCGACTTTGAAATGCGCGACCGCGACCGTATCGAGCGTGTCCTCGCGCAAATCGTCGGGAATCTCGGGAACCGGCGCGTAGATGGCTCTTGCTCCCGCAGTGTCGCTACCGAGTCCCGCTCCGCTACCGGTGCCCGAGCCTCCCGGCACTCCGCCGCCCTCGGGATGAGCAGTCGCGGCGCCTGATGATTCCGACGGAGGTGCTTCACTCTTTGCGGTGCCAGCTGCCGACGGCGCAACCGGCGGGGCGACGGGCTTTAGCTTGATGTGCGGATGAGGCGCGACGTGCGGATGGACCACCGGCGCCGGTTTAACTATCGCAGGCTTGGGCTTGGCGGCCGCCGCGGGCGCCGGTCCGCCTTGCAGACCACCGACCTCCGGAGGCAATTCAACGATGCGCGCCTCCACCGCCTTGAGTTCCGGTGGCGGCGCCGCCGTGAGCTCAAGCATCCGGGAAAAGCCGATCAGCAGAGCGAGCCACACCAGCAAGGCCGCCGGCAGCGTCCACAACAAGCGCCGCCCGGGGTCGTCGAGATATGGCGAACTCACTTGAAGATTGCCGTGCAGGTTGAGGCGAGCATGCGCGCCCGCACCTTCGCTCATTCGCGGCGCACCGCGATCAGGAAATGCTCGACGCCGGCGCGTCGCGCCTGCAACATCGCCTCGACGACAATGCCCTCGGGCGCCGCGCTGTCCGCGTTAACGACGACTCCGCGATCGGCGGTCGTCAGCATCGCCTTCAGCTTAAACGCCATGTCATCGAGGGTCACCGGAGTCTTGTCGAGAAAGAGGTGGCTGTCCTTCGTCACGGTCAGCGTCACCGGTTCCTGATGCTGAAGACTGGGGGCGTCGCCCTGCGGCAGTTCGACCCGCAGCGAATTCAGGCTTTGCATCGAGAGCGACGCGAGCATGAAGGTTACCAGCAGAAAGAACATCACGTCGATCATCGGAATGATTTCGATGCGGCCGCGGCGATAGCTGCGAGTTCGTTTCAGCTTCATCGGGCGGTCCGTCCCTCGCGCGCGGCCATCATCGGAGGAGCCGCGGCGATGGTCTCGCCGTTTTCCTGGGTCTCCTGATCGAGGCGGATATGATCGATCAAGCGCGATCCGAGCCGTTCCATCCGGTCGAGTGCCTGCGATTGCATCCGGGCGAAGAAGTTGAAGCCGAACAGCGCAAAGATCGCGATCAGCAGGCCGAGCGCTGTGGCGATAAGCGCTTGAGCCACACCCGAGGTCACCTGGGTGGGCGCGACCAGGCCCGAGCCGCCGATTACCTTGAACGCCTGCATCATGCCGGTAATGGTGCCGAGCAGTCCCATCAATGGTGCGGCTGTGACAATCGTTTCGAGCACCCACAAACCTCGATTCAGCGACTTTTCGATGCTGCCGGCTTCGTCCCCCGCGCGCGATTCGACCCACCATGCGGGCTGATGCCGATGCCGCGCGATGACGCTGAAGAACCGGCCATAGGCGTTTACGGGCGAGAGCGTCTGGAGCTCGCGTTCGAGGTCGTCCCAACTGAAGCCGTAGGTTTCCACCAGATCGAATAGAGTCTGCGGCAAGCGAAGGCATCGGATGTAACTGGCGGCGCGGTCGAGGATGATCACCATCGCGATGATGCCGAGAAGCAGCAGCGGATAGACCATCGGTCCACCGAATGCCAGCGCCTCCCAGGCCGTTTTCAATTCCTGCATGTCAAAATCACCTTAATCCTTGTCAGCTTAAATGCGCACGATCGGTGGAAGCGGTTGATCCCTCAGTGCGCAGTAGTTCCGTTCAAGTATGGAATGTCCCATTTGAGTCCGCCCCTCGCCCTTCGCGCCTACGGAGTTGCGCTCGAGCCCCCGATGGGCGGAAGCGGCACTGTGATCCCGCCGTAAACGGTCCGCCGCGGTCCAAAGCCAGGCTGGAATATTCCGATTCCGCTGCCGTCGCGGAGCTCGTTGATATTATCCGTGACGTTCACCAGCACCACGCGGGTCTTGACCTCGCCAAGTTCACGGACCTGCCAGCTCTTTTCGAGCGCCAGATTGATCTGAAAGTTCTCGCCCAGTTCGTCGGTGTTGGCAAAACCGGCACGCAGGCCGCTTCCATAGGTGCCATCCATACTGGCCAGATAACTTCTCCAACGGTAGGTAATGCCTCCGGAGGCGGTATATTGCTGAGAGTGATCGAGGAAAATGTAATGGTTGGCGATGTACGCGATTTCCGCGGGGGAGAAATTGAACTGGCCCGTGGTAACGTCGTTGCCCTGCGCGACCGAATAGGTGAAATTGCCGCGCACGCTCAAGTTTTCCCAGTTAAAGACGGCGCTGCTCTCTGAGCCCCAAATCCGCCCGTTCTTATAGTTGAACGGCTCAAACACGGGCACAAAGCCGAACTGCCCCGAGTCGATAAGGTTTTGCGACAGGCGAAAGAAACCGTTCTCCTCCAAGGTTAGATGGGATCCGAAATGATGCAGTGCGCCGGCGTTCCAGTAATAGTCCTTCTCGGGAAACAACTGCACGCTGCCAGGCGAAACCGCTGCGGAAGTACCTTTAGAAGCCTCGAAGCTGGTGTTTGAGATCGTCTCGAAATCCGGTGTTTGAAAATAGCGCGCAAACCCGGCGTGAATAGCTGTGCTTTTGTTGAGATTATAGAGCAGGTTAACGCGCGGGCTCACCATATTGTTGTTGATGACCCCGGCTACACCATCCCAACGAACTCCTGTGGTCAATGTGAACTTTTCGTTGACCTGCCAGATGTCCTGCAGATACACGCCATAGAGCATGTTGATGTTGTTATTGTTCTGGACGATGCTGACGGGGGTATCTTGAGTTTGCTTTCCTGATGAATCTACGGGGAAAGCAAGCGTCGTATCATCCACTTGCGTGCCGTACTCGCCAAGATAGAAACCAGTACCGATATTGTGTGAGCCGAAGTTGTGCGAATCGAATTGGCGGGACACATCGGTCTGAAGGGTATTGTCGAATTCGCTGCGGAAAGAATTCGACGCAACACCCTGGTAAATCAAATCGCCGATCGGGTCGGGATTGAACTGGATGGTGCTATAAGAGCCAGTGTACGCGACTTGGTAGTTGATCTCGGGGCCGACCACACCGGTCAGCGCCAGTATCCCGAAATAATAGTCCTGGTTAAGACTTTCGTTGATTTTCGACGATGGATAATCGGCGGGATCCAATCCGCCGAGGTTGAACAATGGTGGCAGGTTAGGTGTGTTGGGGACCTCGCTGTTGTTGACGGAAATCCCGGTAGTCAGACTCAACTTGGTCAGCGGATTCAGCTGGTAGGTAAGGTAGCCGAAACCTTGGCCCTGGTTGGTGATGTTATGGATCGGGGTCGGGCCCGGCGTTGCCGAACTGAAAGCCAAATTGCTGTGCAGAAACGCTCCGGTGAAGTAATAGCTCAGCGGGGCATCGCATCCTCCATATTCGAAGCTCGGTTGGAGCGTTTCGCGCTGCCCACCATAGAATCCTACGTTCCCACCCGGGTTCGAGCAGCCGTCTTTGGTCTCCATGTCGAGCACGCCGGCATCGCGGAAACCGTAGGTTACCGGCAATATCCCATCGAGTAGGCTCATCCGCCTGACGAAAAAGCTATTGAAGATCTGGCCGAATCCGCTGAAGCTATCGATCGGCATCATGACCCCGTTCACGCGCCACTGGAGGTCTTCGTGCTCGCCGTCAACGTGGATCTGTGCCTGGTCGTCCTGGACTACTCCAGGCATCTGCAGAAGCACTTCGTTGATGGGAGTATTGGCGCCCTGCGGAAGCGCGGCGATGTCGTGCTGAGTCAAAGTATATTGGCTGTTCCCGGTCTTTGAGAGGCCGTTGGACTGACGGTTGATCCTGGTGGTAACCACTCGCAGGCTCAATTCAGTTTCGGCTTGCAGTGCGATTTCAAGGTTGGAGGCTATGCGCGAGGTCACAGCCACGATTTCGACCCCTTGCCTGAAGCCATTTTTCTTTGCCTGAATCGCATAAGTGCCGGCAGGTACATTGCGGAACTCGAAGGTGCCGTTCTGACTGCTCCGCGTGCGACCGAGAATTCGACCATCGGCGGTCTGCAGGTTTAATTGGACATCAGGGAGGGGCCGATTAAGTGCATCCTTGACCGTACCCGTTATATTTTGGCGGGCACCAACTCCTGCTGCCCCTGCGAGCGGTACGAGAATTAAGGTCATCGCAAAGAACGTAGTCGCCGCCACTATCAATGTTGGAATCCGAAAATCGTCCTTAGTACCCAAGCCTCCACGCGCACCGGCCAGCCCGGCGAACGAAATTAAGTACCTTCGCATCATCAACTCCTCATATTGGGCCGGAACGCGAGTCGGTCTGCGCAATGCATACGCGACGAGACCCGCGCGGCATCGCCACGCGGCCCGAATTCAACGAATTTCCGAAATGTCAGCGGGAAATCGTCAAACCGACGCGGCGGGCGGTGCACGCGTCTGGCATGAGGAGTACGAAGCTGAAAGGTGTAGCCGCGCAACCGCAATCTCCACCAGCCGAACTTCGGCAAGGGGACGTGCGATCGCCGGCGTCGCTGCCGGACTTACCGGCGCATGAAAGGCAAGAATGCAGAGCGCGCACAGACCGTCGTCAGCGACGATCTGGTTCTGCGCATTGATCTGTCGAGTGGGATTGCCCTGATGGAAGTGGGCGAGGGCGAGAAACTGAGCGGTGAGAATAAGGAGGGCGCCCAGCAGCGCAATCGACTTTGCGCCCCTGCGAACCACCCCCCCGGTTTCTCGCCGCCGCGAAATCATCGGACAACAATTATCATCGCGCGGCCGCTCAGACGATACCCTCCTGCTTGAGCCGCGCGAGTTCCGCCTCCGAGAGCCCGAGCATCTCGCTGTAAACCTCGCCGTTATGTTGTCCCAATAAAGGTGCCGCGGTAACCTCCGCCGGCGAGTCTTCGAGTTTGATCGGGCATCCGGGCATCGTGAACTTGCCGCGCACCGGATGGTCCACGGTCACGACCATGCCGCGCTCCTTCATATGCGGGTCGTTCAGGAGTTCGAGGCTATCCAGAATCGCGCCGCAGGGCACTCCAGCCGTGCCCATGAGCTGCTGCACTTCGTGTTTGCCCCGCTTGCTGGTCCAATCCTCGATAATCCGCGTGAGTTCCTCGATATATTTGACGCGCTCGCGGCGGTCCTTGAAGCGGGGGTCCTCGACCACGTCGGGCCGGCCGATGGTTTTGCACATGGCCTGGAACATTTCAGGGGTGGTGCACAGCATGTACACGTAATCGTTGGCGCCACCGGGCGCGCACTTGTAGATGTCGCCGATCGCTCCGCTCGCAAGGCGATTGCCGACGCGCGGGCTCGGCTCGTTCGTGATGTACATGCTCATCGTCGGCACGCGCACGAAATTGAAGACCGCCTCCTGCATCGCCACTTCCACCTTCTGGCCCTTGCCGGTTCGCTCGCGCTGGATGTAGGCAGCGAGCACCCCTGCCGCGGCGTGAATTCCTGTACCGGTGTCGCCGATGGTCGGCCCGGGCTTGAGCGGCGGTGACCCCGGAAACCCCGTAATCGACATCGCTCCGCCGGCAGCCTGGGCGATCATGTCGAAGCTTTTGAACTTGCTGTTGGGTCCGTAGGTGCCGAAGCCCTTGATCGTAAGATAGATCAGGCGCGGATTGATCTCGCGCAGCCGCTCGTAACCGAGACCCCAGCTTTCGAGCGTCCCGAGCGAATAGTTCTCGGCCAGGATATCGACCTGCTTGATCATGTCGATAAAGATTTGTTGGCCGCGCTCGGACTTGAGGTTGAGCGTGATGCTGCGCTTGTTGGCGTTGAGCAGCATGAAGTAATGCGAATCGACGCCGGGCTTTTCGGTCAGCAGCCAACGGCCCTGCTCGCCCATCTTCGGCGGCTCGACCTTGATTACGTTCGCACCGAGCCACGCGAGCATCTCAGTGCATGAGGTGCCGGCTTCGAATTGCGTCAAGTCCAAGACCTTGACTCCTGCCAACGCTTTTTCCATCGATCCCCTCCGGCGCCGAGCGGCGGCCCGCTGGTTGCGGCGCTCGCCTCGCGCGAGCGAATTGAATGTCAGTGACTGTCCATTGGTTCTAGCGCCGATACTCTCTTCCGGCAAGCGAGCGCTTGGCGCGGCGCGATGCCGCTTAAGTCGCGATGCCGCTTAAGCGATGCCGCGCGCTCTGCTAGATTCCATATCGGTGCGCCACCTTCGCGCGCTACTGCCGATGCCCGACACACTGAGCAAGCTTTCATCCATTCGCGAGGAACTGAATCACCTCTTCCTCGAACGCACAGATCTGATCGATGGCGCACTCTGCGCGCTACTGTCCGCCAGCCATATCCTGGTGATCGGACCGCCTGGAACCGCCAAATCGATGCTCGCCGACGAACTCTGCCGCCGCATCGAAGGCGCCGACTATTTTCAATGGCTGCTGACCAAGTTCACTACGCCCGAAGAGATTTTCGGCGCCGTGAGCCTCAAAGGCCTCGAACAGGACGACTATCGTCGCGTCACCGATCACAAGTTGCCGGAAGCGCACATCGCTTTCCTGGACGAAATCTTCAAGGCTAACTCCTCGATCCTCAATGCGCTGCTCACGGTCATCAATGAGCGCGTTTTCCACAACGGCCGCGAGCGCGTCAACGTCCCGCTCATCACCATGTTCGGGGCGTCCAACGAGCTGCCGGATGAGGAGGAACTGACCGCGCTGTTCGACCGCTTCATGCTGCGATTCATGGTCGATTACATCAGCGAAGATTTTCGCTTCCTGAAAATGCTGGAGGGCGTCGAGGCGGGCTCGCGCACCATGATCTCCTTCGCCGAACTGGGCGAAATTCGCGCCAGTGCGGCGGCCGTCAAGCTCCCGGGGACCATTCTCCGATCGCTGGCCGAGCTGCGCCGGGCGCTCGCGACGCAGCAGATAATCGTGTCGGATCGCCGCTGGCGCAACGCGCTCGGGATTCTGCGCGCACACGCATTGATTTGCGGACGGACCACCGTCACCGAGGACGATCTCACCTTTCTCGAACACGTTCTGTGGAAGGACCCGGAAGAAGTACCGAAGGTTCGCGATGCGATTCGCCGCATGGTCAAAGGCTTCGAGGACGAGGCGCGCGAACTGCTGATCCAGGGACAGGAACTGCGCGAGTACGTCGATCGCGGATGGGAGAGCGACGAGATGCGCAAGCGGGCCACGATCGAGGCCCACACCAAGCTCGCCAACATCCTCGCCAAATTCGAGAACCTGGTCCGCGACGCGGCCGACAACGGTCGCGACACCGATGGCATCGAAGCTATGCGCACCAAGGTCAAGGCTATCCAGCAGTCGATTCTCCGTACCGCCGTCTAATGCGATGGCACCGTTCCATCTCCATGCGGATGTGAAAGGCCGCCGTGCCCGCTGAAGAATCCACCGCCGCAATCGTGCTCCGCGCGCGCGACTACTCGGAGTCGGATCGCATAGTCACGATGCTGACGCGCGAGTTCGGCAAACTGAGCGGTATCGCCAAGGGTGCAAAGGCTTCGCGCCGGCGCTTCGAGCGCAAACTCGAGCCATTCTCGCACGTCAACCTCTTCTTCCGGCGTCGCCCGCACGGGCAACTGGTATTCATCACGCGCGCCGAACCCGGCGATTCCGCGCCACCAATGATCGAAGATGATCTGGCGAAGATTGCGCTCGGCAGCTACATGCTCGAACTTGCCGACGCGCTCACTTCCGAAGAGGCCGAGGCCGTCGATGCGTACCACGTCCTCGCGCGCGCTCTCGATACCCTCGGTGGCGGCGTCGCAAACCTCGCGATGCGCCAGTCGTTCGAGTTGAACCTGTTGCACGCCGCGGGCTTCGGGCTGGACTTTGGGCGTTGTCGGATCTGCGATGACGCCGAGGCAACCGCCGCCGCGGTCTATTTCGTGGTCTCGCGTGGTGGCATCGTCTGTGCGCGATGCCGTTCGCAAGCGCCCGAAGGCGCCGTGCGCCTCACCGCCGCCAGCGCCGCCGCGCTCGCCGCCCTCGGCGCCGCGCCGACCGCGGCGGCCGCGAGCCTCACTCCCGCCGG
>DASXFX010000002.1:0-14723 GCA_036489375.1 Binataceae bacterium (SeqCode) | reverse complement strand
ATCCTGGGCCATCGCACGGAGCCGGATAACGCCCGTAGTGGTCTCCTCCATGCTCGCGCGGACTTCGCTCGCCTGCGCCTTGAATTCGGTATGGAGCATGCTGACGAGGTCGGCGCCGTCGTCCATCGTGATCGTCGGATGGCGCTCGATCACCGCGCGCAGATGATTGTAATAAGTGTCGCGATCTTCGTCATGAATCGCGTAGGCCGGGATGCCGTACTCCGCGACCAGAGCCGCCGCGACGTCGTCCTGGGTCGAGAGCGGATTGCTCGCGCAGCAGAAGACCTCCGCGCCGCCCGCCTTGAGCGCACGCAGCAGGTTCGCGGTTTCGCAAGTTATGTGCAGGCATGCGCCGAGACGCTGCCCCTTAAGCGGAAGTTCCTTCGCGAAGCGTTCGCGGATGATCCGCAGCACCGGCATTTGCCGGTCAGCCCATTCGATACGTTTGCGGCCGGCGGCGGCCAATCCGAGATCTCGAACATCGTGCCCGTTGCCCTTGGAATTGGGCATAAGAGTCCTCCTGCTAACGAAAATCCCGTCGGTGACAAAAATCCCGAAGCGGCGAAGGGGTCATTGTAACTCACGCCGCCGCGATGATTGGCGCGGCCGTCACGGCTTGCGAGTGCACTTTCTGGTCGGTGCCATCGAATGCACGCCCCGGGCTGTCGCGCTCAGCGGCTGCCGCTCACTCCGAACGCGCTCTGCAGCGCGCCGACCATATCAACCTGCTCCCACGGGAAAAGGCCGTTTTGCGCCGGACGGCCGAAATGACCATAGGCGGCGGTGGCTTTGTAGATGGGCCGTTTCAGGTCGAGCGTCTTGATAATGCCGGCCGGGCGAAAGTCGAAAAGCTCGCGCAAGGTTGACGACAGTTTTTGGTCGGGAACCACGCCCGTATCGAAAGTATCGATCAGAATCGAGACCGGTTCCGCGACGCCGATCGCATACGCGACCTGAATTTCGCACTTCGCTGCGAGCCCCGCAGCGACCACATTCTTGGCTACGTGGCGCGCCATGTAGCAGGCCGAGCGATCGACCTTGCTCGGATCCTTGCCCGAGAACGCGCCGCCACCATGACGGCCGTAGCCGCCGTAGGTATCGACGATAATCTTGCGGCCGGTAAGCCCGCAGTCCCCATGCGGTCCGCCAACGACAAAGCTGCCGGTCGGATTCACGTGAATCACGGTCGATTTATCGAGGTATTGCTCCGGAATGGTCCTCTTGATCAGCTCCTCGATGACGGCCTCGCGGATGGTGGCATAGCCGACATTGGGGCTGTGCTGGGTCGAGATGACCACGGTATTGACGCCGACCGGACGGCCGTTGACGTAACGCACCGTAACCTGGCTTTTGGCGTCGGGGCGCAGAAAATCGAGCTTCTTTTCCTTGCGCAAGCGCGTCAGGTTCTCCATCAAGCGATGGGCCAGCGCAATCGGCAGCGGCATTGATTCCGGGGTCTCGTCGCAGGCAAAGCCGAACATCAGGCCCTGGTCGCCGGCGCCTTGTTCCTTGAAAAGACCCTGGCCCTCGGTAACACCTTGCGAAATGTCCGGCGATTGAGGCTCGATTGCGGTCAAAACGGCGCACATATTGCCGTTGAAACCGACTTCGTCGTTGTCGTATCCAATTTCGACCGCGGTCTTGCGCGCGATACTGACGAAATCAGGCCGATGTTTTGAAGTTATCTCGCCAGCCATGACGATCAGACCGGTTTTGACCAGGCTTTCCAGGGCAACGCGGGAATTAGGGTCTTCTGCAATCAACGCATCCAGAACGGCGTCCGAAATCTGATCGCACATCTTGTCCGGATGACCCTCGGAGACGGACTCCGAAGTGAAAAGGAAATCTTTTATAGGCATGAACGCGGGCTCCTTGGAGATGCGGCTGAAAGAATCGCGGCCCGTGGGGGCATCGACCGTGCGTCGAGCAGAGGTTGGTTAATCAAGCGGTCTTGCGATTCGTGCGACGGGGGCTAATTTAGGCGAACTCGAGGCAATGTCGCCGATCCCTCTTAATCCTGGCTTTAATCTGTCACGGCCTTAACCATTCCTGACTAAAAACCAGATCGCATTGATATAACCAACCGTAATAGTCGGGTCAAGATTGACGGCTCCACCTCGAGTTTCCGTCCGGCTTATTCTTCATTGAAACGCTGTTCGAATAGCTCTTTGATGGCATTCATCGCCGCCTGCGCATCCGGGCCCTCTGCCTTGACTTTGAGCTTGGTACCTTGGCCGGCGCCGAGCATGATCAGGTTGGTGACGCTGCGAGCGTTGATCGCCTGGCCGCCGTTGCCAATCGTAACGGTGGCATTGAACTTCTTGATGGTCTCGGCGAGCGTCGAGGCCGCGCGCAAATGTAGGCCGAGCCGATTTTTGATTTCCAGGGTTGCTTCCAACGACTTCACGGCTTCAACGATAGAGCGAAGGCGGCGTCAGGTAAACTTCCGCCGAAAGGAGCGGCCATTTCATCTCATCGATATTAGCAGAGTCGAAGCGTTGCCGCTGATGCGTCTGGATATGATTGCTCAGGTGCCGTTGCGCTGATGGCGCGAGTCGCCCGCGTCCTCGCCACCGATTAGTCCGGCGACGAAGAGTTCGCGCAAACGCGGTTCGATAGTCTTGTCGCGAGTCGTGCCTTCGCGCTGGCGCCAGGCCCGCAGGGGAATGACCGCCTTCGCCATGTTGCGATGGCCACCGGCGCTTCCGATGTCGCCAAACAGTCGCTTGACGATCTCGCCCGCATTGTTGTGGCCGATGCCGTGATTCCGCACCGCGACGACGAGGTTGGGGCCGAGCTTGCCGGCCACGGCGACCCATTCGACGCCCTCGAATTGCAGACAGAAGTCGGCCATCTGCACGATCAAATCGTCGCGCTCAACCGGGCCCAGATGGAGCGCGACCAGACCGTCGCGCAAATCGAGCCGCCCCATCGCGCGCGACAAAATGCGCGCAAAGCTCAACGGCAGTTCGGGGCGATCGATCTGGCGCAGCAGGCTGTAATTGGCGAGCGGATAAAGATGGGTAAAGGCTTCAATATCGTTCTCGGTGACGCGCCGGGACAGGGCCAGGGTATCGCTGCGAATGCCATAGAGCAGCGCCGTCGCGATGCGCTCGCTGATGCGCTCGTCGGCGCCGATAAAATACTCGGTCATGATCGTCGCGGTGGCGCCATAACCGATGCGAACGTCCTCGAACGGCGCGAGGCCGGTTGCGTAGCCCGGATGGTGATCGATCACGATATCGGCGCGCGGGATGCGGTCGCCGAAGTATGGCGGCTCGACATCGACCATCGCGATACGCTGGAATCCGCGCAATTCCTCGGTGTCCGCCGGTGCGACCTCGATCTCCAGCAGATGCATCATGGTGCGATTTTCCGGTCTGGTGACCGGTTTGAACGCGAAGATCGGAGTAGTCTGCTTGTTGCGCCCGAGCAGCGCGCGCAGCGCGATGGCGCTCGACATCGCATCCGGGTCGGGGTCGTCCTGCAGCACGATCGCGACGCGATCGCCTTCGTCAACTAAAGCGCGAAGTTCGCGGATTTTTTGCTTGGTAAACGTTTGATCCATAGAATCGATCCGCTGCGGCTGCTGCGCGCTGCGGACATCGGTCGGAATTGCCGCTAGCAGCGGCGGCCCTGTACTTCTAAAGTAGAGGCTGGACGAGCAGACGGGCGGAGGTTCGC
This sequence comes from Binataceae bacterium (SeqCode), assembly GCA_036489375.1. Classification (GTDB taxonomy): domain Bacteria; phylum Desulfobacterota; class Binatia; order Binatales; family Binataceae; genus JADMIL01. Next base: position 11,039 of record DASXFX010000002.1, on the reverse strand, counting down.
CGCCCCTCGGATTCGCTTCATTACGATCGGCTTTAACACAGCGCGAGAAGGCGAAGCAATCGGGGGGTCCGGCCGTCAGGTACGGCAGTCGTGAGCGCTCCTGAGCAAACTTAAAATGAATGAAGAAACATGCCAGATCTGTCGGCGACCTACCACCGAATGGCTGCTGCGGATGACCGTCGAGGATCGCGCCGGCTATGCCGAGACGGCGTTTATCTGCGCTAATTGCGGGATTAAACTGCGTCTGGCTTCCGAAAAAACCCGAGACCTCCAAATCGATCCGTGGGTGCGCGAGGCGGTAGCCAGCGTCCTCAAGGGCAAGGAATAGCACGCGATGGCATCGGCTCCCCAAACATCAAACGGCCTTGATCTCTGGCCCTACGAAGAGGCCCGTCGGCTGGCCGAGCGCGTCGGCGCTTATGAGCCTGGCCGGGCGGTCGTATTTCAGAGCGGCTTCGGGCCGTCCGGATTGCCGCATCTCGGTACGATGGGCGAGGTGCTGCGGCCTTCGTACGTGCGTCACGCCTTCAAACTGCTGACCCCCGATCGTTCGCAACGCTTCGTGGTCTTCATCGACGACATGGACGGGCTGCGCAAGGTGCCGGAGAACATTCCCAACCGGGAGAGCTTCACCGCTCACCTGGGCAAGCCGGTCTCGCGCATCCCCGATCCTTTTGGCGATTGTCATGACAGCTTTGCCGCACACATGATCGCGCTGCTGGGCTCGTTCCTCGCTCCGGTCGAGGTCGAGTACGAGTTGATGCGGTCGAGCGAGATGTACGGCGGCGGCGCCTTCGACGAAGCGCTCAAGCTGATCCTCGCGAAGCATCAGGAAATCATCCGCATCGTCACACCCACGCTGCGCGAGGAAAATCGCGCGGGTTGGTCACCAGTGATGCCGTTGTGCCCGACCTGCGGCCAGATCAATTCGACCCTCGTCACTGCCTATCATCCCGATCGCGGCACCGTCGAATTCTCGTGCGAGCGCAGTTTCGGTGGTGCTCACGGCTGCGGTTTTCGGGGCGAACAGAGCATTTTGGGAGGCCATGCGAAGGTCCAATGGAAGGTCGATTGGGCGCTGCGATGGTTCGTGCTCAAAGTCGATTACGAACTCTATGGCAAGGACCTGATCGACTCTGCGCGGCTCTCGGGACAAATTCTGAAGCTGCTCGGCGGACGGCCGCCGCTCGGTTTCGCGTTCGAGATGTACCTGGATGAAGACGGGCACAAGGTCTCGAAGTCAGTCGGGCGCGGAGTCGGAGTCGAACAATGGCGGCGCTACGCGCCGATCGAGGTGCTAAAGTACTTTCTCATCCTGAACCCGCGGCGCGCGCGCAAACTGTTCCTCGAAGCGATTCCGCAGTACGTGGACGAGTACCTCGACGCGCTGCGCGAATGGAGCGCGGCGGACCCTTCCGCGCGAGCGAATTCGCCGCTCGAGTTCGTGCTGCAGAGCGACAGTGCGCGGCGTTTCAATTCGACCGTGACTTTCAGCTTGGTCATGAACCTGGTGCCGGCGCTGGGCACCGCCGAACGCGATCTGATCTGGCGGTATCTCACAAATTACGATCCTGGAATAACAGGCGACGCGGAGACCGAGTCGCTCGCGCGCACGTTGATGGAATGCGCGCTGAATTTCTATCGCGACTTTATCGAGCCGGCCAAGCAGCCCTACGCCCCAAGCGAATCCGAACGCGAACAACTGCGCACGCTGTCGAGTTGGCTCGAAGCCAACCCGGATATGAACGCGGAAGAGATCGAAAAGGCGATCTACGATATCGGCCGCGCCAATTACGACAAGCCGGGCAAGATCTTTCCGGTGATCTATCGCACGCTGATGGGGCAGGAACGCGGCCCGCGCCTCGGCGCGTTCATCCGGTTGGCCACCCCGGAGAAAATCGCACATTCGTTGCGCGCGTCGCTCGCCTGAGGAGCGCGGGCAAAATCTTGTCTGCGACCGCCCGAGTTCTCGCACGGGTTGCGCTTCATTGATCTCGGCGGCGGGAACAGGGGGCGATCCGGGCTCTGAACGGGCGTCGGGATGTAGTGCGTAGTCGTGTTGATCGCATTAGACGAACTCGGCGAAGACCGAGTCGGCGAGTTCGAGGCCGCGATCGCTCAGGCGAATCCGGTCGCCTTCGCGCAAGATCAGTTTCGCGTCGAACAGAATCGCTGAACGCGCACCAAATCTCGCGTCGAAGCTGAGACCGAAGCGCGCCTCGAAATCCGCGAGCGCAAAACCCTCACGCAGGCGTAGGTTCAAGAAGACGAACTCCCCGGCAGCAACTTCAGCGTCAACGGTCTCGGCGCCCGCCTCCGCGAGGCCGCCCGCCAGCGCGGCGGCGCTGTACCGCGCCGGCATCCGCTCGTTCCACCATCGCCGTCCGCCCTTGTTCTCGCGTGCGAAGCTGTGCGCGCCCGCGCCCACGCCCAGGTAACTCTCGCCGCGCCAGTACGTGAGATTGTGGCGAGCTTCATGGCCGGGCGGTGCGTAGTTCGAAATCTCGTACATCGGATAGCCCTGGCGCGGCAATCCCTCGCGCACCAGTTCGAACATCAGGGCCTGATCGTCATTGGGCAGCGGCGTGATGCGCCCGCGCTTCATCTCGGTGAAGAATGCGGTGCCTTCCTCGAAGGTCAGGTTGTACGCCGAGATATGGTCCGGTCCGAGCGCGACTGCTTCCGCGATATCATTGCGCACATCGTCGGCGGTCTGTCCCGGGACGGCGAAAATAATGTCTAGATTCAGCCGGCTGAAGCCCGCGCGATGAGCCGCGCGGGCGGCCTCGCGAGTCTCCTCGGCGCTATGAATGCGGCCGAGGAATTTCAGAATCGCCGGATTGAAGGATTGCGCGCCGAAGCTGATGCGGTTGACGCCGGCCGCGCGCATCCCGGCCAATTTGGTTTCATTGACTGTTCCCGGGTTGCCTTCGAGCGTGATCTCAGCGTCAGATTCGAGTCCGAACAGGCGATCGGCGCAATCGAGCAGGCGACCGATCGATCGCGGGTCGAACAGCGACGGAGTGCCGCCGCCGAAGAATATTGTGCGCAGCGATTTGCCGGTCCAAGCAGCGTCGTCCGCCCTCCGCTCCATTTCGGCGATTAGCGCGCGAACGTATTCGTCCTCGGGCCAGACCGCTGCGGCGTGCGAATTGAAGTCGCAGTACGGGCACTTCGATTGGCACCAGGGAATATGGATGTAGAGTGAGAAACTCATCGGACGGCGTCAGTCACATCCTATGCCCGCTGGATCGCATCCGCCATGCGCGACGGACGCGGCTACAACGACTGCGGCCGCGCGGCTATACTTGCCCCCGAATCGAATTGCAGAGGGGACCTTTCCAAAGTCGCTACTTACAACGAACCGCCTCCCGCCGGGACCGCACCGGCGACCGCCGCGCCCTCCGGACGTCAGTCGCGCGACGTTCGTTACAGCTCGAATCTCGCGGGCCTGGTCGCGGCAGGAATTCTGCTCAGTCGCATCGCCGGGTTGATCCGCGAAAGCATCTTCGCGCACTACCTCGGCAATTCCGCCGCTGCCGACGCCTTCAAGGCCGGCTTTCGCATCCCCAACATCCTGCAGAACCTCTTCGGCGAGGGCGTGCTTTCGGCGTCGTTCATTCCGGTCTATAGCCGCCTGCTGGGCGAGGGCGACGAGGAAAGTGCGGACCTGCTGGCGTGGGCCGTTGGCGCGATGCTCGCGCTGGCGATTTCGATCTTCGTGGTGCTCGGAGTTTTCGCCGCGCCGTTTCTGATCAACGTAATCGCGCCCGGATTTCATGGCGACAAGCGCGACTTGACGATTCGCCTGGTGCGGATTCTCTTTCCGGGCGCGGGTCTGCTGGTGATGTCGGCTTGGTGCCTCGGCGTGCTCAACAGTCATCATCGGTTCTTCGCCTCGTACACCGCTCCAGTCGCGTGGAACCTCGTGATGATCGGGGCGCTGGTCTGGTACGGGCCCCGCGCCGGACAGGATCGGCTCGCGATCGATCTCGCGTTCGCATCGGTGGCCGGCGCGGCGCTGCAGATCGTGGTGCAACTGCCGCAAACGATGCCGCTGTTGGGGCGCATGCGGCTCAATTTCGATCGCGTTCGCGTGTCGTTGGCGACCGTTTTCCGCAACCTGCTGCCGGTCGTGGTGGGACGCGGCGTCGGGCAGGTCAGCGGCTACGTTGACAACCTGCTCGCGAGCCTGCTGCCGACGGGCGCGGTCGCCGCCATCAACTACGCGCAGATTCTGTACTTCCTGCCGGTCAGCCTCTTCGGTTTGTCGGTCGCCGCCGCCGAGCTGCCCTCGATGTCGCGCGCGACGCTCGAGACCAACGCCGGCGTGTTCGAAGCGCTGCGGCTGCGGCTCAACAGCGGACTCCGGCAGATTGCGTTTTTCGTGGTGCCGTCCTCGGCCGCGTTCATTTTCATTGGCGACGCGATCGTGACGCTGCTGTTCCAGTCGGGAGCGTTCACGCATCGCGATGCGATCTACGTCTGGGCGACAGTCGCCGGCGTTGCCATCGGCATGCTCGCCGGGACCACTGCACGGCTCTACATATCGGCGTTCTATGCGCTCACGGACGCGCGCACGCCGTTTCGCTTCGCCCTCGTGCGTGTGACCCTCACCCTCATTCTCGGTTACCTCTGCGCGATTCCGCTGCCGCATGCGATTGGAATCGATCAACGATGGGGTGTGGTCGGGCTCACCGCGTCGGCTGGAGTGGCGGCGTGGGTCGAGTACGTGATGTTGCGCGCGAGTCTCAACCGGCGGCTGGGATGGACCGGAATCGAGCGCCCGTACCTGATGCGCTTGTGGGCGATGGCGATCGCTGCCGCCGTCGTCGGCATCGCGCTCAAGCTTGCGCTGCACGGCAATCCGCGAATAGTCGCGCTCGCGATTATCGCGGCTTACAGTGCGACTTACATGGGGCTGGCCTACTTGACGCATGAACCCGAGCTGGATCGTCTCGCCGGGTACCTGAAGCGGCGTTTGCGCCGCCCCACCTGAATCCCGCGCAGCAGTTGAAGGTAGCGCCGACCGAGTTGTCGTGGCGCATTCCCTTCCTGACCCTGGAATTCTGAAATCTGATCGGTCGTCGAGGGTCAGGAAGGAGCGTAAAGGTTTCACTTTCGTTCCGCTTTCCGGCGCGTCGGCCTGCCGCTCACGGGAGCCTCCGTGCCGCGCATCTGTGCGACCGTCGAAGTAGTGCTGTGACCTTCGAGTAGCGGCGCCAGCACGACCTGTCCGCCGTACGATTCGACGAACCGCTGGCCGTCAACGACTTGCCCGCGGTAGTCCTCGCCCTTGACCAGGATGTCGGGGCGCACGTTGCGGATGACGCGCTCGGCCCGGGTTTCCTCGAAGACCACCACATAATCCACGAGGGCGAGCGCCGCGAGCATGCGGGCGCGGTCGCCGACCTGGTTGATCGGACGGCCGGCGCCCTTGAGGGCGCGAACGCTGCGATCGCCGTTGAGCCCGACTACCACTCGATCGCCTTGCGCGCGCGCGAAGCCGAGCAGATGCAGATGGCCGGCGTGCACCAGGTCGAAGCATCCGTTGGTAAAGACGATCCGGTGCCCGGCGCGGCGGTCGCGTTCGAGGGCGTCAGTCAGTTCGTCGCCCGAGAGGATCTTGCGCTCGTAAGACTCGTGCGCCGGCTTCAGCGCGAGTGCCAGATCCTCGCGCGAGATAATCTCGGTGCCGATGCGACCGACTTCGATTCCCGCCGCCAGGTTGGCAATCGCCGCGGCGGACGCGAAGCTCAATCCCGCAGCAGCCATCAGGCCGAAGCAGGTCAGCACGACGTCGCCCGCGCCGGTCACGTCGTATACCTCGCGCGGGGTGGTAGGAATGTAGGTGTCGGCGCCGCCGCGTTCGGCCAGGTACATGCCGTCTCTATCGAGCGTAATCAGGCACGCTTTGAGGTCGAGCTGCTTCACCAGCGTTTCGGCGGCACTGCGCCACGCGGCGCGATCGTTCAAGCGCATCCCGGTGGCGGTTTCGGTCTCGAAGCGATTCGGCGTGAGGGCGGTGGCGCCGCGATAGATCGAGAAGTCTTCGCTCAGGCGCGGGTCGATCACGATGGGGATGCCGCGGCGGTTGGCGCCGTCGATCAGCGTGCGCAGCAGACCGGGCGTGAGCAGGCCCTTGTTGATGTCGGAGACGAGGACGCCGTCGGCGCGGGTGAGCTCGTCGGCGATCCGCGCCTTCATCGCGCGTTCGCGGATGGGCGACAGCGGCCGCGGGTCCTCCTCGTCAACGCGCAACAGTTGCTGCGTCGCGCGATTGGCCGATTGGACCGACCCGAGCATCCGCTGCTTCACGATGGTGGGACGGTCCGAGTCAACCACGAGCGAACGCGTGCCGATGCCGAGGGCGCGAAACATCTCGCGCAACAGGTCGCCGTCGCGGTCGGCACCGACGACGCTCAGGGCACTCGGCCGCGCGCCCAGCGCGCGCAAACTCGCCATCACGAAACCGGCATTGCCCGGCTTTTCCTCGCGTCGGCGCACTTGCAGGATCGGAATCGGCGCTTCGGGCGAGATTCGCGCGACGTCACCCCACAGGTAGCGATCGAGAATCACTTCGCCGGCCACCAGGATGCGCAGCGGCTTCAGTTCGGGGATCGCGAGTGAGGCGCGACCGGCGGCGGTCTCAGACGCGGACGATTTTTTCTTTCGCGTAGGCATTTCTAGCGATGATACGGCAAGCACCGCGAGCGGTTAAACAGGTTGAAGCGGGTGGCTCAGGTTCAAAGACGGCCTTGAGGCGAAGGTAATTTGCACTTGAGCGACTGGGGCTGCCTGCGCGAAGTCGCCGGCAGGCTGGAGCAACCGAGGAGGTGCGGTCGCATCGGAGAGGCACATCGGCGCTAAAAATTGGGTTCGTTCGCACAAAAATTGGGTTTCGGACGGGGCGGACCTCCAAAAATGATTGAAGGCCGGGATGGTTGGATGGGCTGTCAGGTCATTTTCCGGTGCGCCAGCCCCACCGTTCAGCACCTGGAAGTGGTGCTACAAAGAGTATAGCGCAAATCGCACCGGATTCCAAAAAAATCTGGAAGCGCGGCGAGCCCGCGCGAGTCGTGAGCGATCACACAGTAGTAAGCGATCGCTCAACCACGCCGCGCGGGGATTACTCAATCCCGCGGCACCGCCTAGTCGCGGAGCTGCGCGAATACTCGACGGGGCAGGCGATCATTCGGCTACGCGGCCCGCGTTCGATTACGCGGCAGGCGATCGCCGGACCATGCGGCCGTTATCGCTTAGTCCGCGAGCCCTTCGGGGCCGCTTAATCGCGCGGCGGGCGAGTAATCACGCGGTCGGCGTTCGATTACTAGGCAAGGCGATCGCTGGACCATGCGGCGGTTGTCGCTTAAATCCACGAGCCCTTCAGGGCGCGCTTAATCGCGCGGCGGGCGAGGAACTACGCAGTATGCAGTTAACTGCGCGGGGTGCGGGGTCATTTAATGGCGTAGCCGCCGTCAACGAAGATGGTCGCGCCGGTGATGAAGTCGGCGGCGGGCGAAGCGAGGAAGATCGCTGCGCCGGCGCATTCGGCGGGCGTCCCGAAACGGCCGGCGGGTGTGCGCTTGAGGATTTCGTCGTAGAAGGGCCGCGACTTGATCGGCGCGGTCATGTCGCTCTCGATCCATCCGGGAACGAGTGCGTTGACCTGGATATTGTGGGTCGCGAGCTCTATCGCCATCGACTTGGTGAGCTGGATCAGCGCGCCCTTGCTGGCGGAATAGGCCGGCGAGATCGGATTGCCGAAGCGCGAGTACTCGCTGGCGATATTGATAATTTTGCCGGTGCGCCGCGGCGCCATCGATTGTGCCGCTATGCGCGAGAGGATGAAGCACGAGTTCAGATTGGTTTCGATCACGCGATCCCAATCTTCGACGGTGCCGCGGAGCGCGCCGCCAGTCAGTGCGATGCCGGCGTTGTTGACCAGGATATCGATTGGGCCGAGGGTGCGCTCGACCTCGTCGATTGCCGGCTTGAGCGCGTCGCGATCGGTAACGTCGAGGGCGAGCGTGCAGGCGCGCACGCCGATCGCTTGCAGATGGGCGAGGGTCTCGCGGTTCTTGTCTTCGTTGCGCGCGAGGATCGCAACCGCCGCACCGGCCTCGCCCAGACCGATGGCGAGACCGCGGCCGATGCCGCCGTTGCCGCCGGTAACCACGGCGACGCGCCCTTCGAGGTCAAATATCGCTGGTGCAGCCATCGCAGATACCTCCGCGCCGACATTCTCGTGAAGCTTTCAGCGGGCGCCTCATCTTCATTACAGATTCGTTACAGATGGTGCCGCGCCGCTCGGACAGTGCAGTTCGACCCTATGCGGTTCGATCAAGTCTGCGGCGGCCGTCAGCGTATGGAAAAGCCGCCGTCGATCACCAACTCGGCTCCGGTCATGTGATCGGAGGCGTGCGACGCCAGAAACACGATCGAGCCGGCCAGTTCGTCCGGTTCGCCGAAGCGTCCGCGCGGCGTGCGCTGGATCATTTCCTTGAGACCCTCGGTCCATTCGGGCCAGTTGCGAATCCATTCGGTCATGTCGGTCGAGAACCATCCGGGCAGCAGCGAATTGGCCTGGATGTTGTGCGGTGCAAGCTCGATCGCGAGGCATCGGGTGAGCTGCTGCAGACCGCCCTTGGCGACCGCGTACGAGGGAAATACGGGCGAGCCGAAATTTCCCGCGATGCTGCTGACGTTGATTATTTTGCCGCCGCTTTTGCGCGCGACCATCGATCGCGCGGCAATCTGCGCGAGGATAAAGCAGGCAGTGAGGTTGGTCGCGATGACCTGGTCCCATTCCTCGACGGTCTGGTCGAGGACGCCCTTGAGAATCGCGAAGGCTGCATTGTTGACCAGGATATCGACCGGACCGAGGGTGCGTTCGACCTCGTCCATCGCGGGCTTGAGTTCGGCGCGCTTCATCAGATCGACCTTGAGCGCGAGTGCAGGTACGCCCTTCGCTTTGAGTTCGCTCAGGGCTTCGCGATTTTTCTCCTCGTCGCGGGCCATGATGGCAACCGACGCGCCAGCATCGGCGAGGGCGAGCGCGATCGCCCGTCCGAGTCCGCGATTCCCTCCGGTTACCACCGCGACGCGGCCGCCGAGGTCGAACAGTTTGCGAGTTGCTTCACCAGTCGCCATTTGAATGTCTCCCGATAGGTTCGGGCAATTATGCGGGATTAGCGGCATGGTTGGACAGCGCCCGCCATCGCCTTCTATATTGGCGTGTCGGATCGGGGCCGATGCTGCCGCCCGGCAAGCCGCCATACGCGGTTGGGTCCGGACCCGCGTTGCGACGCTTCGGGGTGGGCCGCAGTATCCGCGAATACAGACGACCAGAGGAATCAAGATGGGATTGAGGACGCCGGAACAATACAAGCAGGCTTTGCGCGATGGCCGCGCAGTTTATTTCCGCGGCGAAAAGGTGGCCGACGTCACCAAGCATCCGGTGATCGGGATTGCGGTCGATCACGCCTGTATAGACTACCAGATGACCGAGGACCCGAAGTATCGCGATCTCGCGGTGATCAAAGAGAACGGCCAGGAATACAGCCGCTACTTCCAGTTGCCGCGCAATAGCAACGACCTGCTGAAGCGCAGCGAATTGATCGCAGCTTCGACGCGTGAGGGCGCGACGCTGGTGGTGCTGATCAAGGAGATCGGGACCGACGCGCTCAACGCATTGCACCTGGTGGGCGAGAAAATGGCGGCGGCGGGGAAGCCGCAATATCGCGATCGCGTGCACAAATACCACGCGCATTGCCGCGATAACGATCTGGCGATCGCCGTCGCGCAGACCGATACCAAAGGCGATCGATCGCTCGGACCCACCGCGCAGGAGCATCTGGACCATTACGTGCGCGTGGTCGAGGAGCGTCCGGACGGGATCGTGGTGCGCGGCGCCAAGGTGCATACATCGGTTTCGACCAATACCGACGAAGTAATCGTGCTGCCGACGCGTGCGATGCGCGCCGAGGACAAGGCCTACGCAGTCGCTTTCGCGTTGCCGATCAACACGCCCGGCCTCAAGCTGATCGCGAGTCCGCACGGCAGCGCCAAGAAGGATCCGTACGAGCATCCGATCAGCGCGCGGCACAAGATGATGGAGACGCTGACGGTCTTCGACGACGTCTTCGTGCCCAATGAACGCATTTTCCTGAACGGCGAGATCGAATTCGCCGGGCAGCTCGCGCTGACCTTCGTGCGTTATCACCGGTTTACCGCGGTCTCATACAAACTGCCGCTGCTCGAACTGATGGCGGGTGCGGGCTTTGCGATCGCGGAGGCGAACGGCGTCAGCAAGGCGGCGCACGTGCGCGACAAGCTCACGCATCTGGCGGCCTATCACACGACCGTGCGCGGATTGATCGAGCATGCCGCGGCGACCTGCACGATCGAGGAAGGCTACGCCGTACCGAATACCCTGATCACGAACGTCGCCAAATATCATTTCGCGCACAATTATCATCAGGCGGTGCAGATCGTGCAGGACCTCGCCGGTGGATTACTGGTGACGGCGCCGGCGGCCGAAGACATGACCAGCGAGGCGACTCGCGAGTACGTGATGAAGTACATGGGCGGGGCGAAAGGCTTCGATGCGGACAAGCGCCTGCGCCTGCTCAACCTGATCGGTGACCTTACGGCGTCGGACTTCGGCGGCTACCAGGAAGTGCTCGCGGTGCATGCCGAGGGCGGCTTCGAAGCGGAGAAATTACAGGCGTATCGCGAGTACGACTTCAAGACCGTCGCGGCCTACGCGCGCAAGCTCGCGGGAGTGTAAGAGGGGAGGGAGAAAGAGTCGTGAAACCTTTGAAAGGTTTCACACTTCCCACAGCGAACTAAAAATAATTGAGTGAGGCCGATGGTCCTCGTCGAGACGTGGTGAACGCTTGACGAGGACCTTTAGTTTGGGGGCAAGGCAGTCTATTGGATGACCGGCGCGTCTAATTCCAGGAGGCCCGAGAGTTCGTCGGCACCGAGATGGTTGTCGCGTTCCAGTGCCGCGTGATCGTGTCCCAGGTATTCCA
>DASXFX010000224.1:0-3214 GCA_036489375.1 Binataceae bacterium (SeqCode) | reverse complement strand
CAACGTTTCGGCGGCCTCATCCAACACCGGCTTGTCCACGTTGCGGATGTAGTACTTGTCGAAGTTGAAGTGCACTCCGCGCAGCACGATCTTCTCCGGCGGCGGAGGAGGTGGCGGCGGTGGCGGAGGTGGTGGTGGCGGCGGCGGTGCCGGTGGCGGCGGCGGAGGCGGCGCCAACAGGTACCCGATGATTCCACCAATCAATGCACCACCCACTACGCCTGCAGGAACGGCTGGCCAGTTGTCACTCTGATCGGCAGCCCATACGCCTGCGCCGATGCCACCGCCAATCGCGGCGCCCGTCGCGGCTCCGACCAGCGTGTACTTCCGCTGTTCGTCTGTGAACCCGCAGGCCGAGACCATCCCCAGGATGGCCACCCACATCAGGTAAATTCCGAATTTTCTTCGCACCTTTAAATCTCCCCCTGTCGCTACTTCCGACGGTTGCGGAGACGGGCACCAGGGAGGCCGGGGAAGCCACCTCTAATGCCAGCCACTTTTCTGCCTAGCTTACGCGCCCACTAAGTCCTTCAGTCAACGCCGCCGGGAATGGAAATCACTCCAGCGGGCAAAGCGTTACTGCATATTACCGCTCGCAATATACTTTGCGCGAAAAATCGATTCAACCTCTATTTGCCTTGAATTTAACGCCTAATTTCGGGGACGTTGCGCTTTCCTTCCCGCTGCCATCGGCGCGCCTGGGCCATCGTTTCATTTGATTCGCGCTCCGGTTCTAGGCGATTGACGACGATTTGTGCGAATCTGGCCCCGGGCGCCGCCATTATGGCGCCAACAACCATGCCGCAAGAACTCGATTCACGCAATCTCGAATTAGCCCGAATTATCCGCCCCGGCGACCATATTGTTTGGGGCCAAGGCTCCGGCGAACCTCAAACGCTGGTTGAGCGCCTGGTCGAACAACGTCATCAAATCGGCCACGCCAGTGTCTTCCTGGGCGGAATCACCTACACCAATACGCTCAAGCCAGAGCATGCGGACGCACTTTCGTTTACCGGTTACGGTGCGATTGGCAATCTGCGCGAGTTAGCGCGCACCGGCGCTCTGCGTACAATTCCGTGCCATCTCTCGCAACTGATTCCTTATTTTGACGACGGCACCATCGGTTCCGACGTGGTCTTCGTGCAGACTAGTCCGCCCAACGATCAAGGCGAATACAGCTATTCGCTCACCAACGACTATCAGCAGGCCTCCATTGCCAAGGCGCGGGTCGTCATCGCCGAGGTCAACGATCAGGCTCCGTGGGTTCCGTGCGACGCCTATCTGAACGCGAGCCAGATCGATTACGTGGTCAACGTCTCGAGGCCTCCGGTGGGACTGCAACCTCGGCCGATCGGCGAATGCGAGCAAGCGATTGCGCGTCACGTTGGCCGCTATATCGAGGATGGATCGACCATCCAGATTGGCATCGGCGCGATTCCCGACGCGGTGATGGCGAGCATCGGCGATCGGCGCGACTTGGGCCTTCATTCCGGGCTTATCAGCGATCGCATCGCGGACCTGATCGAAAGCGGCGCGATGACCAACGCGCGCAAGCCGATCGATACCGGAATCGCGGTCGCGTGCTCGGTCCTCGGAACGCCGCGCGTCTATCGTTTCGCCCATCACAACCAGTCGCTAAAGTTGTTCACCTTGATGCACACCCATCGTTCGGAAGTGCTCTGCCAGCTCGGCCGAATCGTCGCGATAAATTCTGCCGTCGAGGCCGACCTGACCGGTCAGATCAACGCCGAAGTAGCGTCGGGCGTGTATGTAGGCGCGGTCGGCGGGCAGGTGGATTTCGTGCGCGGCGCGCAGCTCGCCAGCGGCGGGCGATCGGTAATCGCGATGCCGGCGACCGCTCGCAACGGCGCAGTCAGCCGGGTCGTGGCGCGGCTCACCGGCCCCACGACCACCGCGCGCAGCGACGCCGACGTCATCGTGACCGATTTTGGCGCGGCGGAATTGCGCGGGCAGCCGTTGGTCGAGCGGGTCCGCCGCATGATCGCAATCGCGCATCCCGATTTTCGCGAAGGGCTCGAACGCGAGGCACGCGAATTTTTGCGGCGCGGAGCCTGGTGACAAGCATTGGAGAAACTCTACGATAGATGATTGGCAGTAGAACGAAAGTTCTACAACCACGGTTCGTTTCAATTTCAATTCGATTTTAGGGACAAAAAACATGGCATCTTCGGAACAAATAATTGACGGAATCGAACAGTTCTATACTCGCTACATCGATAGCTTCAACCGCGAGGACATCGACCTCTATCTCGAATCTTTCGACTTGCCCTTTGCCGTCCTGACCGGCGAGCGCGGCGCCACGATATTTTCCAACGAGGCCGATCGGCAAAACTTCTACACGCAAACGATGCTCGCGGTTCAGGGTCGCGGATGGGCGCGCTCGGCCGTCGATCTCGTCAAGATTTGGCTGCAGGCGGAAAACTTCGCCACGCTGATGGCCGACGTCACCCGCTACAAAAAGGACGGCTCTGTTCTCGAACGCCTGCGCGCCTTCTACACGCTGCGCAACAATGGCAAATCGTGGAAGATCATGACCGTATCGATGGCCAATCCGCCGTTCACCGGACCGGGCGATATCGCCCGCGACTGAGCGCACCGGCGGCACCCAACTGAGTTTTCGTAATCTCAGTGGGACGCGTGGGGTGCGAACGTGTAAGCATCTCACTTCGCTGCAACCGTCGCAGTCGGCGTGGCTTAAGTGAACTGACTAATCACTGACTAATCGATGAGGAGGACTATCCAATGGATATCGGATTCCTGATGGCGGCGACCGCACACAGCGGCGACCTTGCCGAGACTGCGCGCCTGGCCGAATCGCTCGGCTACGAATCGTTCTGGATTCCCGAGCATCCCGTCATTCCGGTCGTGATGACGACGCCGTTCCCCGTCGGTGACGGCAAGCTCCCGGAACATTACACCCGCTGGGTCGATCCTTTCATTGCGTTGACGGTGGCCGCGACCGTGACCAGGAAGATCAAGCTCGGGACCGGCATTTGTCTGCTGCCTGAGCGTGAGACGCTGGTCACCGCCAAGCTCATCGCGAGCCTCGATCTTTATTCCAATGGGCGCGTGATCATCGGCGCGGGCGCGGGCTGGCTGAAGGAGGAGTCCGAAGCGCTCGGCGTCAAATTCGGCTACCGCTGGCGGCGAATGCGCGAAATGGTCGAGGCCATGCGCGTGCTCTGGACCAAGA
>DASXFX010000167.1:0-26508 GCA_036489375.1 Binataceae bacterium (SeqCode) | reverse complement strand
CAGCGCGCAAGTCGCGATGTACCTGGCGCGGATGGGTTTCGAGCACGTGAGCAATCTCAACGGCGGTATCGACGCATGGTCGCTGACGGCCGACCCGGCGACGCCGCGCTACTGACCGCCGAGTGTCGCCCCGGAGTATCGTAAAATGACCTTCCTGGCAGCCGCCATTCAGCTCTCGACCAAAAGCGATAAGGCGGCCAACCTCGAAAAGGCCGAGCACCTGATACGTCTGGCCGCGGCGCGCGGGGCGCGCCTGGTCGCCCTGCCGGAGGTGTTCAACTGGCGCGGCAAGCGCGCGGAGGAGGCGGAGGCTGCGGAAACGCTGGGGGGAGTGACGCTCACCTTGATGGCGGGTCTCGCCCGCGAGCTTGAAATCTACCTCCTGGCCGGCTCCATCACCGAACACGCTCCCGGCCAAACGAAAAACTACAATACCTCCGTGCTGATCGATCCCGAGGGTGCGTACCTCGCCGTTTATCGCAAAATCCATCTGTTCGACGTCGATTTGCCCGGCCGCGTCACGATTAAGGAATCCGACGCGAAAGTAGCCGGCACCGAGGTGGTCTCGGCCGAGACTTCGCACGGCATCGTTGGACTCAGCGTTTGCTATGACTTGCGCTTCCCGGAGCTTTATCGGCGGCTGGCCTTTGCCGGTGCGCGGATTCTCACGATTCCGAGTGCCTTCACTTTTCCCACGGGCGAGGCGCATTGGGACGTGCTCATCCGGGCCCGCGCGATTGAAAACCAATGTTACGTGATCGCGCCGGCGCAATTCGGTCCCAACGTTCACGGCTTCAGCGATTATGGTAATTCGATGATCGTCGATCCGTGGGGACGAGTGCTTGCGCGCGCGGCCGACATGGAGGGCGTGGTGGTGGCGCCGATCGATCTGGACTACCTGGAGCGAGTGCGGCGCGAGTTACCGTCGTTGGCCCATGCGCGACTGCGTTAATGCGATACTCCCTTGTATAGACGGCATTTGGCGAGCTTGGCTTGACTGCCTATGATCAGGCGGGCTAAGCAGGCTTTCACGTTTGACGATTTGCCCACCGCCGGATTTGCATCCGGAGAACCGCACTCGGGGCCGCGACGCCACGCCGATGGCATCGCGCGTAGAGGCGGAAACATGGCGCGCAAATCAGTCGCGCACGAGGAACACATAAATGGCTGAAGGACCGTTGACA
Source organism: Binataceae bacterium (SeqCode) (assembly GCA_036489375.1). GTDB lineage: Bacteria > Desulfobacterota > Binatia > Binatales > Binataceae > JADMIL01. Next base: position 25,324 of record DASXFX010000167.1, on the reverse strand, counting down.
GGTTTTCGCGTTCTGGACTTGACCCAGGTCGTCTCCGGACCTTTTTGTACTATGCAGCTCGGCGACCTTGGCGCCGACATCATCAAGATCGAGCCTCCCGAGGGCGATACCAGCCGCCAGTTCGGCCGTCCGACCAAGGCCGGCGTCACCGCGACCTTTCTTAATTTCAATCGTAACAAGCGCAGTATCGTCGTTGATCTCAAGCAGGAGCATGGCCGCGATCTCGTGCGCCGGCTCGCCGTCAAAGCCGATGCGATGATCGAAAATAACCGCCCGGGCGTCGCCGATCGTTTGGGTATCGGCTACGCCGACATCCGCCGCCTCAATCCGAAAATTGTCTATTGCTCGATTTGCGGCTTCGGTCCCAAGGGCCCATCGGCCAATGCGCCGGCTTACGACCCGGTCATCCAGGGGTTCTCCGGGATGGCGTTTCTGCAGGGCGGCAAGGAAGGCCGGCCCACTTCGGTCAAAATGGCGCTCGCTGACAAGATCAGCGGGATGACCGCGGCGCTGAGCATCGTCAGCGCGCTGCATGCGGCGCGCAGTCGCGGCGTCGGCCAGAACATCCGTATCGCGATGACCGAGGCGATGATGGCGTTCACGGCCAACGATGCGACCTATCTCGGCTATACCTTCCAGCCCGATTCAGACTTCAAGGACAAGGTGCCCAAGAGTGGCAGTCTGGATCCGTTCCAGACCAAAGACGGATGGGTCACGATCGCGCCGTTCACCGACCAGCAATGGGAGCGGCTATGCGCCGGCGTAGGGCATCCCGAATGGTGGCAATTGGAGAGCCGCGCCGATCGGATGCGCGCCGCCTTGCGCGGAATCGCCAAGGCCTTTCCAGAGCATGAGAGCGCCCACTGGCTGGCGATTTTGAAAGAAGCCGATTGCCCCGGCGGAGCGGTCCATAACTACGACACGCTCTTCGAAGAGCCCGAAGTCGTCGCCAACGAAAACTTCACCATCTATGAGCATCCGCAGGCCGGCCAGGTGCGCACCGTTAATTCCGGGATGCGCTTTTCCGAGACCCCTGCGCGGATGCGTCGGATGCCCCCGCGGCTCGGCGAACATACCGAGGAAGTCTTGCGCGAGGCCGGCTTCGAGCGCTCCCAGATCGAGGAACTGCGCACCGAAAAGGTCATTAACTAGCGTCTGCGCGCTCGGTGTTCTCAATCGGACCCGGATCGCGCGAAAGACAGCAAGGCTGCGAAAGAGAATCTGGCGGAAGGCAGTTTGCCCGAAGTACAAGCTGCACGATCCGGCCAGCTTCGCTCCGTGTTTTCCAGCACATATGATGGCCCGCGGTGGCGCGGAATATCGGCGTCCGCGGGGTTAGTCGCTTCATCGAAGCGTGGCAGACTCGGATTCATGCTGGCGTCGTCGCAATTCGACTGCGGCCAGCCCGCTGTCTCAGTATTCGTTATAGGTTCCGCCTCAACCGGCCATTGAGAGGCTCCATCGGTAGTTACTCATGACGATGATTCTGATGGCGAAGGTGTTCGCCGTAGCCTTGGCTGTCGGATTGGACGTGCTGGCCATCTCGGTCGGGGTGGGCGTGATGCGGCTCGCACTCAATGCGCGGGTGCGGCTGGGCTGCGCATTTGCCGGCTCCGAAATTGCCATGCAGGTCGTCGGCTACGAACTCGGTACGGGCGCCGGAAAGATGTTGGGCGAAGTCGCGACTTACGTCGGCTTTGGCTTGCTCGCAGCGATCGGCGGCCTGATGATCCGCAGTTCGTTCCGGCACGCTTCCGAGGAGGAATTCGACGCCACGCGCGGCACCGGCCTGCTCATCACGTCGCTCTCGATTAGTCTCGATTCGCTCGGCGTCGGTATCGCGCTTCCCGCGGTCGGGATTCCGTTGTTGCCGTTGCTGATCACGGTGTCGATCACGACGACCGTTTTCACATTCACCGGATTGGCGTTTGGCGCGCGCCTCGGAGAACGCTACGAACGCGGCGCGGAGCGTTGCGCCGGCGCGCTGCTGATAGTTCTCGCCGCACTGTTCGCGATCGAACAACTTTACGCCGTTGGATGACGGCAGACCGTAGGCTCTCGGTTAGTCGCGCGCGCCCGCGCAGCTCTGGAGGAAGGATTCTTTAGCGCTTGGGCGCCGCCCTTCGTGTTTTTGTCGGCTTCGGTTGCGTCGCGCTTGCCGCCGGTTTGGGGACGGCGCGCATCCACGGCGGCTTGAGCTTCGCAACCTTCCGATACACCGGACAACTCTCATCGTGCGCTCCCGGCAGATAACCGGTGCTGAGCAAAAATTCGCCAGTGATTTCGCCGCCGGTGAATGCGAAAGTCTGTTTGAACAGCTTCACCCAGGCGGGCTTGTCGAGTGGATGATTGGCGTCGAGCCAGGCCGCGAACGATCCGTGATTCCCGCGAATTTCGATCAGGCGTTTCGCATTCTCGATAGCTGCGTCCACCTTCAGGCGGTTGCGGATGATGCCGGGGTCCGCCAGTAAACGGTCACGATCGCGCGATCCGTAAGCGGCGACCGTATCGAGATCGAAGCGGTCGAACGCCTGGCGAAAATTGTCCCGCTTGTTCAGGATCGTCAGCCATGAAAGTCCCGCTTGATTGATCTCCAGCACCAGCCGTTCGAACAACGACGCGTCGTCGCTTATCGGAAAGCCGTATTCGCGATCGTGATAAGGTCCGTGCAGTGGATGCCCCGGCGCAATCGTGCAGTAGCTCATCGTTCAGGTTTCCCCTTCCGCCTTTTCAAACCGCTGCCAATTGGGATTAGCCTGAAACGATCGCGCTCGCAAAGGCGATTCGATCTTCACCGCCCGGGCGGACATCCGGCATCTCTGTGTCGACTGCTTCGAGACAAAGTTCTCGCCCGCGATGCTGCCAGTGCCTCTCGCAATAGCGAACTAGAAATGCGACCTCGATTGCAATCGGCGATGCCGAAGCACGCGGACCCGGCATCTGTATAACGCCTGCTCGAGGCCAAGTCTCGACCCCGACGCCGCCAGTGCGTCTCGCAATGTCGAAGAAGAACTTCGACCTCGATTACAATCGGCGATGCCGAAGCACATCGAATTGACTCAAACCATTTTAAAGCACTAGTGTTTTGGGATTGGCGCGTGACGAGGCAAGCGGAAGGGTGAAGATCGAGCGGGTTGGCGCGGACGAATTGGCAGAGACGGTGGCCTCCGCTTTGTCTGCCTCCACTCCCGCGACCGCAGCCCCTACGGAGCCCACCATTGCCGCAGAGACCGCCGCTCCCGCTTTTACACCCGCCGATCGCGCGACCAGCGCTCCCGGAGAGACCACCGCTCAGGCAGAAACCGCCGCTCCGGCAGCCGTCGCGCCAGACGCGGACGAATTGGCAGAGACGGCGGCCGACACTCCCGCGACTACCGTTCGTGAGGCTACTGGAATTGACGCGGACGAATTGGCAGAGACGGCGGCCACCGCTCCCTCTGAGACCGCCACTTCCTCAGACACCACCGCTCCACCCGATGCCCCGATGGACGCGGCTGTCCCACCCGAATCCTCAGGGCCATCGTGGGCGAGCTTTCGGAACTCGCTCGGCAACGTCTTGCTCGCCTTGCTCTTTTTCGTCGTTCTGATACCCACCCAATCGCCGCTGTACCGTTCGACCATCGCCACGGAAATATGGTTTTGGGGCGCCGTTATGATGGGCGTGTTGTCGCTACTGCGCGTGCCGCCGCGGTCCACGATGGTCAACCCGCGTTCGATTCTGGCGACCGGCGCGATGATGGTCGTGCCCGCGTTGTTGCGGCCAACACCGCCGGCTTCGACGGGTTGGCTCGCCTACGCCGCAATTGCCATCGAAATCGTCGGAATAACGTACACGCAGGTCGCGCGCCTTTACCTGGGCCGTCGCTTCGGATTGTTGCCGGCTAACCGCGGTATCGTCTCGACCGGACCGTTTCGATGGGTGCGCCACCCGGTCTATTCGGGGTGGGTGATACTTACGATCGGCTACTTGCTGGCGTACCCGAACTTGCGCAATCTAGCGATGTTCATGCTGTCCTTGCCTTTTCTGATCTGGCGGATGGCGCTGGAGGAAGAGCATCTCGTAGAAGACCCGGAATATCGCGAGTATCTTGCAAAGACTCGTTGGCGTCTGATCCCCGGCATCTATTAGAAAGCTCGACGCCCGCTCCACTTAAGGAACTTGCACTCCGTTTCCGCCTGACAAACTTGCCGCTCCACCTACGGACTTGAACTCCGCCTCCGCCTTACGAACTTGCGCTCCGTTTTTGGCCGAGTTGCGAACAGGTGGCGAAGACGATTCACAGCGAAACATTAGTTGAACTTATGTCGTGAAACACTTCACCCAGTTTCCGCGAGGCGGCCGCGATCGCCGGCCCCGGACCGCTTGTCGGTCCGGTCCTTGCTGCGCAGTTTGGCTACCTGCCCTCCCACCCTGTGGATCACGCGGGGGCATCCAATGGACGGGGGTGGACAGGCTAGATGAGCAACGACAGGAGGCCGGCGGCGATCAGAGCGATCGCCCAAATCGTATCGAGATTGATCCAGGCGCTGCGCAGAATCTGCAGACCGATCCATTGATAGACCGCGATGGCGACGGAACCCATCACGATCAACATTGCGCCGGTATGCACTAATACCACGGCGATCGCCTGCCACAGCCCGAGATGGCCGTGGGCGGCGACCATCGGCATGTGATGGTGCATGTGCATCGCGGACATGCCGGTTGCGCGCGCTGGCATGTCCATGAGGATTGGGAACAGCATCAGGCCGGCGCCGTGCGCGGAGGCCATCAGGAAGGACCAGACGGTCAGGTCGCGCGCGCTGACGCGCATTGCGACCCAGCGCGGATGCGCCTGCGGCCGCCACAGGCGAAACAAGCCAAATCCGATTAGGGCGACTGCGCCGATCGGACGCAGAATCAGCGCGCCGCTGGCCATCGCGCCCGCAATCAGCGCGACCGCCAGTCCGACCGCGAGCAGATGGCCGAGGGCGATCGGCAGCAACGCTTCGAAGACTTTGCCGCGACGCCGCTCTTGCAGGCCGAGCGCCACGGCGAACAGCCATCCCATCGAAGGGTCGACGCCGTGGTACGCGCCGAGCAGCGCCACCGCGATCCACGGCCACGGGCCGGTCACGGATAGCAGTACGAGTCCGAAGAGGAGTCGCCGCCCTCGAGCCGAATCTGATGCGGCCGCTCGCCGGTGAACGGGATGAAGAAGTCGGGGTCGATCGACATCGCGCCGTTGGCCGCGACGTTGACCAGCGAGATCCATCCGCGGATGCCCTCGGGATAGAAGGCCTTGTCCCACGCGCCGTAAAGCGAATTGGTCACATAGATGCGGCGGCCGTCGCGGCTGATTTCGAGCATCTGGGTGCCGCCGTTGAGGGGGCCGGCCTTCGGATGCGGCGCGTTAGTGGCGATGCCGCCGAAGCGCACCTCACCGGTGAACTTCGGGTTGAACGGATCGCTGACGTCGTACTGGCGCAACTGGCCGGTGCCGAAACACGCCGCATACAGGTACTTGTCGTCGGTGCTGAGGGCGATCTCGGTAACCAGCGGCGGCACCGCTTTGAAGGCCTTGAGCGCGGGCGGCAGCAGGTCCGGATCGGCCGGTTCCGCCGGGATGTCGATGATTTTCTGGACGGTCCAGTCGCCCTTGTCGCGATGCCACATCCAGATCGACGCCGACAGATCCTTGGTCGAAATGACCACGCAGACGAAGCCATACGGCCGCGTCGGATCGTGCGCCGGCCGTAGTTCAAGCACCAACTGATGCTCAACGCCGAGGTCAAACGCCTTCAGATGGCGGCGCCGGCGGAGGTCCCACAGGTGGAGCTGATGGCCGTATTTGCCGCCGGTCAGCAGGTCGAGGTCCGGCCCGTTCTCGATCATGTTGGGCGTGCCCCATTCGCTGGTGATGGCGACGTCGTAGCCGAGATGCCACCAGAAATCGTAACCAAGGAATTGGGTGCCGCGATCGACCTCCCAGCGGCCGAGCACGTCGAAGCTTTCGTGATCGAGCAGGAAGATGCCGCCGGGCCCGTCGCCCTGGGCATTGCCGAGCGCGCTGACGTAGATGGCGTCGGGTCCGCAATGAATCGTATGAGGCCGGCTGTAACCGGCGCGCGAGGCAATTTCCTCGGCCTCGATGACCTTGACCAGCTTGGGATTGCGCGGGTCGGGTTTGGTATCGATGATGTGCAGGCGCGACGATCGCAGACCGGGCGCGAGCAGGTAGCGCCGCTCGACGTGCGGATGGGGCGCGTACGGGCAGAGCGCGGCACTGCACGCATTCCAGCCGAAATGATGAATCTCGTCGCCGACCCCGGGCATTTCGAGCCGGCCCACGACTTGGCTGTAGCTCGACGATTTCGGATCGGTGTCGATCACGCACATGGAATCGTGCTTGCCGTTGGACGGGTCAGGATTGAAGACCCCGACGTAGGCGAGCTTCTCGCGCGGCCCTTCGGCGGCCATGCGCGGGGACGGATAAAAAGTCGGATCGGGTTTCCACAAAGCCATTGGCGGTTACCTGTCGGGTTGAATTGAGGCCACGATAATGGTCTTGGTGCGGTGGTTCAACCAGTCGATCTCGTGGCGGTTGCTCCTGATTGCGTTGGCCGGGCGACGTTCTCAAGTGCGGCGGGGAAGCGATTTCCGCAGCCATCGCCGCAACCGCCCGGGCGACTGAGTCTCTTCGAGGCAAGGTACCATTCTCAGCTTTAGCTATCGTTGCAACAGCCGCGCAGCGAGCGACGCCGGAGATCGGTCGTTTTTGCGCGCTGATCAAGGCGGGCCGCTGCCTTAGGGCTATCCGCACAGGGCGAGGTGCCCCGGCAGTGCATTCGGGTGCGGCAGATTTGATCTTGCAATGGCCGAGAGGAATGTGGTGACGTGCGGAACAGTCGAGGGGCGCGATTAACGATCGGGCGCGTCATTAGAATGTTCGAGAGTTTTCGAAAGAATTGGCGAGAATTTTCAACGGAGTGTTCAACTATGACCGGGCTCCGGTGGTGCGTGGAGTCATTTTAGGGGGAGGTGAAGAATGGAGGAATCGCGTAATCTGACGGCCTTGGTGGGGCGGTTTCTGCTTGCGCTGATTTTCGTTTTGTCGGGCTTCAGCAAGCTGACCAATATGGGCGGCACGGCGGGATATATGACTCACGCCGGGATGCCGCCAGCTTTGATCTACCCCGGCCTGATTGTGAGTGTCGTGGTGGAACTCGGGCTGGCGCTGCTGATCGTGATCGGTTACCGGGCGCGGCTGGCGGCCTTTGTGATGTTCCTTTGGTTTATCCCGGTGACGATCATGTTCCATTTCCTGCCGTATCGCGCGGCGCTTGCGGCCGGCGACAAGATGGCGGCGATGGGTCAGCAGATCAACTTCATGAAGAACATCTCGATCATGGGCGGTCTGCTACTGGTGTCGAGTTTCGGTTCAGGGGCGTGGAGCGTGGACGGCGGACGATAAAAAGGGGGAGGTGGTCAAGGAACGAGGAACTTATGGTTTCTACTGAAACCTTAGCAAGGTTTCAGACTTCCCGTTGGGCAGGGGAGCTATATCGGTCGCCGCTCGCGATGCTCGGGTAGGTGGCAGGTGCGGAAGGGGAAAGGGGGAGGTGGTCAAGGAACGAGGAACTTATGGTTTCTACTGAAACCTTGGCAAGGTTTCAGACTTCCCGTTGGGCAGGGAGCTATATCGGTCGCCGCTCGCGATGCTCGGGTAGGTGGCAGGCGCGGAAGGGGAAAGGGGAGGTGGTCAAGGAACGCGGAACTTATGGTTTCTACTGAAACCTTGGCAAGGTTTCAGACTTCCCATTGGGCAGGGAAGTTATATTGATTGCCGCTCGCGATGCTCGGGTAGTGGCAGGTGCGGGAGGAGGGCCCGCTTCATCGTTAGCCCGCGCGAGCTTGGTCTCGCCGGGTACAGAAATTAGGGTTAAGGCGCACATTTCTATACTGACGTGACGGACTAGTGACCGAAACTCAGGGACCGGGCGGCCAATAATCAAGAGTGCGATAAGGCCGGTTGAGGCCGTATCGCACTCGCTCAATCAGTAAAGGGAATGACGCAGCGGCTTAGTGCGCGGCGGATTGACCGGCCGTGCCTTTGACCAGCGTCTCCAATTCGCCGGACTCGTAAAGCTCGCGGATGATATCGCATCCGCCGACGAACTTGCCGTCGATATAGACCTGCGGAATAGTCGGCCAGTTGCTGAAGGCTTTGACCTGATCGCGGACTTCGGGGTCGGACAGGACGTCGATGGTCTCGTACTTGGCGCCGAGCTGATCGAACATCTGAACGGTTGCCGCGGAAAAGCCGCACTGAGGAAAGTTGCGATTGCCCTTCATGAAAATGAGGATTCGGTTGCTCGCAACTGCTGACTGAATACGTTCAAGTGCGCTCGCCATCGTAAATCTCTACCTCCGATTCTGATATTGGGTCGGCGTTAAAGTCTTGAGCTGGAGCGCATGCACGCGCGCGCGCATCGCGTCGCCCAGAGTTGCATAAACCACCTGATGGCGTTCGACCAGCCCCTTGCCCTCGAACTTGTCGCTTACCACCAGCGCTTCGAAATGGTCGCCATCGCCGGTCGTGTCCTGCACCTCGACATGGGCGCCGGGCAGACCGCTTTCAATCAACTGTTGTAACTCGGTCGGATCCATCATCGTGGTGTCATTCTAGCTATTCCCGACCAACTAATTCCACTGGTCGCCTCAAACCTGCTCGAAGACGGTGGTGATGCCCTGGCCGATGCCGATGCACATGGTTGCGACGCCGAGTGGGGTGCCACGCCGGAGCATCTCATGGAACAAGGTGACGGTCAGGCGCGCGCCGGAGCATCCGAGGGGATGGCCGATGGCGATCGCGCCGCCGTTGACGTTGAGCTTTTCCTCGTCGATGGCGAGGTCGGTATTGCACGCGAGGACTTGCGCGGCAAAGGCCTCGTTGATTTCCCAGAGGCCGATGTCGGCCGGCTTGAGACCCGCACGAGCCATCGCCTTGTGGGTAGCGGGCACGGGACCCCATCCCATGATTTCGGGACGGACGCCGGCGACGGCGGTGGCGCGAATGCGGATGCGCGGCTTGAGGCCGAGCGACCGGGCGCGATCGGCGCTCATCAGGAGGACAGCCGCGGCGCCGTCGCTAATCTGCGACGAGTTGCCGGCGGTGACCTGGCCGGTCGGGAGGAACGAAGGCTTGAGCGCCGCCAGCTTCTCGATGGTGGTCTCGGCGCGCGGCCCCTGGTCGGTATCGACGGTTGCGCCGCCGGGCAGCGTGATCGGGACGATTTCCTGCTTGAAGCGATCGCGCGCCGCAACCGCCCGCTGATTCGAGCGGAGGGCAAACGCGTCGGCCTGAGCGCGCGTGATTCGGTACATTTCGGCGAGGCGCTCGGCGGTCATGCCCATGACGTACATTTCGGGCGGATATAGCTCGAGGAGCCTGGGATTCGGATTGACGCCTGCACCCATCGGGACGTGCGACATGTTCTCGACGCCGCCAGCAATGACGACTTCCCCGGCGCCAGACATGATCGCTTGCATGCCGAAGTTGACCGCCTGGAGACTCGAACCGCATTGGCGATCGACGGTGGTGCCAGCGACTTCGACGGGCAGGCCCGCGAGCAGTCCAATCATGCGGCCTATATTGAGACTCTGCTCGCCGGACTGGTTGGCGCAGCCCCAGATGAGGTCCTCGATTTCGGCAGGATTGAGCGCCGGGGTGCGTTCGAGCAGGCGTTTGACGCAGGCAACGCCGAGTTCATCGCCGCGCACGTCCTTGAAGTAGGCCTGATCGCGTCCGGCGCGACCGATTGGAGTCCTGACAGCGTCGATAATTACGACTTCACGCACGTTTAAGCCTCAATTCCCCTGACGGGTTTACAAAGAGGATTCTAGCATAGCCGCCGTTAGATGATGGATTTGGAGCGGAGGAGGGCGAGGCGCGCGGCGTCGTAGCCGAGCAAGGAGCCGAGCACGCTATCGGTATGCTCGCCCAAGTCAGGCGAGCGAGTGTCGGGGGAACTGTTGACGCCGGCGGTCTTGAGCGGGGAGCCGGGGACGATCAGGCCGTCGAACTGCGGGTGGGTCGCGTGCAGGAGCATCTGGCGCTGTTCGAGATGAGGATTGACGGAGACTTCGGCGACGGTCGCGATGGGCGCGCAAGGGACGTTGGCGATTTCGAGCCGTTCGAGCCAATAGGCTCGCGGGTTGGTCTCGAAATGGCGCTGGAGGATCGGATCGAGGGCGGCGTGATTCGCGGTGCGATCGGCGTTGGTGAGGAAGCGCGGGTCGCGCTGCAAGTCGCTCATCCCGATGGCGTCGCAGAAGCGCTGCCAGATCGATTCGTTGCCGCAGCCGGCGACGAAATAGCCGTCGGCGGCGCGAAAATGCTGGAACGGGGTGATCGACGGATGGCGCGATCCAATCGGCCCGGGCACCTTGCCGGTGGCGGAGTAGCGCGCGAGCGCATCTTCGAGCCATGCGACCTGACAATCGAGCATCGCGATGTCCAGATGGCGGCCGGCGCCGGTGAGATCGCGTTCGCGGAGCGCAGCGAGGATCGCGATGACGCCATAGAGGGCGGCCGCGAGATCGCCGATCGAAACGCCGCAGCGGGTGGGCTCGCCGCCGGGCGCGCCGGTGATGCTCATGGTGCCGCCGAGGGCCTGCGCGACGATGTCGTAGGCGGGGGCCGCGGCCATCGGACCGGTCTGTCCGAAGCCCGAGATGGAGCAGAGGATGAGGCGCGGATTGGCTTGACGCAGCCGATCCCATCCGAGTTGAAAGCGATCCATGGTGCCGGGCGAGAAATTTTCGACCATCACGTCGCAATGGCGTGCGAGATCGAGCAGGATTTCCGCGCCTTCGGGGGTGCGCAAGTCGATGGTGACGCTGCTTTTGCCGCGATTCACGCTGTAGTAGTAGCCGGAGTCGTTGGAGTTGGGGATGCGCGGGGCGAAACCGCGCGAGTCGTCGCCGCGGCCGGGTACCTCGATCTTGATAACTTCAGCGCCGAGGTCCGCGAGATTCATCGCGCAGAAGGGACCGGCGAGCACGCGGCTCAGGTCGAGGACGCGGATTCCGCGCAGCGGCTTTTGTTCAATCATCGTAGTTATTGGGTTCCGGGGGTGGTGATAATCTGCGGTGGCGATGCTCCGCGGCGGGCCTGCGCCCGGAGGCTCAAGTCTAGCGCATGCGCTGGCGTTCACGCGCGGTCTGTTGCGCGCGGATCGCTTCGGCCGGCGTCATGATCAGGCGCGGTTCCTCGCGCTGATGTTGTTCCTCTTCGGCGATCAGAGCGCCGAGCTGCGCGCGCATGAAGGCCTGGAAGAAGGGGCTGCGCTTCAAGTCGGCGCCGTCGCGCAAACGCGCAGCCGCGGCAGCGGCAGAGGCGGCGAGTTCGCGGCGCCGGGTGCGGGCGAAGTAATAGGCGGTGTCTTCAAGGTGACGGCGCAGGCGGACGCCGACGTCGCCGGCGAGGAGCTCGACGAGGGCGCGTTCGACGACGGTGACGACACGCTCCTCCTGCTGCATGCGATTAAGCACGATGACGCTGTTGCGCAGGCTCGCGATCTCGTCGGCGTAGGACTTGACGGTTTCAGGGGCGAGCGCCCACGCCGCAATCTCGGGTTCCTTCATCAGGTCGACAGACGGCTCGCGGGAGAGGTCGGCGGCGAACTCGTTGTAGATCGGATGATGCAACTCGGTCGGCGGCGACTGCGCGATCAATTCGGTGCGGATGGCGAAGAAGTTGCGGACCTCGGCGCGGCTGGCCTCGGGCGTGCGGCGATAGGCGTCGCTCAGAATGAAGTCGGCGAGATGCCAGTCGGCGTCGATCAGGGCGATGCCGGAGCGTCGTTCGAGGTCGGCGCGCTCGTTGCGTAATTCCTTGCGGGTGAGGGCGGACAGCGAGATGCCGAAAAGGCCGTCGCGTTCGGAGACCAGTCCCCAGAGACGTCTCAAGCCTGCGCCGGGACGCGCCTTGATGATCCAGACGACGCGCGCGCCGTCGCCGTCGATGGGCGAGAGCAGCGCGCTCAGACCGGGCTCGGCGGGAGCGACCGCGCCAGTGGCGGCAGCGGGCGCCGGAGCTATGGGCGGCGGCGGCACGATACCGCGCTGACGCAACTTGAAGAGCGCGCCGCGGATTTCGCGGCGGGCGGGGCCGGAGGCTTGCGCCTCCATTCGGGCGAGCATCGCGGCCGACTCGACGGTCGGGATTTTCGCGAGGGCGCGGACGATCGCGGCCTCGGCGACACCGATGACGCCGCGCAGTTCGTCGAGACGGGCGATCGCGTCGGCAGGCGCGGCGGCGGGATCGAAGCCGAACTGGCGCAGTTTCGCGTCTTCGAGGGCGATGTTACGGGCGCTGTTATCTTTTGCGGTTGCCATCTTCAATTTCGGTCGTGACCCCGATCTTTATCGGGACTACGGGCGATTCCAAGCGCCACCCGAATCCTACGAGCCTAATGGCGGGTTTCCGCGACTGTCAACACTGGCGCGATTCGGTACCGGGTCAGTTTGACGTTTTTCCGATACGAATTCGCGGACTTGTTCGTGCGGTTGCCATTCCGTAGGCGTTCATCGTTGCCGCACCCATGCTTTGAGAAATCGGTTGTCGAGAAACCGCCGACGTGGCACAGTACCTTTAAAGGTACTGTGCGCACGGAGCATCGGCAATGGACATAACGCGGGACATCCAGGCTCTGACCACGTTTCGGAACCATTCCGCGGCGATGCTTCAGCAGCTCAAGAAAACCAAACGGCCGGTGGTGCTGACGGTCAACGGCAAGGCTGCTGCGGTGGTGCAGGACGCCGCAGCCTATCAGCGCCTGCTCGACATAGCTGCCAGGGCAAACGCCGATGAAGGCATCCGGCAGGGCCGCGAAGATGTGGCCAAAGGCCGCGTCTCGCCCGCGCGGAAGGCGCTGAAATCCTTCCGGCGTGAGCATGGCATATCGGGTTGAGATCACGGATCGCGCGTTGCGCGATCTGGCTCGCATCTACCAGCGCATTGAAGCTGAAACAGGGGCGCGAGCGGCACGGTGGTTCGACGGGCTGGAAGCGGCGATCAACGGGCTCGAGAGGCGACCGCACCGCGCACCGTTCACGCCAGAGGACGGCACTTTGCGGCATTTGCTGTACGGCAAAAGGCCACACGCCTACCGCATCATCTACGCAATCGAAGAAGCAATTTCGACGGTGTACGTGTTGCATATCCGGGCGCCGGGACGCGGCAGGCTGCCGAGACGCTGAGTTCTTGGGCTAGGAAGGGCAATTCGGAAGAGGTCGATAGGTGATGCGCAATCTTGAAGCAAAATTTCGGGTGGGCGACGCGGCGCTGGCGCGGGCCCGTGCCGAGGAGATCGGGTTTTCGCTGCGCGGCACGTTGAATCAGCGCGATACTTTCTTCGTTGTTGCGAACGGCAAGCTCAAGCTACGCGAAGAGGCGGACGGAGCCGCGCTGATCCATTATCGCCGCGAACATCGGGAAGAGTTGGAGGTGAGCGCCTACGAAATAGTGCCGGTGGCAGAACCGGAGGCGCTGCGCTCGATGCTCGCGGAGGCGCTCGGGGTGATCGCCGAGGTCCGCAAAGTACGGACGCTGCTGATGCGGCGCAACGTGCGGCTGCATCTGGATCGCGTGGAGGGTCTCGGATCCTTTGGCGAGATCGAGGCGGTGGTCGCCGAAGATGAAGCGCCGGAAGTTTATCGCGCGGAGGTCGATGCGATACTGGCGACGCTGGAAATCGCGCCGGAAGATTTAATCAGCCAGTCCTACTTCGAGTTGCTCAGTGGCGGCTGAAGAGGCGATTTGAGGGTGGTGCGGCCGTGAAGCAATTTGAGGAAGGTCAGGGTCAGTGAGTAGGTCAGTCCCCAGATGATCTGGCCGCCATAGCGGATGGCCGGAAAATCGGTAGGCGAGGATGCGCCGGGCCGCTGCCATCGATAGGAGCCGCGAAAGCGCCGGTCGCTCAGGGCCTCGAGCGGCACGCGGAAAATCTCGGCGACCTCCTTGGGATCGGGGGTGAGGAGCGGATCGCCCTCGATGACACCGACGAAGGGAGTCACTGCGATATCGGTAGCGCGGGTGCGCAAGCCGGGGAAGGTGCCGAGGACACGAACCAGCTCGGGCGCAATGCCGACCTCCTCCTGAGTCTCGCGCAAGGCGGCGGCCATCAGATTGGCGTCGCGATGGTCGAAGCGGCCGCCGGGAAAGGCGACCTGTCCGCGATGACTGGCTAGCCGATCGGAGCGCCGGGTGTAGAGGACGTCGAATCCACCACCATTACGATACATGAGAGGCACGAGGACGGCGGCGACCTTGCGATCTTCCGGGGCGGGCATGGGTACGGTCTCGGCGCCTTTGAGCTTACGGCGGAGGTTATCGAGATATTCGCGGATCTCGGGGATTTCGCTGGCTTGAGGCATCGGAGTGGTTGGGAGCCGGATGATAATCGCGCCGCGGCTCTTCCAGCGCAAGGGCAATGCTGGCAAGTTGAGTTGCCAGATGTCGATGGATGAACAAACTGCGCCGCGGGCTGCCGCGAATTCCGCCACCAATGTGAAGCCGCGGCGGTATCTGATCGGGCGCTATCACGAAATCGTACTGAAGGGCGGCAACCGGTGGCGCTTCGTCGAGCAATTGAAGCGCAACGTGCGCGGTGTGTTTGCGGATTGTGGCTGCGGGCGTATTCGCAGCGAAGGGCCGCGCTTGATGATTGAGATTCCGGCGTCGGTGCCGGACGCATTGGTGCATGAACGCGCGGCGCTGCTTTTCGGGTTGCAGAACTTCACGATCAGCCGGCCAGTGCCGCGCGAAGTCGAAGCGATAACGCGCGAGGCAGTGGCGGCGGCGCGCGGGTCGCGGGCGCGGACCTTTCGAATCACGACCAAGCGGGCAGACAAGCGTTTTCCGCTCAACTCGATGGAAATCGATCGCATCGTGGGAGCGGCGGTCGCGGCCGAGCACGGGCTCACGGTGGATCTGAACGATCCGGAGCTGACGATCACGATCGAGATATTGCCGGACGTGGCGTTTGTGGCGGTCGGGAAGCATCCGGGGGCGGGCGGTCTGCCGGTGGGAATCAGCGGGCGGGCGACAGTGTTGCTATCGGGTGGAATCGATTCGCCGGTGGCGGCGTACCGGATGATGCGGCGCGGCTTGCAGGTGGACTTCGTGCACTTCCATAGTCATCCGCTGGTGTCGTCGGCGAGCCGCGAGAAGGCATGCGATCTCGCTGCGCATCTAACGCGCTACGAGGGACGCTCGAAACTGGCGTTGGTGCCGTTTGCGGACGTTCAGCGGGAAATCGTCGCGCGCACGCTGCGACCGTTGCGCGTGGTGCTCTATCGGCGCTTCATGCTCCGCATCGCGAGTGCGTTGGCGCGGCGTGGCGGATCGGCGGCATTGATCACGGGCGAGAGCCTGGGGCAGGTCGCTTCGCAGACGCTTACCAACATGACGGTGATCGAGCAGGCGGCGACGCTGCCGATGCTGCGTCCGCTGGTGGGCATGGACAAGAACGAAATCGTGATCGAGGCGCGGCGGCTGGGGACCTTCGAGACTTCGATACTACCGGACCAGGATTGCTGCTCGCTGTTCGTGCCGGCGCATCCGGAGACCAACGCGCGAATCGAAGAGGTGATGGCGGCAGAAGCGCAATTCGAGATCGAAGCGATGGTGGCGGCGACGGTCGCGAAGACGGAAACCATCGAGCTGGAATTTCCGCAACAAGCGGCGCGCGGGGCGGCGGACTCGCGCTGACAGGCGGGATCTTGGACTGGAACGACGCGCATTTGCCGGTGGAGTCCTGAGAGCGCTCGCAGGCGCGGCCCGGTTCATGGAGAATGCATGCCGTGGACGTACCGCTCAAGATTCGCGAGATCGATCATGTGGTCCTGCGCTGCCGTGACCAGGCGCGGATGATCGATTTCTATACCCGCGTGATCGGCCTGGTTGAAGAACGGCGCCTCGATCAGATTGGCCTGGTGCAACTGCGCGCGGGCGCCAGCCTGATTGATCTGGTGCCGTCCTCCGAAGCCCGGATCGAGAGCGGCCTTAACGTCGATCACTTTTGTCTTGGCGCCGAGATTGCAGACCTCGGCGAGGCAGTCCGCTACCTGCGCGATAACGGGGTCGAAGTCCTCGGCGAGCCGGCCCTTCGGTACGGCGCGCGCGGGACGGGCCTTTCGATTTATTTGCGCGATCCCGAAGGCAACGTAGTTGAGCTCAAGCAGATGCCGCCCGCGGGGTTGTCCTGATGCGCATGGCGGTCGGCCTGATGCGCGGTCGCACCGGTTCGAAATATTCGCGCGCATCCGCTGCGGCGAGTAGCGTCCGCAGCAGGTGGGCGATCGCAATCGCGATGGCGGCATTGATGCTTGGCGGGTGCGATCGGAACGCCTCGCGAGGGGCCGCGATAAAGTACCTGGAAAATCTGCGCGGCTCCAACTACGCGGGATGCTATGCGATGCTCTCGGATCGGGATCGCAAGGATCGTACGCTGGCCGAGTTCCTGACTGAAATTCCACTGGCTCCCGATGTCGGGCCGTCGTGGTTCCACGCGGTGCTGCATAGCGTGCAATTCGATCTTGGCGACTCGGTGCGCGACGGTGCGATCGCCGCGATTCCAGTTACCGTTACAGCGCCGGATCTGCCGCTTTGGGAGCGCACGCTCGACGCCGCCGCCGGACATGATCGGTCGGGGGGTCAGAACGCTGCAGGTTCGCTGGCGGCGGACGATTTCCCCAAGATCACTTACGGCGACGTGATTTATGTCGCCAAGGAGCATCGCCATTGGCACATCGTTGCAGATTTTGCGGACCGCGATCGCATCGTGGATCTGCATCGAGCAGCGGTAGTTGAGTATCATCAATATCAATACGCGGAAGTGATCGGCGCTTATCAGAAGATGATCGCCGATCTGGATCGGCTCAAGTTCACCGGCGCCGCCGGACTGGCCGCACGCTATCGCAGCGAGCTGGCGGCAGTGCAGAAAGTTCAAGCGGAGATTCCGGCGGCAACCAAGTATGCGGCGAAGGAAGTCCAGCTTGGCGACGTCGTCATGCACATGTCAGAAGAGCGCGTGCCGGCTATTTTCGGGTCGATTACCAATACTGGCGACCTTGCCCTGGACGGCGTGCAAATCGCGGTGACGTGGTACGAAGGCACCGGCAAGAATCTGAAGGCCGCCTACACCGAGAAGCATCCCGTGGTGATCACGCCGATCGAATTCACCGACTTCAGCCTGCCAGTGCTGCCGCTGGTCGCGGGCGAGCGGCGGCCCTTCGGGTTTATACTGACGGCGCCGGTGCAGATTCAGCAGGACGCGGCCCCCTACGTAACTGTAAGCGCGATTACTTTCACGCATTCGCCTGCGCCTTTGCCAAAACCGGCGAGGACCAAGGGGGCGGACGCGCCCGCGGCCGGTGCGACGGATGCGGCGCCGTCGTCGCCACCCGGAGTCGCGGTCAACAAACCGACGATCGCGCCAACGCCCGGCGCGACTCCAGGCCCGAGCACATCGGGAAAGCCGACCGCCTCGTGAGCACCACCGTAACCATCGCGGTCCCGACGCATAATCGAGCGCGCCTGCTTGGAGGGACGCTGGCGAGCATCGCAGCGCTGAATATTCCGGAAGGCGTTAATCCGGAGTGTCTGATCGTCGATAACAATTCGCCGGACGACACCCGCGACGTGGTCGAGGTCTACGCGCGCGAGGCGCCGATGGCGGTGCGCTACGTAGTCGAGCCCCAACTTGGATCGAGCTACGCGCGCAATCGAGCGATCGCGGAGGCACGCGGCGAATACATCTTTTTCATTGATGACGATGCGCTCGCGGAACCCGACTGGGCGATCGAACTGCTGGGCGAAATGCACCGGCGCCAACTCGATGCGGCATGCGGCCTGGTGCTGCCCAAATGGGAGCGGCCGCCGCCGCGATGGCTCGGGCCGAGCCTCTACGTGCGCCTGGCGGTTCACGACGAAGCCGCGATCATGCAGGCGGAGCCGCGGGCGCTGGATCACATTCATAATTATTTCAGCGCCAATGTCGGCTTTCGCCGCGAGACTTTCAAACTTTTCGGCAATTTTCGCGAGGACCTCGGCGTCGTCGGCAACAATCCGATCTCGGGCGAAGATACGGAACTCTTCGAGCGAATCGCGAAGAGCGGCGGTGCGATCGGATTTGCCCTGCGCGCGCGCGTGCATCACATGATCGGGCGCGAGCGGATGACGCGCAAGTATCTGCGGCGCAAGGCCTATGCCTTCGGTTTCGGCAGCGCGATCGCAGGCGGTCCCACGCATAATCATCTGGACAAGCTGGGGCGCAACGGCGTCCGCATGCTTGCGGCGGCGGCTCTCGGCAATCCCGAGCGCGCGGTGTACCACGAGCTCGAATGTGCGAATTTTTTCGGCTATTGGCGCGGTCGCCTCGCCATACGCCGGTGATTCATCGCGGGCGGCGCACTCGGATGAATGTTGACGAGCGCTAAACGCCTGGTTCTATGAAAGACCGAAACCGCGCGAGGCTTCGGTTCTCTCGTCGTAAGATACGCGACGCGCCCGGTGATTTGATTAACCGAGGATTCCGCGAGCGATCACCTGATCGAGATAGGGAATCAATTCGCCGATCTGAGAGATCTCCGCGAGCGTCGCCCAGCGCCAGTCAGCATGTTCATGCGGTTGCAGCGTCACCGCGCGCGACGCGCCGGCCAGCCGGCAGGCGAAGATCAACTGTATATAAGCACCGTTCGCTTTGTTGGCACACAACAACCGATCGATCTGGATCGCGAGGCCAGTTTCCTCAGCGACTTCGCGCGCGAGACCTTGCTCGAAGGTTTCGTTAGCGGCGAGATGACCGCCCGGCAGGTCCCAAGCTCCCGGTTTGTAGGTCATCGAGGGTGCGCGCCTGAGCACGAGAATCCTGCCTTGATCCTCGATCACGCCGTGCACACCAATCCAGAATTGCTGCTCTGCCATACTTAATGTAATAATATCCTGCTATTAGAATAGTTTGCCGCTTTTGTGCGAGGGGGTTGGCGAGCCCTTCGCAGATCGCGCGCGGCCCCAGGCGCCGCCACCCGGCGTTTCGACTCGGATCCGGTCTCCTGGCACTAAATCAAGGTTGGTTTTTCCCGGCAGCTTCGAGCGCTTGCCGTTTTTTCGCGTGACCAAATTTATCCCGACAGCGCCGTCGCCGCCGCCCGCCAATCCCCACGGGGCGAGCACGCGCCGCTCGGTCAGCAGGCTCACGTTCGAGTCCACCAGGCATTCGATCTCGCGCACCAGCCCATCGCCGCCGGAGTACTTGCCGCGACCACCCGATCCGCGCCGCATCCGATACTCGGTCACGCGCATTGGATAGTAGGCCTCCAGCGCTTCGATTGGCGTGTTGAGAGTGTTGGTCATGTGGGTGTGGATGCCCGAAGTTCCGGGATGGCCCGGGGCGGCGCCGGCTCCGCCCGCGATAGTTTCGTAGTACGAAAAATGGCGCGCGCGGAACGTATCGTAACCGCCGACCGTCAGGTTCGACATCGATCCGGAACTTGCGGCGGCGATCCGATCCGGGGCGGCGTGCGCGAGCGCCCGGAACAGCACGTCAACGATGCGCTGCGAAGTCTCGACATTGCCGCCGGCGACCGCGGCGGGCGGCAGCGCATTCACGATCGTGCCCGCTGGCGCAATCAGCTTGATCGGCCGCATCAGTCCCTCGTTGGCGGGCACCGCCTCCGCCGCCAGGCACTTCATCACGTAGAAGGTCGCCGACAGAGTGATCGCGAAGTTGGCGTTGATCGAACCGCGAACCTGGGGCGCGGAACCGGTGAAGTCAACGACAGCGCGTCCGCCGCCAATCCGGATCGCAACTTTGATCGGAATGGGCCCGTGGCCGAAACCGTCATCATCCATCGCATCCGTCGCGCGATAAACGCCGGGCCGGATTTGCTTGAGCGTCGCACGCATCAGGCGGTCGGCGTAATCCTTCAAAGCCTCCATCGCAGCCGCGACCTCCGCGCGGCCCGACGTTGCGACCAGCCCGCGCAAGCGCTCCGCGCCGACGCCCAATGCCGCAATCTGTGCACGCAGATCGCCCTCGCGTTCCTCGCGCACGCGCGTGTTGGCGTAGAACAGTTCGAAGACATCGCGCGCAGGATTCCCGCCGACCATCAACTTGACCGGCGGCAAACGAAATCCCTCCTGATAGATCTCGGTCGCCAGCGCCATCGATCCGGGCGCCATCCCACCGATATCCGCGTGATGCGCCCGGTTGGCCGCGTAGGCAAACGGACGCTTATCGCGATCGAGGAAAATCGGCGCCACCAGCGTTACGTCGGGCAGATGAGTACCACCGGCGAAGGGATCGTTGACCGCGGCGACGTCGCCGGGCTGGAGATCGAGCCGTTCGATCACGGCGCGCACCGAGAGCGGCGTCGAGCCGAGGTGAACCGGGATATGCGCCGCCTGCGCCACCAGCTCGCCGCGACCATCGAACAACGCGCACGAGAAATCGCGCCGCTCTTTGATATTGGGCGAAAAGCTGGTCTGCCCGAGGACGACGCCCATCTCTTCCGCGATCGCCGCCATGCGGTTGTTCATCACTGCCAATGTCACCGCGTCGAGCTTCATGAGTGTGGTCCTGTGTGCATGGTCGGTAAGAGGTTGGGGCCCGCCTAGTGTTCCAAATGGAGGTTGCCGAAGGCATCGCAGCGCAGGGTGAATTCGGGTGATACGTAGGCGGTCGCGCTCAATTCGACGATAATCGCCGGCCCTTTAATCCGCGCGCCCGCACCGAGATCGTCTCGTGTATAGACCGGCACGCTGCGCCGCGCCCCGCCGACGATCACGTTAGCCTTGGCGCTGGCGACGGGCTTGCCGGAGGCTTTCGCGACGCGCGCCGGCTTGATCGGCGGGCCGGCCGCGGCCGATGCCCTCAGCCGCAGATTCACTACCTCGATCGGCGCGTCGATGGCGGCGTAGCCGAAGGTGCGCTTATGCACCTGATGGAACTCGTCGGCAAATTTCGGCCCTAGCCGCACTTCGATTTCGTAGGACTGACCGCGATAACGTACATCGGCGCGCAAGTCGGTGGTTATCGCCGCCGCGAGTGCGCCCTGCGCCGTCAATTCAGCGCGGGCGCGCGCGACCATCGGTTGCGCGCGTTTGAGCAATCGCGAAAGCTCCGGTGCCGTCTCGCGCACCGTGATCGAATACTCGCGGCCCAGCGGCGCGCTCAACGCGCCCCACGCGCAGAGCAAGCCGGGATTTCGCGGCAGTAAGATCTTGCGAATGCCGAGGTCGAGCGCCAACTCGCACGCGTGCATCGGGCCGGCACCGCCGAATGCCATCAGCGCGAAGTCGCGTGGGTCGAAGCCACGCTCCACCGTGATCACGCGAATCGCGCGTTCCATATTGGCGTTGACCACCCGGATCACGCCGCGGGCCGCTTCCGCCGCATTGGACTTCATAACGCGGGCGAGCCCGGCGATTGCGCGATCGGCGCGCGCCGGAACCAGCCGCATCCGCCCGCCGAGAAAATTCTCCGCGACCAGCCGTCCGGCCACGAGGTCAGCGTCGGTGACGGTCGGGAGATCGCCGCGGCCGTAGCACGCGGGGCCGGGATCGGCGCCGGCGCTGTCCGGGCCAACCTTGAGCGAGCCGCCCGCGTCGATAGTCGCGATCGATCCACCGCCCGCGCCCACGGTATGGATATCGATCACCGGCGTCCGCACCGCATAGCCGTTGGGGTAGCTCAGCGAGCGGATGCGCGCGGCGCCGTCGAACAGCGACACGTCGGTGGAAGTACCGCCCATGTCGAACGTGATGAAGCGATCGACGCCCATAGCGCGCACGAGTTCGCCTGCGCCAACGACGCCGGCGGCCGGCCCCGACAGAATCGTGCGCACTGGCTCGTCGCGGGCGAGTTGCGTGCCGATCGCGTAGCCGTTCGATTGCATCACGCGCAGCCGCGCGCCGTTGAGTGACCGCTCGAGGTTTTCCAGATGGGAGACCATTCGCGGCGCGACGTAAGCGTTGATTACGGTGGTGGAGAGCCGCTCAAATTCGCGATATTCGGCCAATATCCGATGAGATACCGAGAGCGATCGGTGCAACGGTTCGAGCGCGCGCGCGATCGCATTCTCGCTCGCCGGGTTGGCATACGAATGGAGCAGGCAGACCGCGAAGGCCTCGGCCCCGCTGCGCAGCGCGACCTTACGGATGCGATCGAGTTCGCTCGACGGCAGAGGTGAGGCGATTTTGCCGTCGAAATACGTGCGCCCCGCGACGCCAAATCGAAGCGCTCGCGGCACCAAAGGTTCGGGCCGTTCGGGCGCCAGCGCGTAAAGATCGAGACGATTCTGCCTCCCAATCTCGATCAAATCTTCAAAGCCCGCATCGACGAACAACGCTACTCGCGCGCCCTTTTTTTCCAGTAGCGCGTTGGTGGCGACGGTCGAACTATAAGTCACGGCGTCCGCGCGATCGTCCTTGAGAATCGCCTTGAGTCCGGCGATCACCGCGGTCGCCGGATCCTGCGGTGTAGAGGCCAGCTTATGGACGCGCAACTCTCCACCAACGATCGCAACGAGGTCGGTGAAGGTCCCTCCAGTATCGATCCCGACGACTATCGGTGCGTTGCTGTCGCCACCGGCCCGCGCAGCGCCCGCGGCGTCGCGGCGGCGCGGATGGTTTTTCGCAGAACCCTGCGCCTTCCGTCTCACGGCCGGATCACGATTTTGAATTTCGATTTATCGGCCGCGGCCGCGAATGCGGCGACTCCATCATCGAGCGAAAACTCCTCATCGATCAGCGGGCGCGGGTCAAACCGGGTGGCCGCGAGCGCGGCGACGGCAGGTTGAAAGCGTCCGCAGCGCGAACCGATGACGGTGATTTCGTTGATCACCAATGGCGCGAGATTGATCGCGGCGCCGGCGGCGGCCGTGCTCTTGAGGATGATCGTGCCGCGCGGCCGCACCGTCGCAATCGCCAGGGTGAAGCCGTCGCTGTGGCCGGTGCAATCGATAACGACGTCGTAGCCGGGTGCAAGTTCGCCGGCGAGCTGAGTGCGCAAACCCAACGCCGACAGCCGCTTCAGCTTCTCCGGATGGTGTCCCGCGACGACCGGCGTGAACTGATCGCCTTGCAACGCGAGCGCGACCATTGCGCCGAGGCGGCCGTCGCCGAGGATCGCGATGCGGTCCGTCCGCTGCAGTCGCGCCTGATCGAAAATTTCGCAGGCTGCCGCAAACGGTTCGACGAAGACCGCCGATTCATCCGTGACAGTGTCCGGCAGGGGCAGCAGGTTCGCGTTGGGGAGCCGAAGATATTCGGCGAAGGCACCGTCGCGGCCGAGGATTCCGAGCACGGTGCGCGTTGCGCAATGGCGACCGAGGCCGTCGATACAGCGGTCGCAAGTGCCGCATGATGCGTTGATTTCGCCGACCACGCGTTGGCCGACCAGCGTCGCGATTTCCGACTGGACGACGCGGCCGACGAACTCATGTCCCGGCACGCCGCGATAACCCATATAGCCGCGCGTGATTTCGAGATCGGTTCCACAGATTCCAGCCAGCTCAACTTTGACGATGCTCTCGCCCGGCAGCGCGCCGGATCGGCGTAATCCGTCCGCAGGTGCAAATTGCCGTCGAAAACCAGGGCGCGCATGGGACCGCATTGAAACAGAAAAGCCTCGGAGATGGCACCCCAGCAGGGACGCCGAGGGTGCGCGATTGAGGGAAGAGAATTAGTCGGCGGCCTTGCTCGCGGGACTCTTGTCGGAACTCGATTTGCCAGACGAAGCGGGGGTGCTTGCCGGCGCGGCGCTTTTGCCGTTGCTCGCCGACGACGATTCGGCCTTGCTCGAACTGTCCGACTTGGAGGAGTCGGAGGTGGAGGATTCCGTCTTGGCGGAATCGGTCTTGGGCGAGTCGCTCTTGGCGGCGGCATCGCCACTCGGCTTGGCGTAGTCGGTAGCGTACCAGCCGGTGCCCTTCAGGATGAATGAGGTCCGCGACAAGAGGCGCTCCACCTTGCTCTTGCAGGTCGGGCATTTCTTGAGCGCGTTTTCGGTGATCCGCTGGGTCACCTCGAACTCCCCACACTTGGGGCATTTGTACTCGTAAGTGGGCATAGGTTGCTGAGATCTCTCAGAGAATTAAGTCGGTTTCCTAAGAATTCAGGTAATCACGTCGGCGAACTAAGTCAACGAGACCGCTAGAATTCGCCTTTCCTTCGATCGATTTGGCTCACCCGGCCGCGGTTCACGCGCGGGCGTCCGGGATTCTCGCAATGTTCCAGCCGATTTCCGGGCGGAACAGGGCCAACAACTGGCTTCGTTCGTACAGAATTTTAGCAGATGAAGGCCCATTTCTGGTGAATTTGCTCCGGGAGAGGTCGGAGTTTGCCAGTTTGCGTTGAACATCGAGTCGGATGCCCAGCGAACTGGTTTGAGTATATCACATTTCGGGGTTTGCGAGGATGGCGAGGCGGGTTGCTATCGCGGAGGCGTCGCACGGGCCGATACGAATCGTTTTGCGGCGTGAGGTTGTGCCGCGGACTATCGCGATCGTGCCGCGCGCGACTCTCAGCTCGGTCGCCAGAAATTGGACTAGTTCGTCGTTGGCTTTGCCCTTTTCGGGGGCGGAAGTGAGTGCGATGACCAGGCCGCGAGGATCGTCGCGGATGATTCGGCGGCGCGACGCACCGGGCCGGGCGACGATCTCGAGGGTTAAGACCCCAGCGCCGATCGTTACCCAGGTGGGTACGGCGTTATCCACGCCGACCGGGGGTTGAATGCAGGGCAAGTTGGACCATCGTCGGGGCCTCGGAGGATGGGCGCGGGCCAGGTCGGCTTATTACCCGACCGCTAATTGAAGCCGTAGACCAGGATGCGGGTGATGGTCGGAAGCAGGTATTGCTGCAGAAACTGGATGCCGAGGATGACGAGAATCGGCGAGAAATCGATACCGCCGAAGACCACCGGCAGATGTTCGCGCACGAAATCGAAGACCGGATCGGTCAGCGAATGGAGCATCCGCACGATCGGGTTATAGGGGTTGGGCTCGATCCACGACAGGACGGCGGCGACGATCACGACCCAGAAGTACAGGGTCAGTAACCCCCCCAAGACCTGCGCGATCCAGATAACGAGGTTAGTCCAGACAAACACGATGCCGATGCGCCTCCGCTCTAAGACCGCCCGAGCTCGCGCGATCGCTCCGCGGCGGCATGAACGGCGGTGGACACGATATCAGAAAAGCGGAGGGCGTCGAACTTGCGCAGGGCGGCTTCGGTGGTGCCACCGGGAGAGGCGACGATGCGAATCAGATCGGCCGCCG
>DASXFX010000150.1:0-9654 GCA_036489375.1 Binataceae bacterium (SeqCode) | reverse complement strand
CAGCAGCCGGCGCGCTTCGTTCGCCCAGTTCCACGCGAACGCGCTCCGTCGTTTACGCTCGCACGCGGGCCCATCTACTGATAATCAAAAAGCAGCGGGAAAAATAGAAAAATCGCTCACGCTCGCGAATCGCCAGGATTCGCAAGGACTTCCAAGAACCTCAATGAGTGGTGTCAAAATCGGAATCGGTTTCGGCCAATGGCGGCACGGGCTGCCCGAGCCGGATTTGCTCTGCGAGTATGCAGAAAGCGCCGAGGCCATCGGCCTCGACTCGCTCTGGCTCTCCGACCACATCGTGACTCGCAATCCAACCCTCGATATCACCTGCCTCTTCGCGATGATCGCCGGGCGCACTCGCCGCATCAAGATGGGGCCGAGCGTGCTCACTCTGCCCGCGCGCCATCCCGTGCACGTCGCCAAAACCTACGCCACGCTCGACTATATCTCCGGTGGCCGCATGATCATGGCGGTCGGCAGCGGCAGCGATCTCCGCGACCTTGCCGCCAGCGGAGTGCCGTCCGAGGAGCGTGGCAAACGACTCGACGAAGGCATCACGATCCTGCGCCGCCTCTGGACCGAATCTCACGTCACTCATCACGGACAGTTCTACGATTTCGACGACGTGACGATCGAACCCAAGCCGCGTAAAGGGTCGCTCGATATCTGGATCGGCGGCAAAAGCGACGCCATTCTCAAGCGCGTCGTGCGCCTCGGCGACGGATGGTTTCCTGCGCTCACGAGCCCCGACGAGTTCAAGCACGACATGGCGAAGCTGATGGCCTTTGGTGAACAAGCCGGTCGCCCGATCAATCCGCGCGAGTCAGGCGTGCTGCTGCTCACCCATATCGACGAGGACCGCGAAGCGGCCTGGCGCACGGTCGCGCCCACGCTGCGCGGCCTGCCAATGCCGCCGGAAGATATCGCAGTGCGCAGTATCGTCGGACCGGCGGCAGAATGCGTCGAGAAACTCCAGCGCTTCGTCGAAGCCGGCTGCGTCAAATTTGTTCTGCGGCCCGCGTGTCCGCCCGACCAGGTGATGGCGCAGATCGATCTCTACGGCAAAGCAATCCTCCCCCACTTCCACTGACCCGCAAAGGAGAGGGAGATTCTGCCTTCTCCTTTTCTTCTATTCGCTCCCTCATCGAATCTGATCAACCTGGCCGCCGGATGCTATCCTTGGAGACCATGAAAGACCGACTTTTGCTGGCAACTACCGCCCTCGCGCTAACCATCCTGATTGCCTCCACGTCGTCCTCGCGCGCCGCTTCCGACGCCGGCATCCGCGTGGTGGTAAAGGGACTCCGCAACAACGAGGGCCGCGTGGGCTGCGCGCTCTTCAACGGCCCCGACGGCTTTCCGCGCCATAAGACGAAAGCCTATCGCCACATGGTCGCCGAAAAACATGACAACGTCGGCGTCTGCGATTTCACCGGCGTTCCCGCCGGCACCTACGCCGTCACCATCCTCGACGACACCAATATGAACGGCAAGATGGACTTCAACCTGATCGGCCTGCCGAAGAAGGGCTATGGATTCTCGAATGACGCCAAGGCAACGCTCTCGCCTCCGTCATTCAGCGCCGCCAGCTTCACGTATAGCGGCACGGGCTCGCTCGAAGTGCCGATCAATACGGTTTACCGCACCAATTGAGGCTCCCTGCATGCGATGGAGTCCTGACTGACCGACGCAAAACGCAAAGGCGCGCTTTGCTAACGGGTCGGCATCTCCACCGCGCCGACCGCATAAGCGACCGCGGCCGACGACGTGAGTAGGTCCGCCGTACTCTGGATCATCGTGTAGCGCGCACTGGCTAGATCGCGCTCGGCCGTCAGCAGATCGACGATCGTCACCAGGCCCTGGCGATACGTGTCGAGGTTCGCGTCGTATGCTTCCTGCGAAGCGGCGAGCAGCGCCTTTGCATAATCGTACTTCTTCTGCGACGCCTCGAACTCGTAGTACGCGCGCCAGACCTGCGCGATCGTATCGACCTCTAACGACTTCAGCCCCGCACTTGCCTCCTCACGCTGCGCCTCTGCCTGACGCACCGTGTTCACTCGCGAAAACCCGGTGAAGATGTCCCACCTGAGCGTCACCAGCGCACCATACTGCGGTTGACTGGATTTCTGCGTGAAGGGCGAGCCCACCGTATAACCCCAGGTCTGGTCGCCGTAGAATCCGTTGACGCCAAGGGTCGGCATGAACTCGGCCTTCGCGCGGGCCACGCCTGCCTCGCTGGCCTGCAAATTCGCCGATTGCGCCGCCAGATCCGGCCGCGAGCGCACGGCGGAATCGATCAACGCATCAACCTCGCTCCCCAGCGTGCGCGGCACCGACTGGCGATCGAGGCTTTCGACGTCGAGCGCGTCGTTCGCCGCCACCCCGATCGCCACCGCGAGGTTGGCCTGCGCCTCGCGCACCATCAGGCGCGCATTGGCAAGGTCGTATTCCGACTGGGCCACACCCTGCCGCGACAGCAACAATGCGGGCTCCGTCGCCAGTCCCAGGTTCACCCGCTGCGCGACCGCTTCGTCGTCAGTCTTGGCCAAATCGAAGTTGCGCTCCGCCGCCACCACCGCGGCCTTCGCTGCGGACAGCCCATAGAATGCCCGCTGCACGTTGAACACCACATCCTGCAGCGCACGGTTAAAGCTGAAGTTCGCCGCCGCAAGCTGCTGACGCGCCACCTCGGCCGACGCGCTCCGACGGCCGAAGTCGAGCAGCGTGTAGGTAAGTTCCGCCATCGGAGTTACCTGCCACTGCCGCAGCACCGCGGTCTCATTCGGCAGTTCAAAGATCACCCGCGAGTATCCGCCCGACGCCTCCGCGCTGAGCTTGGGATAATACGGGGCCTTCGATATGCCGTAATTGGCCGCCGCCGCGCGTGCCGCCTCCCACACCCGCCGAGTGTCGGGATTGTTACGGAGCGCCAGATCGATCAACGCCGACATGTCGTACGACTGTTTCGATCCGATCGGCTGCGCGGGAGCGATTGGGACTTCGACGAACTTCGTCGACGGGCTATAGCCGCCGGTCACCGAACTGCCCGGCGGATGCCATTCGCGCTCGACGGCGGGCGGGGCGAAGCGATCCGGATTAACCTCGGGCTGATCGGCCACATAGCTGCATCCCGCTACCGCCGAGACGATCGCGAACGCCGCCAGCGCTGTGGCGGCCGCGGCGAAACGTGCGCGCCCCGTCCTGTAGATGTGCATTGGTGTCCATCCTGGTATACGGCTCGCATGGTGAAGTCCAACGTCGATTCCCATAATGGTTCAGGATTTTACGCAGGTTCCGCGTGCAAGGGCACGGTACCTCGCTCGACCTCCGGGCGCTTTGCCGAAGCCTCCGGCCTGCCATCGCGTCGCTGCCAACCTCGAAATCCGATATTTCCTGAGATCGAATCGGGCAGGTACAATCTTCGCCATGCGGCAAAGGTCGATCATCTTCGCGCTAATGCTGATCGCGTTCTCAGGATGCGATCCTATCGTCAATATCGCCGGTGCGAATTTCCCGGCGTGGCTCTTGTGCGCGATCGGCGGCGCAACGCTCGCGGCGTTGTTCCGTCCCGTCTTTGTAGCGATCGGGATCGAAACGTACTTGTGGCCGCTCGCTATCGTTTATGCCAGTTTCGCCTTTGTTCTTGGCTGCCTCCTCTATCTGACTTTCTTTAATCGGGTCTGATCAAGGCGCTTCGCTCGTACTGCAATGGCAACAAACATCGCCGGAAAACCTGTCTTCTGGATCGTCGGCAGACTGCTGAGTGCCATCATCGTGGTTGCCGCGGTAGTGCTCGGCGTCATGCTCGCGCGCCAGTATTATCGTTACCCGCGCACCGACGACGCCTACGTCCGCGCCAACATAGTCGGGGTCGCGCCCCACGTCAGCGGCCCGATCATCCAGTTGCCAGTGGTCGATAACCAGCACGTCCACCAAGGCGACTTGTTGTTTATCATTGACCCCAGGCCGTATCAGGCCGCTCTCGATAATGCCGTCGCCAAGCTGCAACTGACGGAACTCGATATCAAGGCCTACGGCGATGCGATTCATGCGGCCGCCGCCGAACGGCAACGGCGCGAAGCGAGTCTCTCCTACGCCTCCCAATACCTCGCGCGAATCGAGCCGCTGCTGCCAAAACACTTCGTCACCGCCAATGACGTCTTCGATGCGCGCAGCCGCGTTGACTCCGAAGCCGCGGGCGTCGCCAATGCGCGCTCCGAAGTGCAACGCTCACAAAATCAGCTCGGCCAACTCGGCGATATCAACGCGCGTCGCAAGGCCGCCGAGGCCGAGGTCGAAAATGCGCGGCTCAATGTCGGCTACTGCTACGTGCGTGCACCCTTCGACGGCCTCGTTACCAACCTCAACATCGCCGTCGGCCAATACGCCAACGAAGGTCGCGACGTCCTCAGCCTCGTCGATAACCGGACCTGGTACGTGATCGCAAACTTCCGCGAAGAGTTCCTCGGCAACATCCGGCCCGGGATGCTGGTGGAGGTTTACCTGCTGAGCTACCCGAACCATCGCTTTCGCGGACGCGTGCAAGGCTTGGGATGGGCGCTATATCAGCAGAACGGCGCTACCACTGGCGGGCTGCCCGACATCGAGGCGACGCTCAACTGGGTCCGCTTGTCGCAGCGCTTTCCGGTCCGCATCACGCTCGAGGATCGCGATCCCAATCACCCGTTTCGGATGGGGCTGACCTCGGTCGTTACCATCCAAGGCTTCCGTTGAGCGCTACGCCGTCGCTTCAATCGGCCACCACCATTGACGCTCGCGCAGACGGGCGCCGCCGTCTGATCGGGTTGGACTCGTTCATCGCACTACTGCTCGAAGAACTCACGCCCAATCCCCGGCGCTTGAAGACCACGCTGCGCATGGCGCTCATTGGGACGGTCGGAGCCGCTCTGGTGGCGAGCTGCCATGTTTACAATCAGCTCGGTACTTACCTGGTCTGGATCATAATCGGGCCGGTGGCAATGATGTCGCTGCGCCGAGCTTTGTTTTCGCTCGCGATTTTGACCCCGATCCTCGTGGCCACGGTACCGCTGGCCGGAATCCTGGTTGAGGCGCCCTGGCTGATGCTCGCCTTTCTGTTCGCCTTCGCCGCACTCGTCACCTATCTGAACGCCAAGCTGGGGCTGGGAGCCCTCGGCCTGGTGATCCAGGTGGTCGTTCTCGACACCTTATATGGAGCGGTCTTCGCGCCTGACAATTTCGGCTGGCACGTCGGCGGTCTCTTCGGCGGATGCGTCATCGCTTTCCTTTTGATCTGGCTCTTCGACACGTGGCTGTGGCCGAATCCGGCCGAGCTGCTTTTGCCCGAGTCGATCGCTGCGAGCACTGCCCGAAATCGCACGCGATTCCTCACCATTACCAGCTACTATTTCGTTCAGCGTCCCGGCAAAAAGCCGCCCGAGCCGCCCTTTACGTCGGGCATGCCAACCCAGCTCGAATTGCTCGAACGCGCTCGCGCAGAAGGCGTTTCGGCGCATCGCCGCGCGGTGTTGCTGGCGGCGATTTCACGCGAGGAACGCTTGCACATTCAGATCGATCGGCTCACCGTCGCAGTCCGCGAGAATGTGCCCGCCTCGATGCGCACGATCTTTCGGACCGAGACCGAAGCCGCGATCAGCGCGATTGCCGCTGCGATCCAGGAACTCGAGCAGGAAGTGGTCACTGGCATCCGCACCGGGCCCGATAATCCACCCTCGCCAGCGGCGGTCCGTGCGCGGGCTGCGCTCGACGCGCTCGATGCGCGCATCATCGAGTTGCGGCCAACCTTTATCAACCAGATGACCGCCGCTGACGGCGCCAACTTCGGCGCCTTCACCGAGAGCCTGCACGAGATGGTCCGCCTGATCGAGCGGCCGCTCGATACCCCTCCCGCGAGCGTCGCCGTTGCTGCACCAGTGATGCAGAAACCACCGGATCCTGCCTTGGCCCGCTATGCCGCCAAGGTCGGATTGTGCATACCGATCGGCTTTGTCGTGGGACTCACCACTCATCAGGCCGGCCTCACCACCATCCTGACGACAATCATCATCGCGGCGCTGCCCACCTACGGAGCGTCATTGCGCAAAATGATTCTGCGCATCGTCGGCGCAATCCTGGGCGGCGCAATAACTCTCGTCACGATCATGATCGTCACACCCAATTTCAGCACCCTGCCTTCCTACATGGTAGCGACTTTTATCATTCTGCTGATCTCCGCGTACGCCTCGCTCGGCAGCGGGCGCGTCGCCTATGCGGGCAAACAAATCGCCACTACCTTCCTGCTGGTATTCGCCGACCTGAGTCCCTCGGCGGATGTGTACGGACCGCTCTGGCGCATCTGGGGCATCCTGCTGGGGACGATCGTCGTCGCCCTCGTTTTCATCATTCTGTGGCCTGAATATGCGGGCAATTCGTTGCTGCCGCGGCTGCGCAAGGTCCTGCATGATGCTCTCGGTCTCGCCCCGGGCGGACCGGGCAAGGCTCCCACCTTGACTGAGATCAACACGCTCAACGTCGAAAGCATGCACCTGCTGGGCGAGATCCTCGAAGTCGCGGAGGACGCGCGCATTGAGGGACGCAGCAGCCTGATCGACCACCAAGCCGTGGTGCAGGCCTCCGGCACCCTCAGGCGCATCGCCAATCGGTTCGCCGGCCTCGCGAGTGAACGGATCACCTCGCCGTTGCCGCGTCTCGATGAGCTGGCAGAAAACTCCCGCGACGCGACCTTCGACGCATTGCGGACACGCCTGGAGTCATGGCTCGCCTTCTATGAGAGCCCGCAATGTCTTTACAGGAGTGCGGCGGCCGCGCTCGGCGCGCAGCACTCCCGCGCTGACATCACGCAGCCGCTCGAAGCGTTGAGTGCGCAACTCGAAGCGGACGGCTTCGCGCGAATCGGTACGTGGAGTCTCGAACAGCGCCGACAAATACTGGCGGAGTTGCAATCCCTGCGCCGGCTCGAGTTTCTCATGTTTGAATTGGACGGCCATCTATCGCAAGTTCCAGGAGGCGATCCCGCGCCGGCCTCCTCGATGCTTCTGCAGACTCCCGATCCCAACCCCGCCTGAGTCAAATTGGCGAAGCGATCGGGTCCGAGAATTCATGCCCACTGCCTTTCGTCGGCTAATGCGTACGGGCCGGAAAAGGCAGCCGTGCTAATGTCGTGAAATATTTCACCCGGCTTCGAGGGCCCGGAAATGGCTCGCACGCCGCCGCCGTCGCTAACCAAAGTTCCGGATGGTGCGCTAGGATGTACCGCGCGGCCCCGATTCGCTCGTCGCTCGGCTTTGGATGTCGGCAACGTTTTCGCGGAAGGAAACCATCATGGCTCAATGCGGATTCTCACTCTCTCAGATGTCCGGAATCCCTCATTCGGAATTCCTTCACCTCGCGCGCGAAGTAGAAGACGCGGGCTTCAGCGGCATCTTCATTCCCGAGGCGAACAATGACGCTTTGATGAGCTCCTACGCGGTGGCCGGCGTGACCAAGCGAGTCACGATCGCCACCTGGATCGTTAACATCTATCTGCGCGAACCCACGCTCTGTGCTGCCGCCGCCGAAATGGTGCAGGATGCGGCCGAGGGCCGCTTCATCCTGGGCCTGGGCGTGAGCCATCGCCCGGCTTTGGAGGCCCGCGGCATCGACATGGGCAATGCGCGTGATCGGCTGCGCCGCGACACTACGGTCATTCGCGCGACCTTCAATGGCGAGACCTCAATGTTCGGCATGAAATTCCGTCAGCCGGCGAAGCCAATTCCCATCTATTATGCGGCGCTCGCGCTGGAAACCGCGCGTCTTGGCGGTGAGCTGGCGGACGGCCTGATGCTCTATCTGTGCACGCCCGAGCGGATGAGCAAATCGATCGACGTTGCTCACGAAGCCGCGAAGCAGCACGGTCGCAAGCCTTCGCAGGTCGTCGCTACGGTGGGATTGCCGGTGTTTCTGCACCACGATCTGAAAGTCGCGTATGCGGCCGCTCAACGCGGACTCTCGTTTTACGGCGCGCTGCCGTTCTACAATCGTTTGATCGCGCGCAGCGGCTTCGAGTCTGCGGCCACTGCGTTGATGGCGGCGGCCAAGCGGGGCGACGCCAACGCGATGGCCGCGGCGGTGACCGAGCCCATGATCGATTCGCTCGCTCTGGTTGGTCCGGAATCGCGATGCGTCGAGCGCCTTGAGCAATACCGCAAGCATGGCGCCGAACTCCCGATCCTCGTACCGAATGCCGTCAACGAGGATTACTCGACGGCAGTCCGTCGCATCGTGAAGTCCTTCGCGAAACTCAACTAACTAGTGCCACAACGGCAACGAATTGTGCGGCCCGCTCGAGAACTGCGCGAGCCGCACAATTCGTCCGATATCGCCATCTCTCCTCGAACGACAGTCTGCGCGGCCCGATAAAGTCCGGCGGCGAGCTTATTAAGACAGTTTCGGATTGGCGCAAGCGCTCACTGTAAGGACTCGTTTTGTGCTAGCGTCGCGCTCGCCTCGAATACCTTTGAGGAGGGTTTGGTTATGGCGGCCAACGACGCTGTGAACTACGACGCCCTCGTGCGGGAAGACCGCGTCCATTCACGAGTTTATACGGATGCTCGCGTCTTCGAAGACGAGATGGAACGCATCTTCCATCGCGGATGGGTCTTCGTGGGCCATGCGAGTGAGATTCCCAAACCCGGCGACTATCGGCTGGCATGGGTCGGCCGCTATCCGATCATCATGGTGCGCGACGACGACGGTGAAGTGAAACTGCTGTCGAACCGCTGTCGCCATCGTGCGAACACGGTCTGTCAGATCGAACGGGGGAACACGCGGTTCTTTCGCTGCGATTACCACGGCTGGATGTACCGCAATAACGGCGATCTCGCCTCGGTGAGTTATCCGGACGGCTACGATCGATCGTTCCGCAAGGAAGACTTCGGGCTGATCCCGATTCCGCGGATAGAGAGCTATCGCGGCTTTGTGTTCGCGAGTATCGCACCCTCGGGAATGAGCCTTAAGGATTACCTCGGCAAGGCGGCCGAACAGATCGACCTGTTCGTGGACCTATCGCCGGAAGGCGAGATCGACGCGCGCGGCGGCATCCACAAGTACAACTATCGCGGCAACTGGAAGCTGCAAATCGAAAATTCGATGGACGGCTACCATCCGAATTTCGTGCACAAGAACTTCTTCAGCTTGCTGAAGCGCAAGGGCATGAAGAATCCTACCGCGCACTTCGGCGGACGCTCGATCGCGGTGACGCGCGACTTCGGCCATGGGCACGTGATGCTTGATTACCGCGAATGCAATCGCAACGCGCCTATACTGAGCGTTACGCCAGGGGCCAAGGAATATAAGGACACGATGGTTGCGCGCTACGGTGTCGAACGCGCGACCGAGATCATCAACAGCGGCGGGACGCATCTGCTGGTATTTCCAAACCTGGTGATGATTGGCGTGCAGCTTCGCGTGGTGCGGCCGATAAGTGCCGACGAGACGGAAGTCTATCTTTATCCGACCTTGCTCAAGGGCGTTGCGCCCGAGGTGAATCAATTCCGGCTGCGCGGGCATGAAGTCTTTTTCGGGCCGGCCGGTTTTGGCGCACCCGACGACCTCGAGATGTTCGAACGGCTACAGCTGGGACTCAAGAACGAACTCGACCCATGGCTGATCCTGTCACGC
>DASXFX010000141.1:0-2731 GCA_036489375.1 Binataceae bacterium (SeqCode) | reverse complement strand
ATGATGAAGGACAGATGCGAGGGGTCGATGAAGTTGGGCTCGTCGGCGCGGACGGCGGCATACTCGGGAGTGGTGGCCGACTCGCGCATCGCGTTGGTGTCTTCGAACCAGACCTGCGCGACGCCGTCGATAAACGGCGTGCGACCGTCGCGGTAGGAAGACGGGCGCGCGTGGCTCTGGACGTACCGGCGCATCTGCTTGATGGTCGCGCCAAGAGGACCATGGACTTCGGTCCAGTACTTGTGAAAGGCGACGGGGTCGAGGTCGGGGCGGCGCACGACGAACTCGGTCAACTTGACCATCGAGGGCGTGGTCGCGCCGTCGAGCTGCACGACCTCGTCGGTGATGATCGAAGCGAAGCGCTTCATGTCGAGGAAGTTGTCGTCGTCCTTGAGCGCCTCGGCGGCCTCGGGAGTGGCAGCGGCGCGGCGGGCGGTGGCGATATCGTCGTACCAGATCTCGGCGATGCCGTCGTAGGGCGGCTGACCCTTGCGGTAACCGGACGCGATGGTCTGCGATTGCACGTAGCGCCGAATCCCGGACACTCGTTTGACCGCGTCCGCGTGAGTCGTGCGCCAGTAGGCGGTGAAGTCGTCGAGGTTCATCCCAGGCTTACGGCATACTGTGCTGAGGATCTTGATCATGGCGGCGCTCCCTCGCGGGCGAAGAGAATACACAATCGAGGTACGACGACGCGAGGCGGAGGTCAAACGAAAAGCAGTGTCACTTTCGGAAACCGGAAGGTGATCGAGGAACTCAAAATTATGACTTTTTACTGAAACTCAGATTCGTGCTTTTTGCGCGCCTCGCAGACTCGTTCGCTCGGCTCGCAGGCTCGCCTGGTGACGAGGTTTCAGACTTCCCGTTGGGTTTAATGCGGAGGATAGCGTAGGGCTGCGGCTGCGATGCAGCCGAGAAGTCACGTGTCGAGGGAGGATAAGGGGCGATGGTCGAGGACGTGGGGGATATTAAAGATAGCGGTTGAAGAGCGCAAAACTTTAAGCTTCCTTCGGAGACTGAAACTCAGATTCGTATTTTTGCGCGCCTCGCAGACTCGTTCGCTCGGCTCGCAAGCTCGCCTGGTGACGAGGTTTCAGACTTCCCATTGGGTAAGAGAGCGAGTTTGCGAGCGGAACTGGCGCGTTCGGTGAACCGCGCGCTTGGAACCGGAACCCGTTGGCTGCGCAAAGCCAATGGACGCTTAGCTTAAGAGATCACCCTAACGCAGCGCCGCCCCTAATAGCCTGAGCTTCGCGTCGCCAGCGACGTCTAGCTACTTTTTCGATAGCCCTGCAGTGCGGCTATGACCGGAGCAGTATCTTCGAAAATCATGAACTGCGACACCTTACCGCCTTTGAATTTGAAAACGTGCACATAAAGGTTGTCGAACTCGACGCCGGTTGCTTTGACTCGACCATGTTCGAAAAACAGCACCACGACCCGATCATCTGAGGCGATAAATTCGCGCGGCTCGAATTGTGGATACTCTATCGTCCCGTTAATCCCCGCAATGAATTCGGTAAGTCCTTCTCGGCCTTTGCGTTTGCCTGCCCACGGCCAGATCGTTTGCGACATCGGATGTTGAAAATCGAGATCTTCGGAAAAAAAGTCGAGGAGGGTTTGCAGATCGCCGCGCGTGAACGCTGCATAGACACTTTTGATCAACTCTACGTTCTGCTGGTCGCCCATCACTCGCCCTCTATCAAGCCAATGAAACGAGATTTTCCGATTTGTTTCTCAGATTCTCATCAGCCTTTAGACCAAATGAGCCGCTAGTGAGGTGTCGTTTAGTTCGCATCCGGGTGGGCTACTCTTAGTCATCGTCGAATCAGTCGGTGGGGGGAGGGAGGTAGCGGAGTTCCTGGAAGCGGCGGAAGCATTTGACCAGAAGGTCTTCGCTATCGATGCAATCGTGGAAGCCGGCCTGCCGCGCCTTGATGGTACTGACGAGAATCGGATTGACCTCGCGCGCGCCATAGGCGAAAGCGAAATCGGCAAGGCCGAACGACTCGCCGACAAACTCATGCATATCGGGAGGCGCGGCGAGATCGTACTTGCGGACGATCGCGGCCCATTCGGCAGCACGTTTCGGCATCTCCTTGACCAAGGACATCGGCTTATCCGGACCGACCTTCATGCCGAGTGAGTCGGCGACGGTGGGCCATACTTCGGGCCAGCGGAATACGTCCCCATTGGTGATGTTGAAGTGCTGATTGCGGCACGCGGGAGTGGTCGCAGCCCATTCCATCGAGCGCGCGAGCAGATCGACGTCAACCAACTCGAACAAGTAGGGCGGACCACCGGGGAAGGCGAGCGGCAGGCCGGCTTCCTTGAGAATGGCGCCATAGACGCCGATGGCGGGGATGACGTTGAGGTTGCTGCCGACGGCCTCGCCGACGACTAGCTGGGGGCGCAGGATGGTCCACGACCAGTTACGGCCGGACTGCTTTTCGCGGATGTAGTCTTCCTGGAGCCAGTAGAAGTTCTCATGGGGATGGCGGGGGGCGCGCTCGCGCGCCGGCACCGGCATCGGGGCAATGTGCGCGCCATAGGCCTTGGTGCCCTGGAGGACGGTGACATGCTTGAGATTTTTGGCGACCTTGTGCAGCGGCTCGAAGAGGTTGCGCAACATCGCGAGGTTCACTTCCATCTGCTTGCGCTCGAGCCAGCCCTCCAGCAGGTTGGGTTTTTCGTTGACGGCCGCGTAGGCGAGGTGAGTTACATCGCCCAT
>DASXFX010000110.1:0-73685 GCA_036489375.1 Binataceae bacterium (SeqCode) | reverse complement strand
CCAATACGGCAAAATCCCAGAAGGCCTGCTTGATGGTGGCAACTTCTTCGGGAGCCAGCTGGCGCGAGAGATCGATATCGCCAACTTCGGCAGCGAAGCCCGGAGTGATCGGGTATATCGTAATCGGCATCGGGCGAACTCATGCGGATAATAGAACCAATTCTATCGCAGATGGCGCCCGCGACGGTCAAGATCGGCCCACCTGCGGGAAGGGTAGGTCACACTGCAAAACCTCGCCCTCGGGTGATTGGCGAAATGAAAACGGCGCGGAGGAAACGCATAGCGAATCTCTCCGCGCCGGAAGTATCCTGGAAGCCGGGCTCTATGCAGCGGTTCCCTGTCGCTCTTTCGCCTCGTTCACCTCGACATAGCGATTGATGAAATTGGGCCGGAAGGCCGAGACGAAGCTGGGCAGAATGACGACGCCGGTGATCGCGTTGGTGATCATCAGGAAGATCAGGAGTTCCGCCATGCGGACATGGAAATCGACCGGCGAGAACATCCAGACTGAGAGACCGCCGACCATCACGAACAGAGTATTCAGAACGGCGCCTCCGGTTCCTCGCATAGCGGTAGTAATAGCGGAAGTAATTTCCTTGCCGCCGATTACTTCGTCGCGGATCGCCGCCATGGTGTAGATGCCGTAGTCGATACCGAGACCAATACCCAGTGACACGACCGGGATAGTATCGATAGTCAGCGTGAGTCCACGGGCATTCATGTAAATGAAGGCGCCGAAGTTTCCGAGCACGCTAGCCGCTATAAAGAGCAATCCCGCGGTAATCGAACGGAACTCGATCGCGCAGCAGATACCGACCGCAAGCAAAGTCAGAGTCAAGTTGAAGAAGTCGGTGTACTTCAAGACCTGGTTGGCCGCGGCATAAAGGCCGGCGATACCGCCCATGTAGGCGACATTGACTTTGTCGAGATTCGGATCGGGACGCACTTGCGTTTCGTTGAACTGCTGAATCTCATCGAGTAACCGATTGAGCGTGTCGTAAGTATGATCGCGCAGCAGCACTCTTATACAAGTGGCCACCGCCTGCGAGTTAGGAATGTATCGTTCCATCTCGCCGGGGGCAGTTCCGGTCAGGTACAAATACCAAAGATTACCGGAAAGTTCCGTATTTTCGGGGATGCGCAGGTATTTCGGATGCGCATAGTGGAACATCTGATTGAAGGGCTTCTCGATATCTGAAGCAAAGGAAATAACCTGCAATACGTTCGGATCTCGCTCACGCAAATAGTTGCGCAAGTCATCGGCTACCCGAAGAGTATTTGGGCCCAGGGTCGATTTGGGACTGGGATAAGGAGGCGTCTCGAGCACCACCCAACCTTCATCGACGGGGAAGTACTTGGCAATCGCCTGAATGTCCTTGTTCACCTTTGCATTCGATTTATAGAGCGGCGTGCCGATTGTTCGATAGCCGATCTTGGCGCGTTGACCGGAGAGTAGTCCAATTACTATCGCCGCGGCTGCACCCCATAGGATGACGGTGCGTGCAATCCCCGGCCTGACGGGAAACTCGACAAACTTGCCGATGAAGCGATCGATTTGGCCTTCCATGCCACCGGACAAGTGCTCGTCGATCTTGCCCTCGAGTCTTGGAGGCGGCATGTAGCTCATCACGATGGGCTGAAACACGAATACCATGAGAAGGCTCGATGCCACCCAGACCGCGCCGGTAAGGGCTATATGATGAAGGACCGGGATACCGCTAAAGGAGACGAAGATGATGCCGAAAATATCGGCCAGGATCGAAACCAGGCCTGGAGGCAACATCAGGTTGGTAGTATTAACCACGGCGGTATAGACATCGCCGCCAGTCCTTTCGATTTCGCTGTAGAACCGGCGCTGCCACTGAATACCGTGACTCACGTCGCGGGCGGTCAAGATGAATGGAATGACCAGCATGACAGGGTCCAATTGATAACCAATCAGACCTGTGAAGCCCATGCCCCAGAGGGCAGAACAAGTTCCGGTCATCAGCGGCGCCCACCATCGCGCGATACCGCGAATACCGTAGTAGTGAACGAGCACGATGATAGCGAGCGAGATGAAAATAACAGCCAGAAGCCGCGGGAGATAGTGATAACCCCATCCGCGCGTCATTGGCTCGCCTGCGACGTAGATACGGTTGTTAGCGTCCTGGAACCGGTCGACTATTCCCTGGACGTCTTTGAAGAACTGGCGGTAATTGATTGCCTCGTCATTGAAGGACGCGGTAACCATCGCGCTCTTGAAATCGGCACTGACTAATTGGCGCAAGGCATCCTGGTGCTCGATTACATTGTTCTTGAGCTCGGCTATACCCTGTTCGTCCTTAGGGACATCAGGAAACATGTACGGCCGGGTAATCAGAGCCCCTGACTCGGCCTTAACGTAGTTGATGCGGAACGATCCGAGCGAAAAGACTTCTTCGTGATTGACGCCGGGCAGCTTATCCATGGCCTCGGTCAAGCCCTGGATTTTCTTCAAGGTCGTCGGATTGAAGATGTCTCCGTCCTTGACGTGAATCATGATCGCGAGGGTTTCGGCGCCGCCGAACGACCGCTGATACTTTTCGTTGAGCAGGATGTAGGGATGATAACTCGGAAAGAAATCCACGAACCGAGTACCGACCTGGACTCGGGAAGAGAAATAGATCATGGCGATCGTGACCGACATCAGCAGAATGCCGATGGGCGCGCGGAAACGAAGAATCAGAGATCCAATGCTAAAGGATGGGTTTCTCATTTTAGTCGCCTGTTTGAGCTCGGGTTTCGACCAGCTGGCTGCCCTGCAATTCGGTCCAATTCTGGCCATCATCTTCGGTGCGTATGACGGTGCCGGACAAGCCGACCGCGATGCCGAAGTGTGAGGAAAACGCGATCGAGGTGATCGAGTTTGAAGTAACGGTGGACGTGCGGATTACTTTTCCATCGATCAAGCGAGCCGTAATTCCGTCCTCGCCACCGACGTAGTAAACGTCCGAGCCGTTGGATGGCGCTGCGACCGCCGTATAAAACGAGCGATGCTGATCCGGCAGCGTTCCCGCCTGCCAGGTATTGCCGCCATCGGAAGTTTGCATTTCGATTCCGTTCAGCCCGAGGACCAGTCCGTTAGAGGCATTGAGGAAGGCGATCGCAAAATACGGATCCTGCGTCACGATGCGCTTGGCGCCGGTTTGAACGCTCCAGGTTTTTCCCCCATCGGTGGTACGGATGGTGGTTGAGAATTCACCGACGGCCCATCCATGAGTCGGGTCGGTAAAGACGACATCGAAGAAAACCAGGTCCTCGAACTTCTGCAAGTTCCAATGGGCCCCGGCATCGTCGGTACAGATCACCACTCCGTGCTCGCCGACGGCGCAGGCCTTCTGCGCGTCGATTACCGCAACTTTCAGCAACGCGGCTGTCTGCGAGGAGTTTTGCAAAGTCCAGGTGGTACCACGGTCGTCGCTCCGAAAGACCGAGCCGCCGTCGCCGACCGCCCAGCCGCGCGATCCGTCGGGAGTAAAGGCAACACTGTATAGATCGTAGTATTTGCTATCTTTCGTCAACTGGATGCGCGTCCAGGTGCCGCCCCGGTTAGTCGAGGTCATCACGACGCCTTTATCGCCGACGACAACGGTTCGATTGTCGGATAAAATCGTGACGCCGAAATAATTTTCCCACGGCCGACTGGCTGGCCCGACGCCTGCCTGTTGGTCGGCCGCTATGGCGGGTGTGGTTGACCAGCCGCCGATCCATAGGCTGGCGCACAGCACCAGCGACCAGATCAATTTCGATCTGGCCATCTTTGCCCCTTGTCCCCTACTCATCGATGTTTTACCTCGCAAACATAACGACTGCCGGTCCACTCCCCCCTTGCTCTGCTCCGCTCGCCTTTTCAAGCATTCAGCGGGCACTATTTATCAGCTTGCCGACGGTCGTAGGAGCCTTGTATCTGATAATCCCGGACAGTCAAGACTTCGCTGGGGCTAACCCACGTCAAATTTCCGAACGTATCGTACGATATCCCGGTACGAGAGCGGGAACCGCGTTATTGTCGGAGACCGGGTTGAACGTCAAACCGGCCCGAAAAGTATCAAGCGCGTAACGGTAAATGAAGTGATTTCGTCATTGCGATGATGGCCGGAGCGGGCAAGGCATTGCGGTTACTGGTCGAATCGTTGGCAGTGTCGTTGGCGTTTCGGATAAATCCGTGATTTCGGGCGCTCGCCGCCGCGGTTGCTGACGAGGCGATCGGAAGGACGTTTCAGAGCAATCGAATCCAACGAAAGATGGATCTTGTAATCGCGGAATTGGTCGATTAGTTGTCGGGCGGGCGCGGCCTGATCTGCGACTGGGATACCCGACCTGCAGCGCGGACCTAAGGGAGAGGGCGCCGGCCGTTCGGTTCAATGTGTCTGTCGGGTATTGCTAGCGGGGAAGGAAACAATCTTCAACATGAAAGCAATCGCGTGTTTGATGACTGTGTTCATCGCGTTTTTGTGCGCGACGTCGTACGGACAGGACGTTGCAAGCCCGAGCGAATCGCAAGCGGGTGCGTCCGTCAAGACGGGAATCGCCTCCACTTCGGATACATCGACCAGCGCGACTCCGAGCAGCGAGAATCAGATACCCATCGGAACGAAAATTACGACGCAGAACTGGCAAGCTTACAAGACGTTTATGCCGGAAGGGATGATCGCTCTGTTCGAAGGACGCTACTCGTGGAAAATGCCGGCCGACGTGCAAATGGAAGTCGGGCCCGCGATCGTACGTCCGCTGCCAAAGAACTATATGGAGGCGACCGAGAAATATTCGTCGCAGTTGAGCCTGGTTGAGTTGCCCTCGGGTGGAGTCAACCTGCAAGGTTACAAAGGCGGCGCGCCCTTCCCCGATCCGCAAGAGCCGCATCGCGGATGGAAAGTCCTCGCAGACGTTTGGTACCGGTACATTCCGCACTTGATAGTCGATTCATACGGCACCACATGCACCCAAAACAGCATGGGTAGTGTTAACTGCAGTTCGGACGTTTTCGTCGCGCGTCAACTCAGTTTCAATACCGATCCGGGGATACCTAGTACAATACCCGGTGCGGAGGGTAAATATTACGCCGAATGGTTCATGACACTTGAGCCGGAGAACGAGCGCTACAATGCGAGCGTAGTTATATCTTATACGGACCTGAGCAAGCCGCAGGATATCTATGCGTTCATTCCGTCGTTGCGGCGAGCGCAAGCGGTATCTTCGAGCGCGCGCTGTTCGTCCTTCTCGGGGACCGATTTTACTCCGGATGAATATCGGTACGGCTTCAACGCAAATCTCACACAAATGAAAGTGGACTTTATTGGCGAAAAGAAAATACTCGCACTGGTCGATGCGAACTTTCCGAGCGGGGCATTCCCCGATGGTTATCTCATGCCATTGGGATGGCCTCAGCCAACCTGGGGGAAATGGCAAGTACGCGACGCCTATGTAATCAGTGTGAGTAAGGTGCCGTCAGAGGCGGCGGGGTATTGTTATGGTAAGCGTGTGATGTATGTCGATAAGGCATCGAGCGCGACCTTATGGCTGGACCTGTATGACAAAGATATGAAGTACTGGAAGTTCGGCGGATTCGTGCTCAAGACGCTTGACGTTCCGGGAGTTGGGCCGGTGACTTCCAGCGGTGCGGCAGTGGAGTTGATGTATGACATGCAAAATAGCCATGCGAGCTATTTTTCCGATCCAGGACTCAATCGACCATTCTATGTAAATGAGCAGGCTCCAAAAGAGTATAACGACGTGACGCGGTTCACGACCTCAACCGGGCTGAATGAGATAATGCGCTAGAGTTAGTAATGCATAAAGAATTGCGGAGAGAGGTGGGTGCGTGATTTCGCTTAGTGAATATAGCTCTTATGACGGACTCGGGCTGGCGCAACTCGTCGCGCGCAAGGAACTGACGGCCGAGGAACTGGTCAACGTCGCGTTGCAGGCGATCGAAAAGGTG
This sequence comes from Binataceae bacterium (SeqCode), assembly GCA_036489375.1. Classification (GTDB taxonomy): domain Bacteria; phylum Desulfobacterota; class Binatia; order Binatales; family Binataceae; genus JADMIL01. The sequence goes on along the minus strand of DASXFX010000110.1, from coordinate 67,723 downwards.
AACCCAAAGCTGAACGCAGTGCTGGGTACCCTGCGCGAGCAGGCGATTAGCGAAATTCGTGACGGTCTTCCCGGCGGACCCTTCGCGGGCGTCCCGTTTCTGATTAAAGAGATAGTGCTGCACGCGAAAAACGTCCGCTGCGAAATGGGTTCAAAAATTGCCCAGGGATTCGTCGCGCCCGAGGATAGCGAATTGATGGCGCGCTTCCGCCGTGCCGGATTGGTCCTTGTCGGTACGACGCAGACACCGGAGCTCGGTTACAATCCTACAACCGAGACGAAGTTATTCGGACCGGTGCACAATCCGTGGAATCTGGGACGCAGTGCTGGTGGTTCCAGTGGAGGCTCGGGTGCTGCGGTCGCGGCCGGAGTGGTGCCGATCGCACATGCGAACGACGGAGGAGGATCCATTCGGATTCCCGCTTCGTGTAACGGCCTGCTGGGCCTCAAGCCGACGCGTGATCGAGTACCCAATGGCCCCGATTACGCTGACCCGCTATGCGGCCTCGCGTGCGAGTTTGCTGTAACCCGCAGCGTCCGCGATAGTGCGGCGCTGCTCGATGCGGTGGCGGGCCCTGACATCGGCGCGCCTAGTCATCCGGTGCCACCCGTACGTCCTTACCGTGAGGAGGTCGGCGCCGCACCTGGCCGCTTACGCATCGCGTGGACGACGGCGCCTGCCTCGGGCGAGAAGATAGACGCGGAATGCGTCGCGGCGGTGCATGAAACGGTAAGGTTGTTGGAGAGCCTTGGGCACACGCTGATCGAAGATCGGCCGCTATACGATTGGGAATTGTTCCTTGAGAATGTCCACGTAATCTGGACCGCCTTTACGGCGGCGTCGGTGAACGCGCTTGCCACGGCGTTCAATCGCAAACCGGGGCCGGACAATCTGGAGGCGGTTACGCTCGCTTGCTACGAGGACGGCAAACGCTTTTCGGCGGTGGATCTATTGAATGCGATGGCGCATGGCAACCTGGTGTCACGGCAAGTCGGCAAATTCTTCGAAGGCGTGGATGTGTTCGTGACGCCGACAATCGCGCGCGCGCCAGCACCGCTCGGTGAGCTCGATCAGAATCGGGCCGGCTTAAGCGCGATGGAGTGGACGCGCCAGGTCTTCACATACGTTCCGTTTACCCCGCTTTTCAATTCGACCGGCCAACCCGCGATGTCATTGCCGCTTCATTGGACGGCCGATGGTCTGCCGGTGGGCGTACAATTCGTTGGGCGATTTGGCGACGAAGCGACGCTCATTCGATTAGCGTCGCAAATCGAAGAAGCGCAACCGTGGGCGGGGCGGCGGCCACCGGTTCACGTCGGGATGTGAGGTTCGAGCGGTCTCGTCGAAGTCTGATTTTCGTCGAATCAACTCCAGGTACTGCTTTACAGATCCGCAATATCAGACACTCAAGTGTATCAACCTATGTCGCGATTTCGGGCAACGGATTGACTATGTCGCAGTAACGATACAGCGATTCCCAAAATAATTTGACCTGTTGATTTTTCAATGCGGCCTGCAGGAAAGTGCGCGGCCGTGTCTTTGGCGCTGAGACGCTAACGGTAGTCGCGCTTCTTGGCGGTTTGCTGCGAGGCCTCGAACAACCGTCACGCGCCCCGCGAGCAGTGGCGCGCTTCGTGCTCCGATTGACGCCGTGACTTCCCGTCAATCGCGCTACTATCTGAGAACCAACGTTGCGGTCGAGCCTCTGGTCGACCGCTGGTACGCGTGGTCGCATCTTATTGCGCCAGCGACTGCTGCGCGCAATTTGACCCATCGGCATTTACCGATCATGGATTCGTACGCCGAAGCGCCGGAGGCGCATATGGCGGCGTCGGCGAATCCGAAACTGATGGGCGGTCCGTTTGTCAATTTCGAGGCCGACCGTTCCGGAGAAATCGCCAGTCTGGCCACCGCAACCCGCAGCAAACGCATTGCGTTGATTGAGTTGTCCGCAGCTATCGACAAGCTCGACCTCCTCCTCGGCCAAGGTGCTGACGGTCACTCGTTAGAGCCGCTGTATTGCTCCATCCCTGAACCACTGCGCGGCTATGTTGAGCTGTTCTACGATCGCGATCATCAAGCGTCCTTCAGATTTATCGAGCCGCTGATGTATCGAAGTCCATATTATCAACCCGACGCGCAGAGCCTGATGTTGCGGCGCGTTGACAGCGACGATCGTCCTTTCATCTTGAGCACTCCGCGACTCGACAGCGAAGACAGCCTTCACTGGACGGTGCCGTTTGCCGAAGAGCGCGTGGATGCCCTGTTTAAGTTGCGCAGCGAGCCTGCGTCGCTGGCGAGCGTGATGGGTCTCGTCGAGGGCTCGGACGATGAGGCGGCATTGCTGGCGAGCTTTCTGACTGATGAAGCGCCGAGCCACGGCGCCAAATACGACCGACCGGGCGTGCGCTGGCGCTATTTCGGACACGCAACCGTGCTGATCGAATCGCGCGGCTGCACGATCATGACCGATCCGGTAATCGCCTATCCCTTCGCGGGGATGTCACCGCGCTACAGTTTCGACGATCTGCCCGAGTGGATTGACTTCGTACTGATTACGCATGGGCATCAGGATCACTTAGTGCTGGAAACCCTGCTGCAGCTGCGAGAACGGATCGGGACGATCGTGGTTGCGCCCAATAATGGCGGGACGTTGGAAGATCCTTCATTGGCATTGATGCTGCGCACCTGCGGGTTCCCGTGCGTCCGCGAATTATCAGAATGCGATCAGATTGATTTTACTCTTGGAAGTATCACCGCGATCCCGTTCCTGGGCGAGCACTGCGATTTGAACATACGCAGCAAGAGCGCCTACCTGGTGCGAATCGGCCAGCGCTGCATCATGTTTGCTGCCGATTCACGAAACCTCGATCCAATTCTTTACGATCACGTCCGCCAGATGGTCGGACGCGTCGATGCGCTCTTCGTGGGTATGGAGTGCGACGGCGCTCCTCTTAGTTGGATATACGGTCCACTACTGACAGTGAAACCGGTGCACTCGATAAACCAGTCTCGGCGCGCGTCCGGCTCTGATTTTCGCGGAGCTACCGCAATGGTCGATAGCCTCGGATGTAGCGAAATATATGTCTATGCGATGGGTCAGGAGCCTTGGCTCCAATTCATGAGCAGCATCCGGTACAGCGACGATTCGTCGCCGATCGTTCAATCGAACCTGCTGCTCGCGGCGGCACGAGCGCGCGGCCTGCGAGCGGAGCGTCTTCTAGGTTGTAAGGAGGTCGTTCTGTCCTGATGTCCGAAGAGCAAAAAATGCAAGTCCCGGCGCGATGGAACGGTTTCACGAGTGATTATCCGCGCGACCGGTGCATTCACGAGCTATTCGAGGAGATCGCGCATACAAAACCTTTCGAGCTCGCGCTGATTTTCGCTGATATTCGACTTACCTATGGCGAACTCAATGCTCGCGCCAATCAGATCGCACACTATCTGCGGAGCCTTGGTGTGGGGCCAGACGTTCTGGTCGGAATTTGTTTCGAACGCGGTATCGAGATGATCGTTGCGATGCTCGCTATACTCAAAGCGGGCGGCGCCTACGTTCCCCTCGACCCGCGATATCCTCCAGATCGGCTCGCCTTCTTGATCGCAGATACTGCACTTGGAACGATACTTTCGGATCATGTCTCAGGGACGAAATTGCCTGCCAGGTCCGCGATCAGTTCACCTCGTATCCTGATTGTCGATGCGGAAGGCCCGGCTTGGGCGCATCTTCCGGAGAGTAATCCCGAAACTGCGGCAGGTCCGCGTAATCTCGCCTACATCATATACACGTCCGGATCGACGGGCCGGCCCAAGGGAGTGATGATCGAGCATCGCGCGGTCATTCGTTTAGTTCGCGATACCGATTTCGTGAACTTCGATCGCGCGCATCGATTCTTGCAGCTTGCCCCGATCTCCTTCGATGCCTCGATTTTTGAAATCTGGGGCGCGCTCCTCAATGGCGTGAGCCTCGCGATCATGCCCGCCGGTGTGCCTTCGCTGGCGGCGATCGTCGAAACAATCAACCGCCATAGAGTGACCACCGCCTTCTTCACCCCTGCGCTCTTCAACATGTTGGTGGATTCTCACGTGAACCGGCTGGGCTCACTCAAACAAATCGTTATCGGCGGCGATGTCGTCTCACCGGGGCATTTTCTGAGAGCGATCGATCATTTACCGAAGTGTGCATTGATTAACGGATACGGGCCGACAGAAAGCACGGTATTTGCAATCTGTTACCTGGCCTCGCGCGAAAGCGCCACGCGCGAACGAATACCGATTGGCTTTCCGATCGCGAATACGCAGGCATTCATCCTTGACGGCAATCTCAAGCCGGTTTCAATTGATGCCGTCGGCGAACTTTACCTGGGCGGCGACGGACTGGCGCGGGGCTATCTTAATTGTCCCGAATTGACTTCAGAAAAGTTTATCGCAATCGCGGGAATTGGAGAGCGCCTCTATCGCACTGGCGATCTTGCGCGCTTTCGCAGCGACGGGGCGATCGAGTTCCTCGGTCGCGTCGACGCTCAGCTCAAAATTTCCGGATACCGAGTCGAGCCCGGCGAGATAGTCTTCGCACTTCGGCAGTATCCCGAGGTGCGGGATGCTGCCGTGGTATGCCAAGACGCAGCAGACCCTGGAGTTGGAGCCGAACGGAGACTGATCGCCTACGTGGTTGGCCCGCGAACGCTTGACCCGCTCGAGCTCAGGGACTTTCTGACGTTGCGTTTGCCCTATTACATGATTCCCGCGTCGTTTCGTGTGCTCGAAGCTCTACCACTTACCCTCAATGGCAAGCTAGACGTCGCAAGACTGCCAGGTCCGGACAACTCCGGCGCGATGGTGGAAAACCTTGCTTCAAAGCAGGCCGGCGTGAATTTCGAAGAGAATATCGCTGCGCTTTGGGGCAAAGCACTGCAACGGAATGAAGTCGGCCGCGACGAGAATTTCTTTGACGCAGGTGGCGACTCCCTGCGGCTGATTGCGCTGCATTCCGCACTCAGCCGGACGCTTTCGATTTCGCTCACTATCGACGACCTGTTTGAGCATCCCACGATCGCTTCGCTCGCGAGGTGGCTTAGGGGAGAACAGGTGGTCAACCCCGCGCGCGAATCGCTCAGAGACCGCGTTCGTAAACAACACGAATCGCTCCGTCGGCGGCGTGAAGCGCAGGCGGGATCGTGAGCGAAATCGGCAAGGCGGCTGGCCCCACTTCCCAGGACGCTGCAGGCCGCGTCGCGATCATCGGGATGGCTGGTAGATTTCCGGGCGCCGTCGACGTCCGCGAGTTTTGGGAGAACCTGAAGGCAGGCAAGGAAGGCATCACCCGGTTCAGTGTGGATGAGCTTGAGGTCCACGATCGAAAGCGCCTCATGAGCCTCGATAATTACGTTGCGGCTCGCGCCATTGTGAGCGACGTTGATAAGTTCGATGCGGGTTTTTTCGGCATCATGCCGAAAGAAGCCGATCTGATCGATCCGCAGCAACGTCTCTTCCTCGAATGCTGCTGGCATGCGTTCGACGATGCGGGCTACGACCCGCTGACATGCGCCGCCGTCGTAGGCGTGTATGCGGGCGCGAGCTACAACAGCTATTTCCTTAAACACGTTGGCTCGGGTCAGGCGTATTTTGACGACTATGCCGCGGGCTTTCAGGTCAGCAATTTTAATACGACGCTCGCGGCCCACGCGGAGTTCCTGGCGACCCGTGTCGCCTATAAGCTTAATCTCCGCGGCCCCGCGTTTTCGCTAGGCGCCGGATGCGCGACTTCACTGGTCGCGGTTTCGCAGGCGTGCCTCGCGTTGCAAAACTATCAGTGCGATATGGCGTTGGCGGGTGCGGTGTCGATCACCTTTCCGCAACGCCGCGGCTACCTCTATGAAAGCGGCGGGATGGTGTCGTCCGATGGCCATTGCCGGAGTTTCGACGCGAGTGCGGAAGGGACGGTATTCGGCGATGGAGTTGGCGCGGTGCTGCTCAAGCGCTTGGAGGATGCGGTCGCGGATCGCGACAATATATACGCGGTAATTATCGGCATCGGAATCAACAACGATGGCTCAGCCAAGGTCGGCTTCACTGCGCCCAGCATCGAAGGGCAAGCGATGGCGATCGAGATGGCGCACGCCAGCGCAGGAATCGATCCGGAAACGATCACCTATATAGAAGCTCACGGCACTGGCACGCCGCTGGGAGATCCGGTCGAAGTCGCTGCGCTGACGCGAGCCTTTCGTGCTTCCACGGACAAAAAACAGTTCTGTGCCATCGGTACTGCGAAAGCCAACATTGGACATTTGGATGTCGCTGCCGGCATCACCGGACTTATCAAGGCCGCACTTTCACTCCGCCATAAGACTCTAATACCCGTACTTCATTTCAAGCATCCCAATCCACGGCTCGATCTCGAAGACAGCCCTTTCCGCATTCAAACTGAGTTGTCAACTTGGCGACGCGGCTCAACCCCGCTTCGTGCCGGAGTAAGTGCATTCGGGATGGGTGGCACGAATACGCACCTCGTGATGGAGGAAGCGCCGGTCCCGGAACCGTCAAGCTCCCGATGGAACACTCACCTGCTGATCCTGTCTGCCAAGACTGAGCAGGCGCTACAGCGGAGCGTCATCAATCTCGGCGATTTTTTCACGGAACATGAGGAGCTCGAGCCCGCCGACGTAGCTTTCACTCTGATGAATGGGCGTCATCCCTTCGATTTTCGCCGCATAGCGATCTGCAGCGATCTGCGTAATGCCGCGACCGTCCTGGCAAGCACCACTGGTAAGGGGACCGCAGCGCGAGTCGCACGTGGACCGGCAGCTCCGATTGCATTCATGTTTCCGGGCCAGGGCTCGCAATTCGTGAACATGGGTCATCGGATCTATCAGATCAATTCGGTATTCCGTGAACATTTCGATCGGTGCGCGGAAATAGTCAGCCAGGAAGACGGTCCGGACCTTCGCTCGATCATCTTTCCTCCACCGTCATCGCAGGCGAGCTTCGAGATCAACGACACTGCGTGTGCGCAGCCGGCGATTTTTGTGGTGGAATACGCGCTGGCACAACTGTGGCTCAGCCTCGGTATCGTTCCGTCAATGATGATTGGCCATAGCGTTGGCGAATTCGTTGCCGCCTGCCTCGCTGGCGTTATGTCCCTGGACGACGCGCTCAGTTTAATTGTCAAGCGCGGCCGGCTGATGGGTTCATTGCCGCACGGCGCGATGCTCTCCGTGCGACTCCCCGAGTCGCGCATCCGCGAGTTGCTCGACCCGAGTCTTTCCATCGCTGCGGTCAATGCGCCTTCGCTGACGGTGGTTGCGGGCCCCATCGATTCAATCGAACGCTTCGAGGAGATGCTGTCGCGTGAATCGGTGGTCAGCCGGCGCCTCGCCACCTCGCATGCATTTCATTCGCAGATGATCGAGCCGATAGTGCCGGATTTCAAGGCGGCGTGCTCGCAGGTGCAGCTTTCAATCCCAAGCATCCCGTTTATATCGAGTGTTACAGGGGACTGGATCACGGGCCGCGAAGCGACTGATCCGGAGTATTGGGCGCGGCATGTACGCGAGCCGGTGCGCTTCTCCGACGGAATCAGCCGGCTCCGCGGGGTTGATTGCAGTTTGCTCGAGGTCGGACCTGGCAACACGCTGACGACGCTCGCTCTTCAACATCCCGTCAACCATCAAACCTTAGGGCACGATCAGCTGGTGTTACGTTCGCTGTCCGGTCCGAATGATCCATTGATGGAGGAAAGCCATCTTCTGAACGCGGTCGGCAGCCTCTGGCTTGACGGCGCCAATCCACTTTGGACGGCGCTTTACGCCGAAGAACGCCGACAGCGCGTATCGCTTCCAGGTTATCCATTCGAGCAGCAGCGCCACTGGATTTCGCGTTGCGCCGAAATTGCACAGTCTGTGGAACGTAGTGCGAAAACACCGGAGCCTGACCTTAAGAGGGACACGGACGGCAAGAGTCCCGAGCAGGAAGTTGCACCAATGTCTTCCGACGGTATTATTCAAATTCGCTCGAGGCTCGCTGCGATCTTCGAAGACCTATCGGGTCTCGATATTGCTGCGATGGACCCGGCGACTCCATTCCTCGAACTCGGTTTCGACTCGCTGTTCCTGACCCAGGTGTCGCAACAATTGTTATCCGCCTTCGGACTCAAGGTAACGTTCCGCCAGCTGCTCGAAGAAGAATCTTCGCTCGCTGCTCTCGCCGCCTACGTTGCTGAAAGGACCCCAGCCGCGATATCCGGGCCCAACACTTCAGGAGCTGGTGCGAGTGTTCCCAAGTCGTCGTCGGAGATCGTTGGCGATCCCGGACCGCCGGTGTTTCCGCAGTCGACAGTAGCATCCGATCTCGAACGAATACTTAGCAGTCAGATCACAGCAATGAGCGAGCTGTTTGGACGCCAGCTCGAGGTCCTTCGGGGTGTCCCTCAGGTTGCCGCGACGCCGTCTATAGCGTCAATCACCGGCCGCGAATTGGCCGCATCCGCGGTACCAGGTCCGACAACTCGTGTTCCGATCCTTGCGGCTGAAGCGCACGGCCGTTTCCGTCCGATCTCGGCGGGGCCGAAATCCGAGATGACGATCTCTCAGCAAAATGCGCTCGTTAGTTTGATCGAGCGTTACAACGTCAAGACCGCAAAGTCGAAACGCAATGCCCAGGCGCATCGCGCCGTACTCGCCGATCCCCGCGCAGCCGCAGGATTCCGACTTCAATGGAAAGATCTCGTGTACCCGATCGTTATGGTCCGTTCAGCAGGATCCCGGATGTGGGACCTCGATGGCAACGAATACCTCGATGTTGTCAACGGATACGGTCCCATTATGCTCGGTCATTCACCGAGCTTCGTCGTTGACGCAATCACCGCTCAACTTCAGAAGGGTTTTGAAACCGGACCGCAGACGGTGCTCGCCGGCGAGGTCGCGGACCTGATAACGGAGCTTACCGGAATGCAACGGGTGACGTTCTGCAATACCGGTTCGGAAGCCGTGATGGCTGCGTTTCGCGTCGCGCGCACGGTGACCGGCCGCGACAAGATCGTAATCTTCGCCGGCGACTATCATGGAATGTTCGACGAAGTCCTGGTGCACGGCGTTGGTACCGGAGCTAGTCGCCGCTCACTTCCGGTCGCTCCGGGAATCCCTCGCGCGAAGGCCGAAAATATCATTGTGCTCGATTACGGCACCGATGAAGCGCTCGAGTTCATCCGCGCGCACGCTAATGAATTAGCGGCCGTTTGCGTCGAACCGGTGCAGAGCCGTCATCCCGCGCTTCAGCCGGTCGAGTTCTTGCGCGAACTGCGCAGCATCACCGCTGCGTCAGCTACCGCATTGATTTTCGACGAAGTCGTGACCGGCTTCCGCGTACATCCCGGCGGATGCCAAGCGCTGTTTGGTATTCGCGCTGACCTGGCGGCCTACGGCAAGGTGATCGGCGGCGGTCTGCCGATAGGCGTTCTTACTGGCAGCCACACCTACATGGACGCCCTCGACGGTGGAGCGTGGTCCTACGGCGACGACTCGTATCCCACCGTTGGAGTGACCTTTTTTGCGGGCACCTTCGTACGTCATCCACTCGCGATGGCGGCGGCACGTGCGGTGCTGATGCACTTGAAGCGAGCGGGTCCCACACTTCAACAGAGCTTGACTGCGAAGACGGCGCGGATGGTTGACGAACTCAACGCCTTCCTAAATTCATCTGGGCTTCCCACTCGTATCGAGACGTTCGGGTCGATCGCTTACTTCAGCTTTCCGCCCGATCAGGCTTTCTCCAGTCTCTTTTACTATTGGATGCGCGAAAAGGGCATCTACATCCAGGAGTCATTCCCGCTTTTTCTCACCACTGCGCACAGCGAGGCCGACGTCGCCAAGATCGTTCAAGTCTTCAAAGAAAGCGCGATTGAAATGCAAGCCGCCGGTCTCCTGCCGGCGCCACATGAAAGTGCGCAGCCATCGGAGGACATGCCACCCGTTCCCGCCTTCCGGCATACGAACGGAAGTCGAGAGGTCCAACCGGTGGCAGGCGATTGCCGCCTTACCGAAGCGCAACGCGAAATCTGGCTGTCTGCGAGCATCAGTGACGATGCATCGAAGAGCTATAATGAATCCTTCACTCTCAAGATGCGTGGAACTCTCGACGTACCAGCACTGACAACCTCTCTGAACCAGGTGATCGCACGCCACGATGCGCTCCGCACCACCTTCAATGAGGATGGCGAAACGCAAAGCTTCGCGCCGCACCTTGAGATAGATCTACCCATAGTCGATCTCCGCTTGATGCCGCGGGTCGATCGCGAAACTCGCATCTCCACGATTCTCGTGGAGGAGGCTTCTACCGCCTTCTGCTTAACCCGCGGTCCACTCATCCGCGCGCGATTACTCAGGCTCACCGATGACGAAGACTGGCTTGTCGCTACTACTCATCACATCGTCTGCGACGGATGGTCAACCAACGTCATTCTGGAGGAACTGTCGAAACTGTATGCCGCCGCGATCAGCGGCACGCCCTCGACTTTGAGTCCGGCGACGCAATATTGCGATTATGCTCGCGACGAGTTCATCCAACAGAAGAGCGCGGGACAGTCGACTAATGAAAAATACTGGCTCGGCGAGTTCTCGGCTGAAGTCGAACCACTCGCGCTCCCCTCCGATCGCCCGAGGTCCGCGGTTAAGAGTTTTCGCGGAGCGACTTGCCGCCGCACGTTCACGGCCGACGTTTACCAACGAATCAAACGCGCGGGTGCAAAGCAGAAATGTACATTGCTGAACACGCTGCTGGCCGGCTTTCAGGTCTTGTTGGCGCGTCTCTCCGGTCAGAGTGACATCGTGGTCGGCATCCCGAGCGCCGGCCAGTCGGCCGCGGGAGCCGAGAATCTTGTCGGTCACTGCGTGAATTTTCTGCCGGTCCGTGATCGTATCGATGGCGATCTTACCTTTGCCGAATTGCTCGCAGATACGAGGCGTAGCGTGCTCGATGCCTACGAGCATCAGAACTATACTTACGGTACTCTGGTGCGAAAACTCCGGCTTACTCGAGATCCGAGTCATCTTCCGCTAGTTGATGTTCAATTCAATCTCGAGCGGATCGGTACCGACCTGAGTTTTCCGGGACTCCAGGTCGAAGTCACCGCTAACCCCAAGGCGTTCGTCAATTTCGACCTTTTTATGAACGTCGTTGAATCGACCGACGGCCTCGTCATCGATTGTGACTACAACTGCGATCTCTTCGACGACGCTACCGTGACGCGATGGCTCGGCCATTTCGAGACCTTGCTGGAATCGTTCGCCTCCGGCGCAAACCTGCAAATCGCGCAAATGCCGTTGATGAACGAGACTGAGAAGCGGCAACTTGTCGTCGAATGGAACGACACCGTCCGCGCGTATCCCACCGGGGCTCTGGTTCACGGTTTGTTCGAGGACCAGGTTGCGCGGCAACCGGAGGTAATGGCCGCGGTTTTTGGTGACGAGCGCTTGAGTTATGCGCAACTCGATGCGCGCGCCAACCAGCTCGCAAACCATCTGCGCACATGCGGCGCAGGCGAAGGCGATCGCATCGCGATCTATTTGGAACGCTCGCTCCAGTTGCTGGTCTCCATCCTGGGAATCCTGAAGGCCGGGTGCGTTTACGTTCCCCTCGATCCTATTTATCCAGATGAGCGCGTGCAGTTTATTCTCGAGGAAGCCGAGGTAAAGTTTATTGTAACCGAAGTTGGGCTCACCGGCGCGATCCCCTTATATACAGGAAACCGAGTTATTCTTGATGCCCAAGTGCCGCAGTTACCGGTTGCGGGCGTGACTGCCCAGCTCACGGACGCCTCGCCCATCGCGCCTTCTATCAAGCGTGTTTCCAGTGATATCGCGTACCTCATATATACTTCGGGTTCGACCGGTCAGCCGAAGGGCGTCGAAATCACCCATCGCGCTTTCGTTAACCTACTGAAATCGATGGCGCACGAGCCGGGGTTCACTTCCGCCGACGTGATGCTTGCGCTTACGACCATCGCCTTCGATATCGCGGGACTTGAGTTGATGCTTCCACTCTCGGTGGGTGCGCAAGTTGTAATAGCCAGTCGCGAAATGACGCTGGATGGGGGCCTCCTACTTACAGAAATCGAACGTGTCGATGCGACTGTCGTTCAGGCGACTCCTACGACCTGGCGAATGCTCGTCGAGGCGGGCATTCGCGACTCGAAGCCGCTTCAGATGCTCTGTGGTGGTGAACGTCTGCCGCCGGATTTAGCTGAACGCCTGCTGGAGTGCGGTGGCGAACTTTGGAATATGTATGGACCCACAGAAACCACCATCTGGTCGGCCGTTGCGCGTGTCGGGACCGGTGCTATCAGTATCGGGGCCCCCATCGCCAACACTCAGTTCCATGTGCTCGACGGGAGCGGCAACCTGGTGCCGATCGGAGTTCCGGGAGAACTCTACATCGGTGGCGACGGAGTCGCACGTGGTTACTTCAAACGTGCCGAGCTGACGGAATCGAAGTTCGTAACGGATGGATTTTCGACCATTCCTGGCGCGCGTATGTATCGCACTGGCGACATGGTTCGTTATCTGCCTTCAGGCCAACTTGAATTCATTGGCCGGAGCGATCGTCAGATAAAGCTCCGCGGCTATCGGATCGAGTTGCCCGAGATCGAAACGCATCTTATCGCACTTGCATCCATTGATGACGCCATCGTCGTACTCGGAAACGACCCGTCAGGCGAGCCTTGCCTGGTCGCCTACGTTGTTCGATCTCGCGACGGTGCACTCGATTCTCGGACGATTCGCACTACACTGCGGACCACGCTTCCCGACTACATGATTCCCTCCATGTTCGTCGCACTCGATGTGCTGCCCCGAATGCTCAATGGCAAGGTGGATTTCAAAGCCTTACGACCGGCCCATAGCGCATTTCCTGAGACTCAAGCCTCCGAGTTAAAGGTCTTATCCAGCAGCGAACGGATGATGGTGTCGATCTGGGAGGAAGTCTTCGGTATCGACGGCCTCGGGATTGCTGATGATATCTTCGCGCTTGGTGGCGACTCGATACGAATCCTGCAAATCGTGGCGCGCGCCCGCAAAGCTGGAATCAAGTTGAATGCGACGCAAATCTTCGAGCATCGTACGATCGCCGCAATTGCTCGGTCGATCATCAGCAATGGTCAAGTCATCGAAGCTGCCGGTCTTTGAGATGAATCCCTTGAACTACGAGCCGATAAAAAGAAGCTGAACGTGGCAGCTCAATTATCGATTCCTGCTGACAATCGCAACGCGATCACAGCCCCGCTTTCACTTCAGCAGCAGCGCTTCTGGCTGCTGGATCAGCTGTCAGCAGGCAATCCGGCCTGCAACATCAGCGTGCGATGGAAACTGATCGGACCGCTTGATCTGAGCATCCTTAAGCGCGCGATCGCCGCGGTTGTGCGTCGGCACGATATTTTGCGGACTCACATCGAGCTAGTCGCGGGTAATCCGGTGCAGTGCGTCGAGCCGGACTCGATCGTCGAACTTTCGCGCACGGATCTCAGACAACTTGAAGCCAGGGCTCGCGACGCTGAAGTACAGCATTTGAGCGAACTCGAAGCGCATCAAGCGTTCGATCTGACGCGCGGACCCCTTTTCCGCGTGGGCGTGCTGCGCGTCGGTGAAGACGAACACTGGATGCTCATGACGGTCCATCACATCATCTTTGACGGATGGTCGGTGGGAACTTTCGTGGACGAAATGTGCGCGTACTACACGGCCTATACCCAGGGTGAAGGTTCGCCGCTTCCTGAGCTATCGCTTCAGTATCGCGACTACGCGACATGGCAGAAGCAGACTTTCAACGATAACCTGTCAAATCCGCAGTTGCTCTATTGGCTGCGTCAACTCAAGGACCTCCCCCGCTTCGAAGTTCTTGCCGACTATCGTCGACCTCCAGTTCAGAGTTCTAACGGCACTATAGTGTCGATCCTCCTGCCACGCGCGCTGACTGACGCTCTGTCAGATTTGTCGCGCAAGCACGGTGCGACTTTCTTCATGACCTCGCTCGCGACACTGGATGTTCTACTCCATCGTTTGACGGCGCTGAACGTTGTGGTCGTCGGTACGCCGGTTGCAGGGCGCACTTCAATTGAAACTGAATCACTCATTGGGTTGTTCATCAACTTGCTGGTGCTACGAGCCGATTTAAGTGGCGATCCGTCCTTTGTTGAACTTCTGAAAAGCGTGCGCAAAACGGTGCTGGAGGCGCTCGCCAATCAGGACGTACCGTTTGAACAGTTGGTCGAGGTGCTCAAGCCGCGCAGAGATTTAAGCCGCAATCCTTTGTACCAGGTCAACTTTATTTTTCAGCGGGCATTCGTGCGGCAGCAAAAGTTCGGCGCTATGGAACTCATTGACGTTCCCTCCGCCTCTGCTGGTGCGCTCTACGATCTGAACTTCTTTATGGTCGAACGCGCCGAAGGCTGGCGCGTCTCGTGCGAACTGAACACCGACCTCTTTCGACCTGAAACAGTCGTGCGCATGCTCGAGCAGTTCCACGAAATTTTTGATGCGATCGCGCGAGATCCCGAGCGCAAGATATCGGAATTGCATGCCGGTCTCGGCGAACCGCCCGCGACGAACAAGGATTCAACGGTCACCCGGATGATCCCTCTTTGGGAGGAGGTTTTGGCGGTCGCTCCAGTGCGCCCTGACGACGACTTTTTCGAGCTTGGCGGCAATTCGCTGCGAGCCGTGCGGTTGATTGCGCGAATTGCAGAGGCCTTCGACCGCAAGCTGCCGTTGGCGGTAATTTTTCGCTCCACGACTCCTCGGGCGCTGGCCCTTGAAGTCGATCGCAATGCCGCCTCTGAGCCAGCACCGCGTGTTATCGAACTCGAAGGGATCGGCGACGAGCCTCCTTTCTTCATGGTCAATGCCTTCACCGGCCTGGTAGAGGTTGCTAAACGGCTCGATTCAGGCCATCCCATTTTGAGCCTGATTGGCGACGACGAACGCGCGCTTTCCGGCAACTACGATCTCTACGAAGAAGCCTACGAGCATGTCCGCACTATCCTGGCGACCCGATCTCACGGTCCTTACATGGTTGGTGGATGGAGTGCGGGAGGCATCATGGCTTATGAAATCGCGCAACGACTCGAAAGCTTAGGTCACCACGTCGCGCTGCTGGTTCTTTTCGACACCTCCAATCCATTCTTCATGCGTGAATACTCGAAGATCGAGACTTTTCGCGCCCGCATCGTCGACAGTATCAGGTATCATCGAGCTAATCTGGGTCGGATGGATCTAGTCCAGATGCCCGCCTACATTGCACGCAAGTTAGGGTCTCGCTTCGGTCGCAAGCAAGGTCCTCGCAACAATCCCTCTGCGATCGTTGACGACGCCGGCAAGTCCGGCGGCCTGCGCAAACCCGAGGCCTTTGAAATTCGCATCGAGGCCGCTCGCAGATATCGGCCTTTGCCATACTGCGGTCGGGTCTTGCTCTTCAAACGCAGTAATCATTTGTCGGGTCGCTACCTCGATCCTTCCTTCGGATGGCTCGGAACCACGCGTGGCGACTTCGAAGTATGCCTGGTCCGCGCCGCGCATCTCGATATTTTCAGCAAGGATAGCCGGGATCTGATTGCTCGCAAGCTTGGCGTCAGGCTCACTGAGGCGGTTCAAGATAGCGCTTCGGCGTCAACACCTGCGCTGAAACTGATCGAGGGAAAGTTTAACGGGCCAGCACCCATTTGAAGGACGGGAGCGGCTATGCACGCGCCGCCAGTGGAAAATATGATTATGGAACTCCAAGAACGAATCGACGGCGACGCACTGGTGGCCACGGTCCTTGAGTCCCGGCTCGACGCCAGTTCGGCTCCGGCGCTCAAAAAACGGATGGCGGCGCTAATCAAGGATGGGCATCATCGTCTTGCGCTTGATCTCTCGGCGGTTGAATTTATCGATTCGAGCGGATTAAGTGCGATGGTTTCTGCGCTGCGCCAATTGCAGGGTGACGGCGACCTTGTCCTGATTGCCCCGCGCAATACGGTTCTCAGCATGTTCAAGCTGACTCGTCTCGACCGCGTCTTTAGAATCTTCCCAGACCAAACGCAGGCGCTCGCGGCGCTCGCCAGCCCGATTAGCCAATGCGCACCGGATCGATAAGCCTCACGATCGACAGCGAGTTTCAGCATGTCTTCCTGGTCGGCATCGCTGTGCAGCAGATCTGTTCGTGGATTCCATTGAGTGATCAGTCCGCCTTTGAGATGGAAATGGCGGTAGTCGAAGCCGTCAATAACTCAATCGAGCACGCCTGCCACAATCAATCCGGTCATCCAATTACTACGCGCATGAAGCTCAGCGAGGATCGGATCATCTTCGTCATTTCTGACGCCGGCGATGCGGTCATCGGGCTGCCCGAGATGCCTGCGCTCGATGATCACCTCGCAAGCCCTCCCGAGCGGGGCCGCGGTGTGCAGATTATGCGTGCAGTGATGGACGAAGTCGCATATCGCACCGACGGCACTTCGAACTTCGTTACTATGGTCAAATACCTGCCAATCGTCCGCACCGAGGACAACTGAGCGAGATTACTTCTCTGCGATGAGGATTATCTCTTCTGCTATCTCGGGTGCGATTGGCGAAAGCAGACATTCCAATAACTCAACCGCAAAGGCAGATAAGCTCCACGGTATGGGTTCGGTACCGATCGAAAGCCCGTCTAAGTTGACGCCGATTTTGCGTTGGCGCCGACTGAGATTCCAGATCAATGCCGCCCCACGACTCGAACCAACGCTCGTCGGATGCTCAAACCCGGCGTTGCGGGCGAGGGCGGTTATCGCTGACCTTGTGAAGATTTGCAGATGACGCGGAGGCTCGAGACCACGCCAGTCGGATCCGAATAAGCGATGTCCCAAGCTCGATGCGTTGGGCGTCGCCGCGATAAACCTGCCGCCCGGGCGAAGTATCCGCCGCGATTCGAGTAGGAGCTCATTTGGATCATGAACATGCTCCAAGACATGGTTGCTGACGATCGCATCGAAATGTCCAGCCGGATAATCCTGCTCGATCAAGGTTCCACAACTAACCTTCAAACCGCGCAGTCGGGCGTCAGCGACCGTCACTGCGTCGGTTTCAAGTCCCTCAGCTTCCCATCCGAGTTCGCGCAATTGCGCAATCGTTCGTCCGTACCCGAATCCAATCTCCAGAATACGCCCGTTCTGCGGTTTCGGTAGATACCGCATCGGAAACTCCACTATTGCGCGGGTCGGAACATACGGCCCTAAAGCGAGCCAGGTGAGAATCGCCGTAGCCCGGCGCCGTTCACCGCGATCGCCGAATCTGGCTCGCAAGTGGATGGCCTTCAGCCGGTAGTTTGCGCGGTAGTACAGATCCCGCCAGCGCGAGATCTTCGCCGCCTCGAGGGGATGAGTGTAGTAGGTCTCGTACGCATGGTGGATCTCGCTTTCAAGCGGGACGGGATCCAGCCAGATCAATCGACAGGTTCTCTCGGGACATCGCTTCAGCGACCATTCGCCGGGTGCTCCAAACAACCGATCTGTGAGACCGACATAGAGCGACTCTCCCTTGCGCCCGCATACAGCACACTCGGGATTCGGCCGTGTCAGAATTTTGTACGTTTCTGGCTCCGGCTGCACGAAATTCCGTAGATCAATTGGGCTAAATGACGGTGCAATCATCGGCTTTTCCGGCCCATTTGCCCAAGGTCATTTGCTGTCCGGTCATGCTTTAAGAGTTCGGCCAAATTAATTTGCATCGCCTCTATAATTGTATTAGCATCTAAAAATATCAAGTACCCTATCAAATCATGGTAAACAGTTACTACGACTATATTAGTATCTATTAGTTCAACGGTTGTCCTTGAGTCGCAATGTTAAGCACTTCTTTAAATTCGGCCTCGGCGAGTGGACTTCTTGGTACCGAATTCGAGCACGCTGAGACGCAAACGAACTACGGAAGTGTGATCTCGAGCGACACCGTGTTGATCGTTGATGACGAACCGCTTAATCGCGATCTGCTGGCAGTTGTCCTACGCGAGGAGCATTGCAGCTTCTTGTTCGCTGCTGATGGCGAGGCCGCGGTCAGGATTGCTAAGACGGAGCAACCGAGTCTGATCCTGCTCGACGTAATGATGCCGGGCGACGACGGCTACCCGGCTAAAGACGGTTATGACGTCTGCGCCAGACTAAAACGCGATACCGCCACCGCCCACATACCGATCATCTTCCTGTCTGCGCTGAATGAACGAGCCGAGCGAATCCGTGGACTCAGCCTGGGCGCTTCCGACTACATTACGAAGCCCTTTGACCGTGGTGAAGTGGTCGCGCGCGTACATAGCCAGCTGGTGCTCAGTCGCCTCACCCGCGAACTAATCGCACTCAACAGCCGCCTGGTTGAGAAGCAGGCGAGCCTCGACTTCGACTTGCGTGCGGCGGGCGATATTCAACGCGCGCTGTTGCCAGCCCAGCTCCTCGAGCAAACGCCTTTTCTGCAGATGGCATACCGATTCAGTCCCTGCGACGAGGTTGGCGGCGACGTCTGCAACTATCATTACATCGACGAAGATCACCTCGCGGCATACATGGTCGATGTGAGCGGCCATGGGGTGCCGGCTGCAATGCTGGCCGTGGCGATCTCGCGCAGCCTCGCGCCGCCGTCGCTGCATCGCGCGATCGACGGCAGTTGCGGAATCGATCCTGCTATGTTTTCGCCGTCCGAAGTTTTGCGCCGGCTCGATCGAGAATTTCAAATCGAGCGCTTCGATAAGTTCTTCACGATTTGTTACCTGGTCCTGAACCATCGTACCGGTGAATTTCGCTACAGCCGCGCAGGGCATCCAATACCGGTGGTGGTGCGCAAGGGTGGCGGCCTCGAACTGCTGGAGGCTGGCGGCACGATCATCGGAATAGGCACTCCGATGCCGTTCGACGAAGGATCCGGACGACTCGAACAGGGCGACATGATCGTTCTGTACACCGACGGCGTAACCGAAGGTCAAAACTCGAACGGCGACTTCTTCGGCGAAGACAAGCTCTATCGCGCACTCTTCGCAAGCGCCGGTGCCAGCCCCGAAAGCGCATGCAGGAAAGTGATGAACGATTTATTCGAATTTAGCGACGGCGCCCGTTCGCGCGACGACGTCACCGTGATGGCGATACGTTACGAAGACTGGGCGAGCGAGCGATGCGCCAGCGCGAACTTCGAGGCTGGTCCGTGCATCTAACCAGATCTGCGACACGCCGCGCACAACCGGACTGTCGCGTGTCCCGGCCGCAGCACGAAAATGCGCGTTTGCGGCTGCTCGCCCTTGCCGCGTTGACCGCGATAATTTCGCTCAGCGGATGCTTCAATACTTCGATCAGTGCGCCAGCTTCTGACCAGAGGCGCGCAACGCCTCCCCCCGGGGGCTCGCTTCAGAATGCCTATAAAAATTTCGGACCATCATTCGCGAGCCAGCAGGCGCTGGTTGCGTTTGATAACACCCCGCAGGCTGCCTATACGATTGGTCCCGGCGATGCGATCACGATTACCGTGTGGGGACATTCGGAGCTTTCCGGCAAACATCTCGTCGGTCCCGACGGCAATATCCAGTTATCATTTGTAGGCTCGGTAAATGTCGGCAACCTCACCGCCGACGGCGCCTCGGACAAGATTGATCACGTGCTCTCCGATCAATATGTCGGCGCTATCGCAACCGTACAGATCGATGACTACACCGACAACCAAGTCACAGTTCTCGGCCATGTCAGCAATCCGGGCGTGCAACGTTTCAACGCGGATCCGACACTGCTGGAGGCGCTCGCCAGGGCGGGCGTGCCGTCCTCGCAGGGCGCCACGAACTCAGGCCAGCGCAGCGAGAGCTTCACTCGCTGCGCGATCTTCCGCGGGCATGACAGCGTCGTATGGATCGATCTGCGGCCACTGCTGCGCGGCGACGCCCTCGCACTGAACATCAGGCTCCATCGCAACGATCTTATCTATGTTCCTGACGCGAGCGATCAGTTGGTTTACGTCATGGGGCAGGTGAGCAAACCGGGGGCTTACGAGCTGTCTTCGAACATGTCGTTCCTCGACGCGCTAGCACTTGCGGGCGGTCCCAACGACAACGCACAGCCGGGCAAGATTGTCCTCGCGCGGCCGAGCGCGAACTTTCAGCAGGTGATCGATCTGGGACAGCTGATCAAGGGCGGCGGCGACGCCAACTACGCGCTACAGCAGGGCGACATAATTTATGTGCCCAAAAGCGGACTCGCCTCGTTCGGCTACGTGCTGCTACAAATCAGTCCCCTTACGCAATCGGCACTGTTCGCCGCTGCGCTCTTTTGATGGGCGCGGCTTTGCCAATAGGCCTCGCTTCGCAGGCGTCCGACTCGCACGCCGACCAGCGGGTGCGCGACGCACTCACCCGCAACCTCGGGCCGGACATCGCAGCCCGCGTCGGCTATTTGGTCTCGCGCGTATTCATTCCGCCATTCGTACTGGCACGGCTCGGACTCGAGATGTACGGCCTCTGGAGCACCGCGTTTATCCTGGTGTCCTATCTTGGCATCGGGACTTTTGGAATTTCCGCAGTGTACGTGAAGTTCGTCGCGGAGTATGCCGCGCGCGGCGAAACTGAAAAGGCAAATTCAATTCTGTCGACCGGAGTGATCGCAACTGCGATCGTCTGCACAGCCCTGTTCGGCACATTGGTGCTCGGATACGCCCACGTCCAGCGCTGGCTTAAGATCCCGCTGCATCTACAACATACGGCACGCGATGTTATCCTGGTGGTGGTCGCGATTTTTCTCTGCGATATCGCAACCTCCGTGTTCCGCGACTCGATGGCCGGGGTGCAGAAGATCGCGGAAATTCAGGGCATCTGGGTGATCTGCTACTCGGCGGAAGCCGTACTCATCTTCTATTTCGTTGGGACCGGATACGGAATCATGGGACTGGCGGATGCTTTTATGGTCCGCACGCTGATCTCGATTTTGCTCTCGGCAGTAGTCGCGAGGCGGACGTTGCCGTGGTTGCGCCTTTCGCCTTCCCTGTGCACCCGCGAATCGTTGCGCACGCTGCTCAGTTTCGGCGGTGTGGTGCAACTTGGTGCTCTGGTCTCAATCGGGCTGAATACTGTTGAGCGTGTGATCGCCGCCCCGCTGATCGGACTGAGCGCGGTTGGGCTCCTCGATCTAAGCGACAAGCTACCGCAGATGGCTTCGTCCATCCCGACCGCCTTTGCCGGGGCCTTCCTTCCCGCGGCCTCTTATTTGAACGGTGGTCTTGCAGGAACCAGCGCAGAGCGGCGCGCAGCCGTCGTCAAGCTTTACTTAAAGGGTGCCCGCTACATGAACCTGGCTTCGGCGTCGCTCGCGGGACTCCTGGCCATGGCCTCCGCACCGATTTTGATGGTTTGGATGGGCAAGCTCTATCCGGGCACCGCGTTCCTGATGTCAATCTTTGCTATCCAGCAGCAGATTCATCTTTTGACCGGGCCGGGCACGTCGATTCTCAAAGGTATTGGCCGGCCACGCGAAGAGTTGTTCTATTCGGTGCCGAACATGATCGCGCTGGGGGCAGCGATACCGTTGTCCCACCTGATCCTAGGACATTGGAGCGTGGTTGGACTTGGCACGGCGGTGGTTGGCGCCACTATCGTTTCAGCGATCGGGTTCATCGTTCACGCCAACCGCATCCTGGAGATTCCATGGCGGCGCTATGTGCGTTTCGTATTGCTACCAGGCACGGTTCCGTACGTGGTCGGCCTGCTGGTGTCATTGCCGGCATGGACGCTGATCCCGCACCTCAGCAGATCGCACGGAGCCGTGCTGCTTGCCCTGATCGGAATAGTGTATTCGGGCGGTCTAATGGTGCTCGTTGATCGGATGGTCCTCGAAAGCGACGAGCGCGAATGGTTTCGCGCGGTCATTCGGCAAAGACTTAGTCGCTTACTGACGGCCTTGCCAAGGCGGAATTAGATGAGCGACGTTTTGCGACCTGTAGTAGCCACTTCGCGGCCGGCCGGAATATTATGGGTCGTGCCAGGACGCAAGGTCGATCTGCGCGCGAGTTTGCTAGCGCATCGCAGGCTTGCTGCGTCGATCGGCGGCGTAGCTCTCGTGATAGGACTGCTTGTCGCTCTAATCGCGGGTCATCCAAAGTATCTGGCTGAGGCGGCCGTGCGGGTCGCGCCCAATTTTCCTAAAACTCTGCAGGAAGATGTCGAGCCGCGCTTCAACTCCAATTCCGACTATCGCGACTACGTGCAGCAGCAAGTGGTCGAAATCGAAAGTCCGCTGACTACCGCGAATGCGCTTAAGCTTCTCGGCAATCGGCGTAATTTGTGGCAGCGCCCGAATGAAACCGACTATCACGCGGCGGAGCGCCTGATGTGGGCCTTGAAGGTACAGGCGGTTCCGGGAACCTATCTGATAACGGTCGGTCTCGAAGGCCAGCGCGCCAACGGAATCGCCGAGATCGTCAATGCAGTGGTCGCTTCCTACCTCACACGCCAACAAGGCCAGGAAGCCAACGGCAGCGACCGGCGTGTTCTGTTGCTCACCGATCGGCGCGCCCAACTTGAACTGCAGATCGATCAACTACGCAAGCAGGAAAGCCAGCTTGCAGGTGAACTTGGGGTCGCAACCTTCGCGCCCGGCTTCGCCAGCCCTTACGACAAGATGGTCGGCGACGCGAGCGCCGCGCTTTATGTTGCGGGTCGCAACCTGATCCAGATGCAGGCCCGCTTAACCGCGCTGCAGGACCATCAGCGGCGAGTGGACCAACTGGAAGTCGATTCGACTGCCCAGCAGATGCTGGCCGGCGATCACGAAGTGTCCGGAGCCAACGGACAGCTGATCTCGCAGCGCGCGGCTGCGATGGTTCAACTCGAAGGGCTGGGCCCGAACCATCCCGGGCGCCCGGCTCTGGAGCAACAAATCAGGAACATCGATAACGCGATATCGCAGACCGACAGCACCACTCTGCATGCGCTGCGCGCGACCCTATTGCAGAGTCGCGACACCAAGCAACGCCAGGCGATTTCGGAAGCGCAGGCACACGTGGATGAGGCGCAGCTCGCGACCGAGGGTATCGAGCAGGAAGTCACGAAACTACGCGCCAGCACGGCGTCTTTCGGTGCGAAATACAATCAGGCCTTGAGCAATCGCGATGAAATCGATCGCATGCAGAAAAATGTTCAGGCGATTGACGATCGCGTCGATTTTCTCAAGTTAGAGGCGCCGGCCCCGGGGTTTGTGCGGATCGAGTCGCCCGCACAGACACCTGACATTGCCGAAAAAGGCGGCCGCAGGAAAATCTTCGCGCTCTTCGTGATCGCCGCCTTCATGCTTGCGATAGGAGTGCCGACTGGGGTTGATCTGATCGATCCGAGGGTCCAAACCCTGGACGAGCTGGAAGGCATTCTCGATTTTCCACCGCTGGGGGTGGTCAGGCACGGTTCTAGTGGTACGGTCAACGAACCTTCTGACCTTGCGATCACCGAAGATTCTGATCGGCTCGCCAGTGAATCATTGCGGCGGGTCGCGTTCGCGATCATTCGCGAGTGGCGAGCCTCGGGAGTTCGGAGCTTCGTCATGGTCCCCGTGAGTGGCAGTGCAGGGAATACCGCTCTCACTCTCGCCTTGGCGCTTGAACTGAGCAACCTCGGGCGGCCGACGGTCGCAATCGAGGCAAATCAGTTCGCACCCGATATCCGCTACGCCAATACGCGCGAAATTCACAACGGCATTGCCAACGGACACCCCAACGGCAGCCTTGACGCCAAAGCCAGCAATGGTCGCGTCCACGATGCCTCGTTCGATTCGATGGCGACCTTTCCGGGCTGTCGAAACGATCATCTGATCGTGGCGGCGAATTCCACTCTGCCACAACGTATTCCGATTTGTCGCCAACTTAAGCGGCCGTCTATGACTTTGGGGTGTATCGAGCGATTGATCACGCTCTCGCTGGCTTCAAATGACCTTGTCCTTCTCGACGCTCCGCCCTTGGTGAAGTCGGGCGACGCTGAAATGCTGATTCAGCTGCCGGCGGCAGCGATACTGGTCGTGCGCCAGGGACGCGACTTGATGCAGGACGTTGTAGCGGCGGCGCGAGCCCTCGAAAAGCTTTCGCCCGCTGTCGTCGGCGCGATTCTGAACGGAATTTCCATCGGCGAAGGCCGCTCCGGTAATCAAGCGAAAGAAATAACCCCAATGACGGCGGGCGATGCGTCAACTCCGGCTGTCGCGACGTCGTGGCAAGCATGATTGATCCGCCTTCACGCCTCTCGTTGCTCTATGTTTTGCACAGCGGAAATTTGTACGGCACTGAACGGATTGCACTGGCGACCGTCAGCGGCCTCGCGGCGGAGTATGCTGCGACGATTTTCGCGCCGCGAGGAGCGGTGCTCGAAGAAGCATGTCGGCGCGGCCTTGACGCTCGCGCATTTTGCGGTCCGCGTGATCTTGCCGCCCAAGTGTGGCCGTGGTTTCGAGCTAATCGACAACTTGCTTTTATCGCAACCGGGGTCAGCCACTCGTTGATTGCATCGACGCTGGCACAGCTCAGCGGCTGCCCCGTCGCGCATCTGCAAGTGGTGGGTGGCGGCACTGATGAGCGTTTGAGCTATGGCCGCAAGCGGTTTCTCAATCGCCTTGGCGTCACCTTTGTCGCAGTATCTGCATTCGTGCGCGAACGATTGATGGCGCACGGGGTGCGCGCCAACCAGATCGCCGTGATCGAGAACTTTCTCGCTCCGGAACAGGTAGCCGCGGCGCCGCGGCGCAAGCGTTTCGAGCGCCCCGGAGTGCGTCGCGTGGTCGTGGTATCCCGCGCCGATCCAATCAAGCGGATCGATCTTCTGCTCGACGCGCTAGATCTCAACAAGGGGCTGTTGCAGCGGCTCGAGGTGCGGATCTTGGGCTCAGGCTCCGATCTGGTTTCACTCCGAGCGCGGACGGCTACACGTAATCCCAATGTAGATTTCGCCGGGTTCGTGGGTGACGTCGCAGTTGAACTGGCTGCTTCGGATTGTCTGGTACATCTTTGTCCGGTTGAGCCGTTCGGTCTTGCGATTCTCGAGGCGATGGCCGCTGACCTCCCCGTGCTGGTCGCGAATAGCGGGGGTGCTGGTGCTCTGATCGACGACGGGATCAGCGGATTTCATTTTCGCGCAAATGACGCGGGCGATCTGGGTCGCCGACTGCAAGAACTTACTGACGCGCCGCCGGCGTTGCTCAACCGTGTCGTAAGTGGTGGACGGCGTGCTCTAGAGTCGCGATTTTCCGCCCCGGCGAGAATCCAGGACTATCGTGAACTGTTGAGGGAGGGCCAGCCATGAGCCCATGCCCGGTACTCTCGGTGATAGTAATCGGGCGCAACGAGGGCGAGCGCCTGACGCGCTGCCTCGAATCGGTGCGTTCGATGCGCTCGCCTGATGGCGGTGTGGTCGAAATCATCTATGTCGATTCCGGATCGAATGACTCGAGCGTCCAGCTTGCGGCGCGCGCAGGGGCGCAGGTCATCAGCGTTACGGCAGCGCGACCTTGCGCCGCAGTTGGTCGCAACACGGGCTGGCATCTGGCGCGAGCCGATCTCGTGCTCTTTCTTGATGGCGATACGATCGTCGCTCCGGATTTCGTGCTCGATTCAATTTGTGCTTTCACCGATCCTGCGGTTGCGATCGTTTTCGGCAACCGTCGCGAGAGTGACCCTGACGGTTCGATCTTTAATCGGGTTCTCGACCTCGATTGGATCACACGGTCTGGCCTTGCGGATTATTGCGGAGGCGACGCGCTGGTGCGTCGCCGCGTGCTCGAGCAGGTGGGCGGATACGACGAACGATTGATTGCAGGTGAAGAGCCGGAGATGTGCCGTCGCATTCGCGGGCTTGGCTATAAGATTCTGCACGTCGATCGTGCGATGACCAGTCACGACCTTGGGATCAAACGGTTCTCGCAGTACTGGCGCCGCGCAGTCCGCACCGGATACGCGTACGCGGAGGTTTCAAAGCGATATAGCGGAACCGAATTCCCGCTATGGACCCATGAAGCACACCAGAACGTAATCCATGGCGGCGTAATGCTCGCGATTGCAATCAGCGCCGTAATGCTGTCACTGGCACGCGGCTCGCTCCTTCCGCTGTTGGCAGCGGTTGCAGCTGTTGCAATGCTTGCACTGCGCACGGCGTGGCGATTTCGCTGGAAGTCCTCCAATTTAAGCACCAGCTTATTATACGGTCTGCATTCTCATCTGCAGCAGATCCCTGTTTTATTCGGCCAGATCAAATATCGCAGAGACCAGCAACGAGGCATAGGCGGACAACTGATCGAGTACAAAGATTCGCGCCTAAGCCCAGCACCGATCGGCGCGCAGCCGAACGACCCACGCAAGCTCGTGACGGCTTCTGCGCCGCGCGTTTTGCTGGCGGCATATCACTGCGGACCCGGCATGGGTTCGGTCTCGCAAATCGGATGGGAGTGGTACGCGAGGCTTGCGCGCAGGCTGCCGGTTACGCTCATTACGCACGTACGGAACCGCGACGCGATCACCAATGCCGGAGGGCCAGTGTGCGGCTCCGAAGTTATCTTTATAGATACGGAGTGGTTTGCCGGTCCGCTGTACCGCATAGCGAAATGGTTGTTCCCCAAAAGCGAACATTGCGTTTTCATGATTTCGCTGGTCGACTTTTTCGTTTACGACAACGTCGGGCTGCGACTACTCAAACGCCGCGCCCTGGCCGGGGAACATTTCGATATCGTACACGCAGTAACTCCAGTTACCACGCTTGCAGCAACGCGGCTTCATCGGCTGGGCGCTCCGGTTGTAATCGGTCCGCTAAACAGCGGTTTGGCCAGTCCCGACGGTTTCGATTTAATCTTGCGCGACGACTCGGCGTGGCTTTACCGGCTGCGCCGCCTCGCGCGAATCGCCGATATGCTGACCGGCTCGACCGCAAATGCGTCCGTGATCCTGACTGCGACCCGCGCAACCTTGGAAGGGATCCCGGAACGATCACGCGCGCGTTGCTTTGCGATGCTTGAGAATGGCGTTGACTTGCGCAAGTTCAAGGCAGCTCCGTGGCCGTCGTCAGAGCTCTCGCCGCTTCGCTTGTTGTTCGTCGGCCGCCTTGTTCCGTTCAAGGGACTCACGCTGCTGCTCGCAGCGATCGCTCGCGTAAAGGCCGAATTCCGAGTTTGCCTGGATGTGATTGGCGACGGTCCGATGTTCCCGGTTTGGCAAGCGGAAGCCGAAAAATTGGGCATTTCCGCACTGGTTAACTTTCGAGGCTCGCGGCAACTCGATCAGGTCGCGCTTGCGATGCGTTCGGCCCATGTTCTCTGTCTCCCTTCAATTCGAGAGTCAGGCGGATCGGTCTTGCTCGAGGCGATGGCGTCAGCCCGTCCCGTACTAGCAGTTGCATTCGGCGGGCCCGCCGAGATTGTGGACGACGCTGTCGGTCGTGCGATTGCGCCCGGCGGAGTCGAAGCGGTAGTAGCCGGATTCGCGGAAGCTCTGCGCGATATCGTGAGTAATCCTGAGGCGTGGCGCGATCGAGGTCTGGAAGGCCGTCGCCGCGCCGAACGCAGCTTTAGCTGGGACGCGAAAATTGATCGCACGATCGAGGTCTATAGCGAACTAGCTCAGCGGAACCATGCATCGTCATTGGTACACGCGGACGACGGGTTATGGCCCAAGGCGGCTCACGGATGATCACGCTCATCACCGGGATACCGGGCCTAATCGCGCTAATCGTCTGTATCCGACGCGGGCCAGCCAGCGCTCTGATCAATGTGTATCTGCCAGCCCTACTGCTGCTGCCGGATTATTACCGATGGTTTTTTACCGGACACCTGACCTTTAGCGAAACCGCGATCCTGCCGATCGCCGTGTGTTTCGCGATTAGCCACCGGCGTGAATGGAAGTGGAGTTTTACCGATGCCATCGTTATCGCGCTGACGGTAATCATGCTGATTTCGGAATACGTCAATAGCGGGTTCTATGACACCAGAAACCTGGCCATCGACCTGGTATGCACGTGGATTCTGCCTTACACGCTGGTTAAGAGCCTGATTCAACCTCACCATCTGCGGGTGCTGTTTGCCAAGCGGATAGCGGTCCTTTTGACGATCGTTTCCATCATAGCCTTGTACGAATTCAAGATGGCCTACAACCCATACGAACGCATTTTGGGTCCTATATTTCCAGGCTGGAATGTCTGGGTTACTACTTTCCGCTATGGCTTTCCCCGAATTGCCGGACCCTACGGACATGCAATCCTCGCTGGAATTATCCTGGTTGCAGGCTATCGCATAACGCGCTGGCTCGACTGGAGTGGTGACTGGCCGGGCAACGTTCCGTTCCTGCCAATCAGCAAAGTACGATTCTGCGAAATTTGGATTGTGACAGCGATCGCGATGACTTTATGTCGTGGCCCGTGGATCGGTGCGGGCGTGGCAGCGCTCGTAATATCGCTCGGTCGGGCGCGTCAGCGGAGGAAGGCAATTGCTTTTGTGATGATTGCGGCCTTACTGACCGCTGTTCCCGCTTACTACGCTCTCAAATCGTACGTTTCAGTCAGTCGCGAAGCGGCTGCGTCCGAGTCTCAAGCTACCGCAGCCTACCGTCGCGAACTTCTCGATACCTATGTCTCGGTGGTCGAGCAGCGGCCCACCTGGGGATACGGACGCGACTTTCCTCGGGATGGAAACATGAACTCGATCGACAATTACTATCTGCTTCTTGCGCTGACCCATGGAGTATATGCGCTAGTGGGTTTCGCGATACTCCTCGCATGGATGTCGATCCGGCTTGCAAGGACGGCCGCGCTTTTGCCGCGCGAGGATCCGTCGGCTTCATTGGCTCTGACGCTGCTCGGGATTTACCTGGCGTTCGCTGTTTCGATCGCTACGGTTTACCTTGGATTGCAAGCGGTTCCGCTCCTATTGATGGTGACGGGATGGAGCGAAGGGATGCTTCTCTTGCCTGCTTTGATCGGCGGCAAAGAGTCGGTGCCGGCGCTTGTACGGCGTTTCAGCTTCGAGCGGGTGATGGCGTGATCGCTGAGCTGACGAATGCTGCGGCACCGGATGCGCTAACGACGCCGATACGCATTGCGTACCTGGTTAGCGAGTATCCCGGGATCTCCCATACCTTCATTCTTCGTGAAGTCAGGCGCCTCCGCGCGCTGAACTTCGACATCCGGGTGGCTTCTATCAACGATCCCGACCGACCTGCTTCCGACATGGCTCGGGAAGAACGCACTGAGCTCGCCACTACCTTCTACGTGAAGCGAGCCGGCTTGCGTGCCTTTGCAGGGGTTCACTTGAAAGCACTCTTGGATAGACCGAGCGCGTACTTCAAGGGTCTGTGCTTCGCTATCAGGCTTGGAGGAGGCGACCTCGGACGAATCGCTTTCGCGATTTGTTATTTCGTTGAGGCGGTGATGATCGGCCAGTGGATGGAAGCGGAGCATATGGATCACTTGCACGTGCACTTCGCGACCGCAGCCTCGACGGTTGGCCTTATTGCCAGCCATATTTTCCCGATCGGGTTTTCGTTCACCGTTCATGGTCCCGACGAATTTTACGATGTGACGAAGTACCGGATGGCCGAAAAGATAGCGGGTGCGTCTTTCGTCGTTTGCATCGGTTATTTTGCGCGCAGCCAGATGATGAAGCTTTCCCCGTTTTGTCACTGGAACAAATTCGAAATCGCTCCGTTAGGGGTCGATCCAGAGGTTTTTAAGCCGGATCGAACCGAGCATCTCAAGGAACGCTTCGAAATTCTCTCGGTAGGGCGCCTGGTGTCGGCTAAGGGTCAGCAAATACTAGTTGCCTCGGTCGATCTGCTGGTCAAGAGAGGACTACACATTCACCTACGGATTATTGGTGATGGGCCGGATCGCAAAAGCCTCGAATGCGAAGTCGCGCGCCGTGGTCTTGAGGGTCAGATCACCTTCGAGGGCGCTATCAATCAGGACCAGATCCGTGACCTCTACTCTGCTGCCGACGTTTTTGTATTGGCCAGCTTCGCAGAAGGCATTCCGGTGGTGCTGATGGAAGCGATGGCGATGGAAATCGCGTGTATCTCGACCGCGATCGCCGGAATTCCCGAATTGATTCGCAACGGGATCGACGGGCTACTAGTCGAAGCCTCCGATGAGCGGGGTTTGGCCGCTGCTATCGATTCATTAAGCAGTGACTTCACGATGCGCCACAGGCTGGGCGCGGCTGGACGTTGTCGAGTATTAGAAAAGTTCAATTTGAATTATAACGTCGCGCGTCTCGCGCAGATCTTTACCGACCATCTGGCCGTCACTGCAGGAACTAATCGATGCGCAAAGTAGGCGTCCTTGCGTTCGACGCGAGCATCATATTCGCGTTGACGGTCGCGCTTGCCATTGTGCGCGGCGAGTGTGTCGCGGCACCTCTCAGTCAAGCTGCGACTATGCATATCAGCGCGGTAGCTGCGATCGTTGACGTTCCTCGCATAGGGATGAATTTGGGCTCGTGGACTTACTATGGAGCGGAGCAATTCAGCTCGAACGTTCTGATGAATCCCGGCTTCGAACCGACTATCGATCGCGCAATTGTGGTCGTGCACGATGGCAATTCCAATGGCTTTTCTGATGATTCATCCTGGCTCGGACGCCCCGATAATTTCTGGAACGGCGGGACGTTCCAGGTCCGCACCGGTCGTTCGGCCGGAATTTATGGAAGTATTGCGAGTTCCCGCAAAAGCGCGGGGCAGGGTCTCCCGTGGTTCTCTACCGTTGAGCAGTCTCCTACATTGGCACCGGGCGATGTGATCTCGGTAATCCGTACCCAGAGCACTGGAGCGCCTGCGAATTGGTGGATTCCCGGATCATCCACAGGCTACGTCGCTATAAACTCAAACGACCGCCGTCCGGGCAGTCCCGGCCGTTCAGTCGCACAGCTCACCCTCAGAAGTGGACAGCCGACCGAGGTTGTCTCCTATCTTGATTCGATGAGCGGAACCGATGGCGCTGGGAAATTTCTACCGGTCAACGGCCCGTGGAGACTTTCATTTTGGTCGCGAGCGGTCACCGGAACTCCAACTATATCGTTGAACTTCGCACGCATCGGGCCCATGTCGTCGTTTTCCTTCGTATCGCAGACAGTGACGGCCGCTAGCGTATGGCGGCGGACCGTGATCGACTTCACCGCCAGTGATACTGGCCCGGCCGGCACGCTGGCGCTGAATTTCTCGGCTTCCGGTGTGGCTGGGTCTGAGGTGAGGCTCGACGATGTAGTACTCGAACGCCTGAGCGACGCTCCCGGTGCATTCCGCGCCGAGGTCACTGATGCTCTGAGGGCCTTGCATCCATCCTACCTGCGTGATTGGCAGTCGCAACTCGGAGATACCCTGGCAAATCGTCTCGCGGGCTCATTTGCGCGAAGTCCTTCGCGATACCGCCCTGACAGCGATGGCTCCCAGCAGTTGTTCCTCTACTCTCTACCCGATTTTCTGGCGTTGTGTGCGCGGGTCGGCGCGCAACCATGGGTCGTCGTGCCGACGACCTTCTACGATTCCGAACTCGCCGGGTTAGGAACATATCTCGCACAAGCACAGGCTACGTACCATTTCAGCGAAATTGTCGTCGAGTTTGGCAACGAGAACTGGAACTCTGATTTCCGTCCAGCCGGAATTGAGGATCCTGCCGTGATGGGGCAATTGGCCGAGCGTGCCTTTAGTGCAATCCGGCGGGCCGCGGGGCCGTCAGTACCGCTTCATTTTGAAATAAACGGCCAGTTCGTGAACCCCTGGATCGGGCAACGGGCACTGGCACAGGCGCCTGATGCAGACGCGATTGACGTAGGTTCGTATTTTTTTCACACGCTGCGTGCGGATACTGATCAGTCAGCCGCAATCGCAAGCATGATGACGGACGACGAATCGCTGCTCATCGCGCAGCTCGCGGATACGACAAGGCCGCTTGGCAAGGACCTTGACGTTTACGAAGTCAACCTTTCGACCACCGAAGGCAACGCGCCCGAAGCGCAGCGAACTCCGCTGATAGCGGGATCAGTTTCCGGAACGGCGCTCGCGCGGCGCATGATTCTCGCGATGAATGCCCATGTCCGACGGCAATGTGTGTGGTCACTTTCCCAATACGATAACTTTCTCTCGCAATCAGTCGGGTACATGCGCCTTTTCGGTGTCACTCGCGACCTCGCAGTCACTAAAAGTTTCCGCCCCACCGGGCTCGCGGTCGAGATGTTGAATGAGGCGATAGGGGGAGACTTTCACCCAGTGACCGTTACGGGTGCGGTCGGCTTGACCGCGGCGGCGTTTCTGTCGAAGGCAGGATGGTCACTCGCGATCGCTTCCAGTAATTCAAGCGTAATTACGGTCGCATGGGATTTTCCGACGGCCGCCAATGCGCCGACCCGCGTACAGACGCTCCTATCTATCAGCCCGACGACCACCAACGAACTACAGCAAAAGGTCGAAATATCAAGAACGGGCCTGGCCGACGGGCAGCGGAACATTGCGGTGCCAGCCTACGGACTGGTGGTGCTGCTACCGGCGGCCAATCCTTCATGATTCATTTGATCGCTGTCTTGGCGGTCCTCGCGTTAGTGGTTGCGACTCTTCCCGGGACCTGTGAGCTCGCGCTCCTTACGGTCGGTGGAATACTCCGTCCGCGCCATCCCTTGCGGCAGCCTGCGAGACCGCCTTCAGTGATAGCGAGGGTTGCGGTCGTGATACCCGCTCACGATGAAGCCGGCTCGATCGTGCGGTGCGTTCAAAGTCTTTTGAGATGCGACCCTGCGAAATGCGAGACTGCGACGACCATCGTCGTTGTTGCAGATAACTGCATGGACTTGACTGCGAAGCTGGCGGAATCAGCAGGAGCTCGCGTGGTCGAGCGTATCGATGCGCTGCGACTCGGCAAGGGATATGCGCTTGAGGATACTTTCGCGATGCTGCTGGCTGAAGGTTTCGACGCAGTCATTGTGATCGATGCGGACACCGTAGTCGAAGCGAATCTCCTGGTGGAAGTAGTAACTCTTTTGGAGTCCGGAGCCGACGGAGTGCAAACGCGCTACGGTGTACTCAACTACAACATCTCAACACGCACGCGGCTCATGAATATCGCATTGATGGCCTTCAACGTTTTGCGGCCGCGAGGCCGCGATCGCCTGGGCCTGTCGTCGGGTATTCTCGGTAATGGGTTTGCGCTCAGCCGCGCAACGCTGATCGCCGTCCCCTACGCTGCGCATTCGATCGTCGAGGATCTCGAATATCACCTTAAACTGGTTCGGCATGACCGTCGGATTGAATTTGCCGATCGAACTACTGTGCGCGCCGATATGCCGGTGAGCGCCGCCGGCGCACTGACGCAACGGACGCGATGGGAGGGTGGGAGAATCCGCATGATCGTCGATCATTCGACTAATTTGGTTGCAGCAATCTTCCATGGGAATACCAAGCTTCTAGAACCGTTACTCGAACTGCTGCTGCTGCCGCTGACCTTTCAGGTGGTTCTTCTGCTGGTGACTATGTTGATTCCGTTTAGAGCAAGCCGAATATACGCGCTCGGGGGCCTGATCGTCGTCGGCGCTCATGTACTCGCCGGGATAAGTGTAGGCGGCGGCGGCGTAAAGGATCTTGCAGCACTTTCCGCCGCACCATTTTATGTCGTTTGGAAACTAATGATGTCCCCTTCGATCGTCAAAATGGCACGTCACAATAGGCCTTGGGTTCGGACTGAAAGATGATCCAGCGGGAGAGCATACCGCAGGTTTCAATTGTCATCGTCTCCTTCAATACTCGAGACCTGCTTCAGGAGTGTCTTCAATGCGTCGAACGCTCTGCAGGCAAAGTCCGTCAGGAAACAATTGTAGTGGATAACGCCTCCCGCGATGGTTCGGCTGACATGGTCGCGCTCCAGTTCCCGCAGGTACGCCTGGTTCGTGCTGCTAGTAATCTGGGATTCGCTGGCGCCAATAATCGTGGTTTCGAAATCGCTCGAGGGCAATATATCGTGCTGCTCAATTCGGATGCTTTCCTCATGCCCGACGCACTGGCTCTGGCAGTTATGCACATGGAGGATAATTCGATGGCTGGTGTGGGTGGTGCGCGCCTGGTCGGACGGGACCACTCCTGGCAGCCCGCGGCCCGGATGTTTCCATCTCCACTGAAGGATTTGCTCATGATGTCGGGCCTGGCAGCACACTATCCGCATTCGCATTTCTTCGGGCGGGCCGACCGCACGTGGGCCAACCCCGGTACAGCCGCCGCCGTCGATTGGGTGCCCGGTGCTTTCAGCATCATTCGTAAGGAAGTGCTGGATCGAGTCGGATACTTCGACGAAAGGTTCTTCCTCTACTATGAGGAGGTTGATCTGTGCCGACGTATCAAGGATGCCGGATATCAGGTTTGGTATTGGCCCGACGTCAGGACTGTGCATCTTGGTGGCGAATCATCGAAGAAGATTATCGGACTCGAAGTATCGTCGTCGGGAACTCAACTCACGCTGTGGAGGATGCGCAGCGAACTGCTTTACTACAGAAAACATCATGGCGCTTCGGGGGCCTGGTCCGCGGCGCTTCTCGAGAGTTGGCGGGATCGGCTACGCGTCATTCGCAATGCGTGGTCAGCCGACAACAGCAACCGCGACAAGAGCCTAGCGGCAAAAAACTCTATCGCGACGATGAAGCAGGCCTGGCGGGAGACTCGTGGCGGGACGATCTCACCACCACGCCCGTGGTGACTGGACGATGTTTGAAAATCTTCGCGAGGATTGGGTCACCTATGACCGTGATATTTGGCAGCAAGGGCTTTGGGTCATGGTAGTGTATCGTTTTGGTCGTTGGCGATATGGGCAAAGTAGTCGATTAATCCGTGCACCGCTATCTTTGATATACAAGCTATTGAAGATACTCAGCCAGATACTCACTGGAATCGATTTACCGTGCGAAGTGACTATTGGGCGACGCTTTAAGATCGAGCATTTCGGTGGAATAATCATCAGCGGCGATGCGATATTCGGTAACGACGTGATCCTCCGCAATGGCGTGACGGTGGGCCTTCGCCGCACGGGGATACCGGGAGCACCGATAATCGGAAATCGAGTAGACATTGGGGCAGGTGCGAAAATTCTCGGTGCGATTACGATCGGCGACGACGTCGCAATTGGCGCGAACGCCGTGGTGCTCGAGGATGTGCCGGCAAACTTTATCGCGGTCGGTGTTCCCGCTCGCGTAATCAGGCGTCATTTGAGTGATCGGGCCGGAGCTGCGGCGGGCGACTCGGCGTGACGGGCCCGCAACTGCCGGGTCCGATCGGGCGTGGTCCACGTCCGCAACGTGCAGCGCTTGTCCGCCACGCCAGCGATCTGAACAAGACCGGCCAAGAAATCCTGCATCGCACCCTCGACTTTATGCTAGCCGCGACAGCCTCGTTGATCCTGTTGCCCGTGCTGCTTCTGCGCGCGGGGATAGCGATTCTTCAGACCGGCCGGATTTTCGATCGCCAATTGTTGCTCGGAAGATTCCGCGTCCCGTTCGAGCGACTTCAATTTGCGGGCGCTTTTCCTGGGAGATGGTTTGCGGTACTGGCCAATATTGCTCGCGGCGATCTTTCATGGACGGGCCCACGTCCACTGAACCCTGCAGAGGCTGAGAACGTCCCGGTGGAAGCATGGGCACGTTTTCGGATTCGACCGGGTCTGGTATCAACGCATCAGCTACGGGCGCGAATCGGCCTCGCACACGAGGCCGAGAGCGTAGCAGATCGCGATTATTTCTATTCGCAGACGATTAGGGAGAGCCTTGGAGTATTGGCGCGAGCCTTACCTAGCACAATGATAGGAGGAGCCGCGTCCACACACTCTATTTCAGTCTTGAGATTTCTCGGGGTCAATATTGTCAACACAACGATGGAAGAAGCGGTTGGATGGATCGTACGCCGAGCGAAGGACAGGACCAACTCGCAACTGTGCTTCGTTAATCCCGACTGTCTGAACATCGCATACGCTGACGCGAGCTATAGGCGGGTGCTGGAGGGCGCCGATAGGGTTCTCCCGGACGGCGTCGGCATTCATCTGGCCTGTCGCATTTCCGGGACATCGCTAGTTGCAAATGTGAACGGCACGGACCTGTTTCCGCGAATTTGCGAAAGGGCAGCGATCGAAAATCTGTCGCTTTTCCTACTTGGTTCAGCGCCCGGTCGTGCCGAAGAATCGGCGCGGAATATGCAGTTGAGATTTGGTGACCTTAAGATTGCCGGTACACGTTCAGGATTTTTCGAGGCATATGAGGAGTCGGCTTTAATCGAGAAAATTAACTGTTCGAACGCCGATATCCTGCTGGTAGGCCTTGGCGCGCCACGTCAGGACAAATGGATCGCGGACAATCTTCGGAGGCTTCGCCCTTCAGTTAAAATCGGAGTGGGAGGATTGTTCGATTTCTACTCGGAAGAAATTTCGCGTGCGCCGCAATGGATGCGTGAGATCGGCATGGAATGGTTGTGGAGACTGATCATGGAACCGCGACGAATGTGGCGCCGGTACGTGATAGGTAATCCTCTATTCCTATTTCGCGTCTGGCGGGAGTCGAGGTTTGCTCATGCTGAGGAATCATAGTCATCAAGACTCAGAGAGGACCGACCGTGACAGCCCGTCAGGGCAATTATCCTCAGCCATATCCAGCGCGGAAGACGTGAACATCTTTAGTTCGGCGACTCGAGAACGAATGCTCGACCGCTACGAAGCCATTGAACTGGCTACTAGGGGTCATCGGCTGCGCCTTTACCTCAAACAGTTGGCCTGGCGGGCAGTGATCCACGGAACGACGGCCGTTAAGCGAAGCATAGACATTGTTGGTTCTGTGATCCTGCTAATTTTGCTTTCGCCGTGGTTCCTGGTCATAGCCACGATGGTGAAGTTAAATTCCCGTGGTGCGGTCCTCTATCAGCAAACTCGAGTGATGAAATGGGGCCGGACGTTTCAGATGTACAAGTTTCGGTCGATGTATGTGGACGCGAATCAGCGCCGAAGCGACTTGCTTGCGCGCAATGAAATGGCTGGCGGAATTACCTTTAAGATGAAGCGGGATCCACGCATCACCGGTGTCGGGCGTTTGTTGCGGCGTGGCTCGATCGATGAGCTGCCGCAGCTCTGGAACGTTCTTAAGGGCGAAATGTCGTTAGTCGGTCCGCGTCCTCCACTGCCTTCAGAGGTTGCAAAATACTCTTTGGCCCAACGGCGTCGACTCGACGTGACTCCCGGAATCACCTGCATTTGGCAAGTCTCTGGCCGTTCGGAGATACCCTTCGACCAACAGGTTGAGCTCGATATCTCTTACATCGAATCGCAGTCGCTTTGCGGGGATCTTTTACTGCTGCTGAAAACGATACCAGCAGTGATGATGGGGCGAGGCGCTTATTGAACTGCAACTCCTCATTGGCAATGAAAACCATTGTTGTGACTGGAGGTGCGGGTTTCATTGGATCGAACTTCGTACGGATGATCCTGTCTGGAATGGGCTCGCGCGTTGTTGTCTTCGATAAACTGACCTATGCTGGTAGCCTGCTCAATTTGCGTAGTATCGATGACCATCCTTGTTACACGTTTGTTTGTGGCGATATCGCGGACCGCGATGCGGTCAAAGCTGTGATCGAGCGATGGCAGCCTGATGCCATCATAAACTTTGCGGCAGAGACTCACGTCGATCGCTCGATTGATGGACCGCGCAGTTTTGTCCGGACCAATGTGGATGGAACTTTCGAGCTGCTGGAAGCGGCTCGTCAATACTGGATGCGTCTTGGGATGGAGGCTCGCGATCGGTTTCGCTTTCTCCACGTTTCCACCGACGAGGTCTTTGGTTCCCTTGGTGATGTGGGCAGTTTCCACGAGGATACCGCCTACGCACCCAACTCGCCTTATTCGGCATCCAAAGCTTCGTCGGACCACTTCGCGCGTGCGTACTTTCAAACTTACGGTTTGCCCGTCCTCATCACGAATTGCTCCAATAATTACGGCCACTTCCAATTTCCCGAGAAACTGATCCCACTTACAATTCTGAATGCAGCGGCGGGTCGCGATCTACCGATCTATGGCGACGGAAGCAATGTCCGTGACTGGCTATTCGTTGACGACCACTGCGCGGGTATTGTTGCCGTGCTCAAGCGTGGTCGCATCGGCGCGAGTTATAACATCGGTGGAAAAAGTGAGCGCACTAATCTCGAGGTGATAACAGAAGTCTCAACTGCGCTCGACGCCCTGTTGCCGTCCACGCTCAACCCGGGGCTCATAGCGCGAGGGCTGACGAATTATTCGGAACTGAAGACCTTCGTGCCGGATCGGCCGGGACATGATCAAAGGTACGCGATCGACTGCTCGCGAATCGAACGGGAGCTCGGTTGGGTGCCCCGTATGAGTTTCAGCGCCGGAGTACGTGCGACCGTGAAATGGTATCTTGCGAATCTTGATTGGTGCGATCGCGTGCAACACGGAGTGCATAAAGGACAGCGTCTCGGGCTATCCCTGGTCGCCGAAGGATGACGGGGTATGCCCTGATTGCAATGCGAATGTGTTGCCAGATGCGGACTTGGGACGCGCGCGAATCACAATGAAAACGATACTGCTCGCTAACCGGCGGGCGCCAGATTTATCTCCTCTCACAGATAAAACGTGCGTTGCGTTACTGCGCGTGGCTGGTAAGCCGATGTTGATCCACGCGATCGAATCGCTCGGGGCAGCGCACCTCATCGATATAATTGTAGTGGTCTCTCCGTTTGCCGAGCAGGTCGAAAAACTGTTGGGCGACGGTACGCGATGGGGTATGCATTTCGAGTATGTCACCGCCCGCAGCCACGAATGTCCCGACGCTCTGGTCCGCCGGCTGGACGTTAAAGCTGCTGCGGGTGTGCTCCTCGTTAGAGGCGAGATTCTGCGCACCCCGATGGTCGCCGAGTTCCTGGTACGCGCCACTGCAATCGAAACGGCCGTGGTTGCCGCTACTATCGCCGGAATTCCCGCAGGTGTCATCCTAGCACGCCCGCCGCTGCTCGGCCCACACAAGGCATGTTCTCTCCTTGGACTTGCATCATATGAGGGAGCGCACCGCGAGAGTGACACCGCGGTCGACTTTCCTGATGCTAGCCTCTCGCTGGTCGATACACTCGGTGAGTTTCATCGCGTCAATCTTGATGCTGCGGCCGGTCGTTTTCCGGGCCTGAATGTTCCCGGCCGAGAGTTGATGCCCGGCGTAATAGTGGGTCGAAAAACGCGATTGCCCGTGAGTGCAATCAAGGGCAAGCCGGTCTTCGTCGGATCGCGATGTCGAATCGCCGCCAATGCCGAACTGATGTCTGAAGTAGTCGTCTCGAGCGATGTCGTGATCGATCGCGGCGCTATTTTACGCTCGGCCGTAATCATGCCCCACACTTATATCGGCGAATTGGTCGAAGTCGCGGACGCAATCGTCGCCGGGAACGAGTTGATTCATGTCATCACTGGCGCACACAATCGAGTGTCAGATTCGTTTCTGCTTGCAAGCGTGCACACGCACGGCCTCGCCTCGTTGCTCCGAACTGCATTGGATTCTGTGCTGGCGATACTGTTGCTGATCGTGTCGCTCCCGTTGTGGCCGATCGCACTGCTTGTCTCATACGCCGCGGTTGCGGGTCGTCCGCTTCGCCGTTTAACCTTGCTCGGTAATTGCAGGGCCAGCGTTCGACGGATGGAATTCAAGACGAGTCAATTCTCTGCCTCGCCAGCGATTCTACGCTATCTGCCATACTTGTTGGCCGTCGCCGCAGGTCATTTGCGATTGGTTGGCGTCGAACCGCTCGCACCTGCCACTGCAAGCGCCCGCACCGAAGAATGGGAATTTGTTCGCGATGAAGCGCCAGCGGGTTTATTTGGCCCGGTTCAATTGACCCTGCCCGAGGATGCTCCCTCGGAAGAGCGGCTATTGATGGAGGCGCAATATGCCCGTACACGCTCATTCACAGGAGACTTGCGCTGGCTCGCACTCTCTGCGATTTCGCTCGTCCGTACGTTCACGCCGAAGCGGCATATGGTAGTGGAGTCATCTCGTGATCAATGAGCTTAGGTTTGATCCACCACCATCTGGCGATCGAGACGTGTCCCGCGGTAGCCATCCAACTATTCAGTTCGGATGGAAGGGGATCATCCTGGCGGGCGGAACGGGTACGCGGCTTTACCCCATTACGCGCGCGGTCTCAAAACAGCTCGCACCAATCTACGACAAACCAATGATCTATTTTCCGTTGGCGACACTGATGATGGCGGGTATTCGCGAAATAATGATCATTAACACTCCTCATGAACAGGAGGCCTTCAAACGGCTACTCGGATCCGGAGAGGATTGGGGACTAAGATTTGTGTACGCGACGCAGCCGATTCCCGGTGGAATCGCGCAGGCATTCGCAATCGGACACGAATTCGTCGGCGATAGCCATGTCGCGCTTGCCTTGGGGGATAACATCTTCTATGGCCAAGGACTCCGGCAATTTCTTGAGCGGGCGACGATCTATCGCAATGGAGCAACAGTGTTCGGCTACTTCGTCAAAGATCCGCAGCGCTACGGCGTGGTTGGGTTCGACGCGCACGGCACGGCGACAAGTCTGGAAGAAAAGCCCGCTCGCCCGCGTTCATCGTATGCAGTCACTGGCCTTTACTTTTACGATAACCGGGTTTTCGACATCGCGGCAAGTCTCAGTCCGTCGGCACGCGGCGAGCTGGAGATTACCGACGTCAACCTCCACTACTTGCGTACGGGCAATCTTAGAGTCGAAAAGCTGGGTCGCGGGATAGCCTGGCTCGACACTGGTACTCCCGAAGCGCTGCTGCAGGCTTCGAACTTCATTCAGGCGATCGAGCAGCGCCAGGGACTCCAGGTCGCATGCATCGAAGAGATTGCATGGCGCATGGGATATATCGATTCCCGCGACGTGACGCGACTGGCGTCCGCGATGGGCAATGGAAGCTATGGGAAATATCTGAGCCGAATGCTCGAAGAGGGTTGACCAGTGAGGTTCATCGAGACTGAATTGCCGGGCGTGACGGTCATCGAACCGGATGTATTTCGTGACGATCGTGGTTTCTTCCTCGAAAGCTGGCGAGCCGATAAATACGCAGATGGTGGAATCGAGGCGACTTTCGTACAGCATAATCATTCGCGATCGGTCGGTAGAACCTTGCGCGGACTTCATGCCCAGCGGACCCGCCAGCAGGGTAAGCTGGTGCGGGTTCTCGCGGGAACCATCTTCGATGTTGTCGTGGATATCAAGCGCGGCTCGCCCACTTGGCTCAAATGGCTTTCGTTTGAACTTTCAGCCGAGAACTTCCGCCAGATTTACGTTCCACCGGGATACGCTCACGGCATCTGTACAGTTAGCCGGGTCGCCGATCTCGAATACCTGTGCACCGATTTCTATGACGTTGGCGACGAGATCCGAATTATCTGGAACGATCCGACGATCGGAGTCAAATGGCCCGTGGCCGAACCCCTCCTATCCGGTAAAGATCGTGCTGCGGCGGCGCTGGCGGATCAGCTGGACCAACTCCCCTTGTGCTCCGGAACGGCACTTTGAAAATCCTAATCGCCGGCGCCTCGGGACAGCTCGGGCGATGTCTCCAAATTGCGCTTACTCGGCATGAGGTCGTCCCGCTAGACCGTCATACTCTCGATATCACGCGATTGTCACAGGTTCGAGAGGCAATCGCAGAATATCGGCCCGCGACGGTTATCAACGCAGCGGCCTTCAACGACGTGGACCGAGCGGAGTCGCAATCGACGGAAGCTTATGCAGTCAACGCTCTAGGGCCGCGCAATCTCGCGGTCGCGACTGCCGCGATAGATATACCCCTGTTGCATCTATCAACCGATTTCGTGTTCGACGGTGCCGCTATTCGGCCATACAACGAATTCGACCGTACGAATCCGCTCTCGACCTATGGCGCGAGCAAGCTCGCGGGCGAAAACGCTATCCAGTCGCTGAATGCACGGCATTTCATCGTGCGCACGGCATGGCTCTTCTGGGAGAACGGAGCGAATTTCTTGCACTCGATGTACATGCGATCGTCACAGCCTGAGCTGCGGGCGGTATCCGATCAGTGCGGCTCTCCGACTTACGTTCCGCATCTCGCGGCAGCGATCGCGCGGCTCATTGCGACCGATTCCTACGGCACCTTTCATCTCGCGGGTGGTGGCGCTGCTACCCGATGGGAGTTGCTCTGCGAGCTGTTCCGAGTCGCCGGCATACCGACTCCGGTTGTTCCCGCTTCACACCGTGAATTTTCTGCGGCGGCGAAGCGTCCGGCCTACAGCGTTCTCACGAGCATCCAGGATCCCAGGATCGAATTACCGCCGTGGCAGCAAGGGGTCGCTGAATTCGCATTCAACGTCACGTCTCGGGAATGATCGAGCGGGGCTTAGTCGCGCATGAACGCATCAAACCGGCGTCGTCTTATTGGTTGTTAAAGGGAGAGCGCACTCCCGCCCGGTCCTTCGTCGCGTGAGCTTACGAGCCAACAAATGGGCAGTGCCGAGCTAAGACTCGGTATTGCCGCAATAGCCAGGATAGTCGGAATAGCAAGAAGGCGTTTCCCAAAATCTCAGATTTACAAGATTACCCACACCATTGCTTTGCTGCAAGACAGGAGCCTTGAGACGTTTGAAGAAATGCTCGGCAAGACGTTCCGAAGTCGGTATGTGGGGTAGGACATACAGTTTGGTATCCAGCAAGGTCTTCAATTTGACCGACTGATTCTCAGTGGAAAGCCAGAAACCTTTTTCGTCCAAACAAGCCTCGATGTAACGCATTGGTTCGACACGATTGGCGCTTTCGGGGACAAAATGGGCCAACAACTCGCTATCATCAATACAAGCTACGAAGCCATGATCGATGGATTTGTCGATAATAGTCATCATGACTTCTTTCAGAAACCCGAAATCGATAACCATTTGAGATTGCTCGCCGGATTGGTGTAAGGCCGAGCCCACGCACGTCACTTCCACTGTGCCGCGATGTCCGTGAATTGATCTGCACTTAGAACCGTGCGTCATAACCCTATGTCCGTAATCGATACCAATACTTCTCGTAATCGAAAATGCCATGCTTATACCTCGCCAAACCTATGATATTCGAGCACCTTCGAGTATTAGGAAATCATGAGCGTCGATCTCTATCTCTCTAAAGAACACAACCGATTGGTCTTGAACACCTTCTGAAGCTAACTTCCTGACCAATTCCGAATTCTAGGCCCGTAAAGGTGACCTCTTATCCGTGTTGCTGAAAATCATCGCTCAGTATTCTTCCGAAGGAAAGTATGGCACCAGACCTGTGCCAGGGTGGCAATTGACGTATTCGAAGACCTGACCCGTCGCAGGCAAAACAGAGACCTCATGCCACAGCTTCAGTTTAAGGTCTGCG
Organism: Binataceae bacterium (SeqCode); assembly: GCA_036489375.1. GTDB lineage: Bacteria > Desulfobacterota > Binatia > Binatales > Binataceae > JADMIL01. The sequence continues at coordinate 24,335 of DASXFX010000110.1, read as the reverse complement.
CCATGCTCCCGGGCCATCGTTAGGAATTTCGAGAAAATCGCGAGATGAGTCGGATGAGTCGCCGCCCATTTTTCTAAATGCCCCAACGTCAAAAAATAACCGAGTCCGAAGGTCTTGTTCAGTGGTAAACCGTCGACTCCGGTTTCCTCTGCGTAGCGCAGATCGCAGCATCCTGTCTCATCCGGATGGTCGCGCAGAAATGTCATTCCTTCGAGAAGTGCCGGGCGTACGGAATCATTGTATTGCGACAGTTCGGCACCTTCACAATCGGACCAATCCTGGCCCGAACGAATGACCGCGAGATTCTCTGGTACTTTCACACAAAGACGACGGCCCGCAGTCTCTGTGGAGCTCAGTCGTGAAAGACGCTCACCGTAAGTGCTGAGAAGGTCGTCGCTGGCTGATGCCTCGATTCGGTCGCGCATACTACCCCAATAGTTATGCTCGCGAATAGGACCGACAACGGGGCATCCACCAGTATTCGCTACTCCGACCTGGCAACGATAACTAAAGATGGTCTCGAATCGACTGTGTGGCACGGTCAGGACTTCGCGATAGTACCCTCTCCGATCTTCCAAACGGGAGTGGTCGTTCCACCAGTTCTCGAATCCCGAATTCTTTTTCCATTGTTCGTAGCGTGCAGGATCGGTCCAGTAGGCCGACGAAATGAGATTCCTCTGCGCGGAACGATCGATGAAGCTTGCACTTTCGATATTGTCTGGAGCATCCGCGGAGAGAAGGAACTCCTGCATCAACGACGGATGTTGTTCACGATCGCTAGCTCCAAACTGAGTCCCGAAGTATGCCATCACGACCGGGGTCGTTTGCTGAGTGAAGCTCGCAGACCATGCTGGCGCCGGCGGCTTCCAATCGGGAGGCATATGGCGAGGCAAGGGAGTCAGGGCATATAGCTCACGCGATTTATCCGTTTCTTTGCTCATTGTCATCTCAACGATGGTCGCCGTAGTAAGATGGTTCCTCCGCAGCGCTTGTTGCGAGCCATCGATTATGACTCACGCGGTTCAACAATGAACTCACTTAGATCAGCTTCACGCGTCATGTCATAGAAAGTTGCGTTGCGATAGGGACTGTTGACCACGACTCTACCACGCGCATTCCGATAGTAGGTTTCCATACCGGTATGTGTCCAGACCATGTTCGCGTGCGCCTCGTCAACCCGCTCGTTGTAGGCGTCATGTACGTCTTGTCGACATTCTACCGCGCCGATACCTTGATCCAGCATCTGCCTCAGCAAAATCCATGATGTAACGCATCTGCATTTCAACGACGAAAATCAAGCTCCCACCGTGGCCTGGTTGCAGATTGGGGCCGTACAGGCAATAAAAATTCGGAAAGTCGGGCATGGCAAGACCGAGATACGCACGGGCGTCGTCATCGTTCCACACTTCGCGCAGGCTGCGTCCCGACCGCCCTCGTACCTCGAAGGCGGTTAGGAATCGCAAGACATCGAACCCGGTCGCTACCACCAAAACATCCGCTTCATATTCGGTGCCGTCTTTTGTGATGACTCGATCGGAAGCGATCTCGACGATGGGGTCCGAAACCAATCTTACCCGTTCGTTGCGCAACATCCGGTACCAACCATTGTCCATCAACATGCGCTTACCAAACGGCGGGTAGCTCGGAACAACTTTATCGAGCAGTTCAGTCCGGTCACCGATTTCCGAGACGATATACTGAGTAAAATAGCCGCGATGCGAGTCGTTGGCTTTGTTCAGCGAACGTTCGGCGTACGGCCATGTGGGATCCTTCTGTAAAGCCGAGTGGAGCCGATCACCGAAGGTCCATCCGAGGCGCAGGCGATACCAAATCCGATACAGTGGCACCTCTCTGAATAAAAGGCGCAGCGCTTCCGGGATCGGTTTGCGGAACTGCTCGTTGGGCGCGACCCAATGCGGCGAGCGTTGGAAGATCGTGAGTGACTCCACGGTATTTTGAATCTCCGGGCCGACTTGCATGGCGCTCGCGCCGTTGCCGATCATCGCTACTCGCTTGCCCTTCAGATCAAGATTCGCTGGCCACTGAGCCGTATGAAAACACGGTCCTTCGAAACGTTCGAGCCCTTTAATGCTGGGCATCTTTATAGGATTGAAGATTCCTACCGCGCTGATTACGACGTTCGCTTTGAGAGTCTCGTCCGAACCATCTGCGTTACGAACTGCGATCGTCCACCGCTGGGACACCGTGTCATAGTCGGCAGATTTGACCTCCGTCTCGAAGCGAATGTGCGAACGCAAACCGAACTTCTCGGCGACGTGATCCAGGTAAGCGTGGAGTTCGTCTCTAAGCGCAAAGTACATCGACCAGTCGTAGGGAGCGCAAGTAAACGAGTACAGATGGTTTGGGGTATCGACGCCCGCGCCAGGATAGCGGTTGTCGCGCCAGATCCCACCAAGCGTCGAGCTCTTTTCCATGATGGTGAAGGGTATGCCAGCGTGCTGGAGATTAATCGCGGCGCATAGTCCGGACACTCCCGCGCCAACAATAAGAACCTCAAATCCCTTCGGAATCGTTAGCTTTTCGGTCGTTTCTTCCAAGCCGGCAAAAAGCTCCGCAGCGATGATAGAATCGTATTCGGCCGGAATTTTCTCCGCCATCACCCAACTCATCATCTTGAGTCTCAGTTCAGCGGAAGGTTGCGCTATAGCAACGGGACGGCCGGCCCGCCACGCTTGGATCGCATCGAACGCGGCATCTCGGACCTCGGCCAGCAGCGAATCCGAGAGCCCTCCCGTTTCGTTGTCATCCATGCCGCGGGCGCGCGTCAGCCTATACGGCTCATGCAGCCAACGGAGATCTCCCGTCAACTGTACCAACACCATCAAGAGCACCGGTATGTTCGCTATCGCGATCGCCTCGGCGAGATGTTGTGTTTCTTCCTGATCTATAGAGCCACTCTGTTCTGCCATCTCTTCCTCATCCCGACTGAATTAAATGACAACTGCCTCGGACTCGCCCGGCACATTATCGTACCACCGACGAACGCTCCGCAAACGTCGGACTATCGTTTGCTCGCGATCAGAATGAAGGAAAGGGTTTCGCCCGGTTGTTGAAACATCCGAGGAATTTGCCCATCAACGTGAACGGTCGCGATCCCGTCAACCAATCGGCTTTACGAACCGGTCCGGAATGTGCCATTATTCGAGCGCTTTTCTCTTATTATGGCAAAAACTGAAATCGCCGAGAGGATTCGCCGGATAAGGGTGCTGCGAGGATTCACGCAGGCAGAGCTTGCGGAGCGCGCCCAAATGTCACGACAGGCAGTCGCTGCGATCGAGTCGGGTGTCTATCTGCCTAACGTGGCGATAGCGGTGAAACTCGCGCGTGCGATTGGTGCCACAGTCGAGGAAGTTTTCAGCGATGCGGACGAGGGCTCCGAGCAGCGCGTGGACGCCTGTTGGAAGAGGTCGCCGTCGATTACGACCGATCGCGCCCGCGTTGTATTGGCCCGCATCGGCGGCAAGCTAGTCGCCGTCGCCGATCCAACGGCTCATTTGACGTTGCCGGTCTCTAGCGGTGTACGCGTGAAGACCTCTCGCGGACGGGCGGATATTTCAACCAGATTGCTCGATAGCGAAATCGATTCGACTCTGGTCCTCGCAGGATGCGATCCAGCGGTCTCGATGCTCATCGGGTGGATGGCGCGGACGGGCTCTCAGATAAATGCCGTTGCCCTTCCTTGTTCCAGTGGAAGGGCGCTGGCCGCACTTGCTGACGAATCCGTGCACGCCGCCGGTGTGCACCTTCGCGACCCCAAGAGCGGGGACTACAACTTCGCCCCGGTCCGCCGAGCAGTAGAGCGTCGCCGAATTCGTTTGATTAATTTCGCGCGGTGGGAGGTCGGGCTAGCAATGGCCGTGGGCAATCCTCTAGGAATTCGTGATTGTTCGGACTTTTCGCGTGCGGATGTCTGCATTGTCAATCGTGAAAGGGGCTCGGGGGCGCGTCAGGTGCTCGATGAGGCATTGGCGAGTTCCGGTCTGAACTCGAAGGGTATCGGTGGCTACGGCAACGAGGTGTCTGGGCACCTTGGGGTGGCTGCGGCGATCCACGATAACGATGCAGATACCGGCGTGACAATTCGTGTCGCCGCGGAAGCGTACGGATTGGATTTTATTCCCATACGCGAGGAGCGCTACGACTTGGCTATACCGGAAAGCGAGATGGAATCAGTGCCCGTGCGAAGGATGTTGGACGCGCTCAACTCGGGCCGTTTTGCCCGTGAAGTTGCCCAGCTCTGCGCTTACGACACTGGACGAATGGGGGACGAGCTGGCGCGAATCGATTGTTAGCCGGGAAAGATGAATCAGGAGGGTCGGGTTTATGGCAGCAGCGGTTCCTTCGATCGATAGCGCCGCGGCAGGAACAAATGTTCAGGTCCGGGAGTTCCTAAAGGGTTCGCCCAAGAAGCTCTTGATTGGCGGCAAATGGGCCGCCGCCCACTCTGGCAAGACCTTCGAAACCATCAACCCTGCAAACGAAGAGGTTATCGGTCTCGTTGCGGAGGGCGATAAAGTCGATGTGGAGGACGCGGTAAGGGCGGCGCGCAAGGCATTCGAAACAGGCAAATGGCCGTCGATGGGACCGCATCAGCGCGCGCGTTACCTATTCAAGATTGCGGATTTGATCGAAGCAAATGCCGACGAGCTCGCCGAGTTAATCACGCTCGACAATGGCAAGCCAATTGGCGAATCCATTATTGAGGTTGGCCGAACCGCGGAGACATTCCGATATTATGGCGGTTGGTCAACCAAATTTTACGGCGAGACGAATCCTTCGGATCCTGGGTTCTTCAATTACACACTGCTCGAACCGATAGGAGTTTGCGGACAGATCATTCCGTGGAATGGCTCGCTCGCAACGATAAGCTGGAAAGTCGCGCCTGCGCTGGCCTTCGGTAACACCTTGGTCCTCAAAGCTGCGGAGCAGACTCCGCTCCCTGCCATTCGGCTCGGAGAATTGATCTGCGACAGCGGTTTGCCCGACGGTGTCGTCAATATCGTGACTGGATTCGGGCCAACTGCGGGAGCCGCGATCGCGTCGCACCCGGATGTCGACAAGGTTGCTTTTACCGGTTCGACCGAGGTTGGCAAATTAATCCTTCAGGCTTCGGCCGGTAATCTAAAGCGCGTCTCGCTGGAACTCGGCGGCAAGTCTCCTAACGTGATTTTTTCGGATGCCGAAATGGAGCAAGCAGTTGCGCTCTCGGCGACCGGGATTTTTCGCAACCAGGGTCAAGTATGTTGCGCGGCAACTCGAATGTTCGTACAGGAGCGAATTTACGACGAGTTCGCTGAACGCATCTCTGTCAAAGCTAACGATGTGAAGCTGGGCCAGCCACTCGATCCTTCCACTACGATGGGTCCGTTGGTTTCGAGTGAGCAACATGAACGTGTGCTCGGCTACCTCAAGCTTGCCCGAGAGGAAGGTGCCGAAGCGAAAGCGGGCGGCGATCGCGGTCCGCAGTCAAAGGGCTACTTCGTCAAGCCGACGATTTATACCGGCGCGAAAAACGGCATGAGGATCGCGCAGGAAGAGATATTCGGGCCAGTTGCAGTGCTGATTCCATTCAAAGACGAGGACGACGCTGTCTTGCAAGGCAACGACACGACCTACGGGCTTGGCGCAGGTGTGTGGACGCGGGATATCAGCCGGGCCTACAAGGTCGCACGCGCGCTCAAGGCGGGTTCTGTATGGGTGAACTGTTACGGAATCATCGATCCGATCTCGCCGTTCGGAGGCTGCAAAGAATCAGGCTTTGGACGTGAGTTGGGCCGGCATTCGATCGATCTCTACACCCAGATCAAGTCGGTTTACGTGAAACTTTAAATGTTGCAAGTCGTCGGCGCGGTGCCGGCTTGTCAGTTAGCTATAAGGGCGAGTTGCCCAGATCCCGGAGGACATAAAAATGGCAGCAGCAGTTCCATCACTTGAAAAAGCGGCGAGCGGTGTCACGTCGAGCGCAGTGTTAGGATTCCTCAGGAAGCCTAAACAACTGCTCATCGGTGGCAAGTGGGTGCCCTCGAAATCAGGTAAGACCTTCGAGACGATCAATCCATCAAATGAAGAAGTTCTGGCGATCGCAGCTGAGGGCGATAAGGCCGACGTTGACGAAGCGGTAAAAGTCGCACGCAAGGCCTACGAGGACGGTAAGTGGTCCAAGATCGGACCACATCAACGTTCACGTTACTTGCTCAAGATTGCGGATTTGATCGAGAAGAACGCTGACGAGTTGGCTACTCTCGAGACATTGAACAACGGAATGGCGATCTCCCTCGCTCGCGGCATGGTCGCCGGCGCCGTCGATACGTTCCGTTACTACGCTGGATGGTCCACCAAAATCTATGGCGAGACCAATCCGTCAGATCCGACATTTTTCAACTACACGCTGCGTGAACCCGTGGGTGTCTGCGGACAGATCATTCCGTGGAACGGCCCGATCGCAATGCTGGCATGGAAAATCGCGCCGGCGCTCGCATGCGGTAACGTGTCGATCCTGAAGCCTGCGGAGCAAACGCCACTCACGGCTTTGCGCATCGGTGAACTGATTCTCGAAGCTGGAATTCCAGAAGGCGTTGTCAACATTATTACCGGCTTCGGAGAGACTGCGGGCGCCGCGCTCGCCAGCCATCCGGATATCGATAAGGTGGCGTTTACGGGTTCGACCGAGGTGGGCAAGCTAATCCTGCAAGCGTCGGCCGGAAATCTGAAGCGTGTATCGCTCGAGCTGGGCGGCAAGTCGCCCAACGTGATTTTCGCCGATGCGGACCTTGAAACCGCGGTGCCCAATTCGGTGTTCGGGTTTACCATGCTATCGGGACAAGTCTGCTGCGCCGGCACTCGCGTCTTCGTGCAGGAAGACTTTCACGATCGCTTTGCCGACGCGCTCACCCGTTATACCGCCGGCGTGAAGTCGGGCGATCCTTTCGACCCCAAGACCACAGTCGGGCCGCTCGTGTCCAAGGAGCAATTCGAAAGGGTCAAGGGTTACCTGGACATCGGCAAGAAGGAGGGCGCGAAAGTAACGGCCGGCGGCGACGTCACCAGCGGCAAAGGCTACTTCGTTAACCCGACCGTTTTCACCGACGTGAAAAACAATATGAAGATTGCCCGTGAGGAGATCTTCGGTCCTGTAGCATCGGTCATTCCGTTCAAGGACGAAAACGATGCGGTCCTGCAGGGCAACGACACAACTTATGGTCTCGCAGCTGCGGTTTGGACCAACGACGTCAGCCGCGCCCACAGAGTAGCGCGTGCGCTCAAGGCTGGTACCGTCTGGGTGAACTGCTACAACAACATCGATCCGATTTCACCCTTCGGTGGATACAAACAGTCCGGAATCGGTCGCGAGCTTGGCCGACACTCTCTCGATCTCTATACGCAGATCAAGTCGGTCTATGTGAAGCTCTAATAATCCGCACGCCCCGGGAGCGGCTGTTTGAATTCTGGAACAGCCGCTCCTTTCATTTACGCCGAACATCGCTCCAGGAGAAGTTTCATGGCAGCAGCGGTTCCATCATTTGAACGTGCTACCGAGGGAGCAAAGCCTTCGGATGGCTTGGACTTTCTCCGGCGCTCCAACCAAGCTACTGATCGGTGGTAAGTGGGTCGCGCCGAAATCCGGCAAGACTTTCGAAACTGTAAATCCCGCTAACGAAGAAGTCGTGGCGTTGGTTGCGAAAGGCGACAAGGTCGACGTTGACGAGGCGGTGAAGGCTGCGCGCGAAGCGTTTGAAGAAGGCAAGTGGGCGACGATGGGGCCGCATCAGCGAACCCGTTATTTGCTCAAGCTGGTAGATGTTATCGACCAGCACGCCGACGAATTAGCCGAGTTGGAAAGTCTGGACAACGGCAAGCCATTATCGCAGGCGCGCACGATCGACGTGGCAGGTGCAGTCTTTTTCAATTCCGGACAGGTCTTTGCTGCCGGGTGATGAGAGAGTCGATTTGCGGCGCGATCTGGTGGAAGTCGTCAGCTTTCGATTTATCCGGCGCGACGATTTTCAATGCGCTTTCAGGGATAAGCTCTGTCTTGATCACGCAAAACCTCCTCGACGGTCACGGTCATCACATTACCAGCGGATGCCCCGTTGACGTTCGTTCTCTTGCTCGATTCGCCGATGGCTGGCCGACATGATGTCCCGGCGTGAGATAATTCCGATAACCTTGCGACGATCATCGTGATCCACTACTGGCAAGCGTCCGACGCCTTCGCGGACCATCAGCTCATTCGCTTCGCTGAGGGTATTATCTTCGAAAACGATCGCGTGATTCCTGATCGTGAGGTCCCCGACCAGCTCCGTCGGCATTCGCGCCGGGTCAAGTAAATCCCGACGGGTGACAACACCAGTGAGCTGGCCGTCGTGGTTCAGTACCGGGAAGCCCTGATAACCGCTTCCCGGCCGCCCTGCTGCGATGCGCGAGCGAACCTCCGCCAACGTCAGACGCTCCGGAAGAGAAACCACCTCGCGGCTGGCGATCTCGCGAACCAACATCAGCGAAAGAAAATCGGCGGTATATTCGGACGGCACAAAGACGCCGCGACGAGCGATCTTCTCCGTCATGAGCGTATTTCTCATCAGTAAACTTGAAACCATGTGAGCAGCCGATGAGCCACTGAGCAAAGGCAAGAGACCCAGCGGCTGCAAGGTAGTCTCAAAGGCGAAGACTATCGATGTGAGCAGCGCGCGCGACGCTCCTGCGAACATGGCCGCCATTCCGACTATCGCGGCGATGCGCACGTCCACCCCCGACTGCGGAAACAACAGATTCACGCCACCGCCGAGCGCTGCGCCGAGCGCGCCGCCCATCACAAAGAGTGGAGCCAGAGTTCCAGCTGACGTGCCGCTTGCGAGCGCCACCACCCAAGATAAGAATTTGAGCAAAAAGAGCATGATGAGCGCTTTCTCGGCGAGCGTTCCGGTAAAGATTCGTACAATATTGTCGTACCCGACACCCAGCGTCGCGGGCAGAACGTAGCCAACGATGCCAACCACAAGGCCGCCTATCGCAGGCCACCACATCCAGTGGATTGGCAATCGCGCAAACATATCCTCGATAGCGTAGAGGGCGCGAGTTGCACCGACCGAGGCCAGGCCCACTATCGCGCCGATCAAGGTGTATGACATCAGGGCGGTCATCCCTGACGATTGCAAGTGCTGCATCGCGAACATTGGCCAAGGGGCTGAAGTGAGTCCTCGCACTGCGGCAGCGGCGGCGCTGGCAACCGCGACGGGAATAAGAGAGCGGGGGCGAAATTCGAACAGCAGCAACTCGACGGCTAATAATACCCCTGACACCGGGCTTCCAAAAGTTGCAGACATGCCCGCAGCGGCCCCGGCCGAGAGCAGAATCTTTCGCTCTTGAGCAGTTGTTGAAAGAAACTGCCCGACGAACGAGCCAATCGCCCCGCCGGTCACGATGATGGGACCTTCGGCTCCAAACGGACATCCAGTGCCGATGGCGATGGCCGCGGAAATTGGTTTGAGAACTCCGACGCGCGGCGCAATTCGACTCTCGTTTGCGAGCACGCGCTCCATTACCTCAGGAATTCCGTGCCCACGAATTGCCGCTGAGCCATATCGCGCCATCAGGCCAACGATGACGCCACCGATAACTGGCACGACCAATACCAGCAGGCCGAGTTGGTTCGCTGCCGGCGAGACAAAGCTCGCCGACAGCCGGCCATAGAAGGCGACGTTAGTCACAAGGCCTATGAGTTTGAGCAAAACTACCGCCGCCGCCCCCGCCGCCACTCCGATTGCTGCCGCCAGGGAAGTCAGGAAGACCGAGCGTAAATCGAACGTTCTCTTATGGCTCGGAAAGCGCCACGGCTCGAGCGTACGCTCTTGGGAACGATCGGCTATGGGTCCCGTGGCAGGCCGCGCTCGGAAGGCTTTCTTATCAATCACACCTACCCCGGGAAACACAGACGGCATCGCGATTGCGCGATTTGATTATGAATCGTTTCATTCCACGCACGTCTTCAGGCTTCTTAGACAGGGCGACGGCCCTCACTGTAACCGCGCACGCGATCGAGTGACGGCGGCACGCTTGGGCTTCGCCAGAGTCCGGATCACCAGGACCGGGCAGGCCGCATGTTGCACCACCCTCTCTGCCACGCTGCCCATCACGATGTGCACCAAGCCAGTGAGTCCATGGGTTGATATAACAATCAGATCAGCGTGAACCTTTTTTGCGGCCTCAACGATCGCCTGGTACGCTGAGCCCGATTCTACTAACGCCCGGCACTTGATGCCGTCCTTGCGTAAACTCGTGCAAATTTCCTCGAGTTTCTCTCGAGCTGCGCGCGCTTGACTTTTGAGTAACTCACTGGAGTCAATCACCAATAGCGGCGATTCATAAATCATCCGCTCGACCACGAAAAGCAAAATCAATTCAGACCCGTAGGGTCGACTGAACTCGACAGCCTCATCGACTGTTTTAAGAGCAGATGCGGAAAAATCGATCGGCACCAGTATTCTTTCTATCGCCTTCATTTTAAAATCTCCGTTCGTATCAGAACACGGCCCTGGTCCAGAAACACGTCAAACGCTCGGCCTAAGCGAAGTATCTGCTATACGCATTCAACTGATTGCAGTGTTTATTCTGGCGCAGGATTCTTTAAGCGGCGAACCGGATGATTTCAAGACTTATTTCGAGCAAAATTGAAATGAACGCCAAGGCTGCTCTTAAGCGGACGTCGTTGCTGCCTTCGCCGAGGCTGGATGAAGGCTGGCGTTGACTCTCGCCAAGTGGCGCTGATGGCGTGCCGTTCCCAGGTTCAAGAGATGGTGAACCTCAACCTTCACCATGTCGTTGACGAAAAACCAAACGAGCGCATAGATCCAGACACCCAGCGCATATTTCCATCCGAGTGGCGTCATGCCCCATCCATAGACAGCCGCAAGGGTCCCGACGATCTGGGTCGTCTCCGTGGCAACGACCAGGCGCCAGTTGGGCCACGGTCGTCTCCAGAAAGTTCCAGCGCTGCGCGTGATGTAGATGGTGAGGTGCCCGGCAACCAGCAGCTTCAGGAACATAAGGGACTGAACGAGCGGCCGTGGCAGATCGAGGTATTTCTCCGCGATCCAGAAGAGGCCGAATGCAGCGATAACTCCTAACACGCCGAGAACGGAGCTGACGGTCAGTACGCGCTCCATGTCCCAGCGCACCGGACGCGGAGCCACGACGGTGTTGTCGTAGGCGATCATCATGATCGGGAAGTCGTTGAGCACCGCGATTAGCACGATCATGACCGCGGTTACCGGATAGAAGTTGAACACCACGATCGCGAGCGTCATGAAGAGCAGTACGCGGATGGTTTCGGAAATCCGATAGATTGCGTAGCTATTCATGCGCTCGAAGATCTTGCGTGCTTCTGCAATGGCTGCGGTTATTACGGAAAGGCCCTCCGCCGTGAGAACCAAATCCGCCGCGGCGCGAGCGGCGTCAGTGGCGCCACTGACCGCTATTCCACAATCTGCCCGTTTGAGCGCAGGCGCATCGTTGACGCCGTCCCCCGTCATTCCGACGATATGTCCCTGAGCCTGAAGAGCTTTGACAATTTTAAACTTGTGCTCTGGAAAAACCTCCGCGTAGCCGTCAGCGGCGTCTATCTTAGCGCTGGCATCCGACTTGCCGTCGGGAAAAATTTCGCTAGCCACCGCGATGTTAGGTCCCAGCTTGAGTTCTCGCGATACCTCCTTAGCAATTGCAAGGTTATCGCCGGTCACCATGCGAACCTGCAATCCCATTTTTCGCGCGGTCTCAATCGTCGAGGCGGAATCGTCGCGGGGAGGATCGGACAGAGACAACAGTCCAAGTAATTCCCACTTACCCTGCGCGTCGGTGCGAGCGACGCCAAGGGTGCGGTAGCCTTTGGCCGCCAGCTCGTTAACTTGCCCCTGCGCCTTTTGGCGGGCGTCCGCGTCGGGATGGACCAGGTCCAGAATCACCTGCGGCGCTCCCTTCGAAACTTTAAAAGTGGTGTCGCCCTGTTTGACCTCGGCCTCAGTTCGCTTACTGACCGGATCGAACGGCGTGAAATGAGTGATTTGAGAGGTCTTTAGCACTGCATGATCGCTAAGAGCTGCGAGAACGGCTTCGTCGATACTGTCTCCACCTTCCGTTCGCGAGGCCAGCGCCGCACCCTGGATCAGGTCTTGCTCGCTGCTCGCCTTGAAGACGACTGGTTTGCTCAACTTGAGTTCGCTCTTGGTGAGCGTGCCGGTCTTGTCCGAGCAGAGAATATCCATGCCGGCCATCTCTTCGATCGCGACGAGACGAGAGACGATGGCTTTCATTCGAGCGAGCACGGTTGCGCCGACAGCCATCGTCACGGACAGGACGGCGGGCAACGCGACCGGGATGGCAGCTACTGTGAGGATAAGGGCGAATAGGAGGGTCTCGATTAGCGGATCGCCGCGATATAGCGCAACCGTGAGGATCAATGCGACCAGGCCGAGCGTTATCAAAATGAGGAAATTGCCGATCTTGAGCACGGCCTTCTGAAAGTGGGAGACTGCCTCAACCGTTTCGACCAGTCGCGCGGTCTGACCGAAGAGTGTGTTCATCCCGGTGGCAACGACCAGACCATTCATCTGGCCCGTACGCACGATCGATCCCGAATACGCGACATCATTTTTCTTCTTGTCGACCGGCAACGATTCGCCCGTCAGCGCCGCCTGATCGATACTGAGGTAATCGCCATCGACCAGCTTCAGATCGGCGGGGATGACATTGCCGAGCTTGACCATCACTATATCGCCGCCGACCAACATTTTCGCTTCGACGTCACTCCACTTGCCGTCGCGCAGTACCCGTGCGTGGAGTGCGAGATTCTTTTTCAGCGCCTCGATCTCGTTGTCGGCCTTGAATTCCTCCCAGAAGCCGACGACCGCATTCAGGGCCAACATGAAAAAGATGATGACGAAATCTTCCCAATGTCGGACCACCGCTGAGAGCACCGCGGCTATTTCGATCATCCAAGGAATAGGTCCCCACAGGAACGTCAAGAACCGCTTGAGAGGACTGAGGTGTTTTTCTTCAATTGCGTTCGGACCGTCCTTCTTTAGACGAGCCGTGGCTTCTTCTTGAGTCAGTCCATCTTTGATACTCGACTTGAACTTGGTGACTGCCTCCTCGATCGTCCCGGTATCAGTTGGTTTCTTTACACCCTTAGCCCCATCGGCCTTGGGCGCGTCGCTAGCCTTGGCGGCATGCCCATTGGAGGCGTCACCCTTCGGCGCATCGGGCTTGGCTGCATCTGCCTTTTGAGCAATCGGATTGTCATCCGACTTGGTATCGGTGTGGGCCGCATCTGCTGAAACTGAAGCCTCAGCCTTTCGCCAGTCGCCAATCTCACTTCCGCCTTGGCGCTCCTGAAATATTTTGTAAGCGCGCTTGCGAATCTCATCCACTCTGGCTTTCGCCCCATTCGGTTTGGCGACGCTTCCCGCTGACCCGTTTTGCGGTGAGTCGCCTAATGTGTTCGCGTCTTCTGCAGAAGCCATCTTTTAACTCCCGTCTGCAGGCATCATCAGGATGCCTCCTTGAGATCAGGGTTGTGCCAACTACCGTCCGCGGCGATGAGCGCGTCGGCCTCCTTAGGCCCCCAGCTGTGCCGCTTGTACGGGCGAACCCGGTGGTGCCTCTTAAGGACTGGTTCGACCACTGCCCAGGCGGCCTCGACTGCGTCCTCGCGGGTGAAGAGCGCTCCGTCACCAGCCATCGCGTCGGTCAGAAGCCGTTCGTAGGGTGCTTCCTCTCCCGACTGCTCTTCGGACAAGTAGAGCTCGCGCTGAACGCCGACGAACTCTTTTCCGGCCCGCTTGACGCGAGCAGCGAGCGCGATGCCGGTGCCGGGCGAGAGCCGGAAGCGCAGGTAGTTGCCTTGGCCCGTCGCAGGCGCCGAGTCGGCAAAAAGCCTCTGTGGCGGCGGCTTCAACTCGACCAGGACCTCGGTTGCCGTCTCGACCAGGTATTTGCCGGAGCGCAGGTACCACGGCACTCCTTCCCAGCGCCATGAATCGATGAAAAGCCGCACGGCGCAGAAAGTCTCGACGTCGGAGTTCTTCGCCACGTCGGGCTCCTTCCGATAGCCAATGTATTGGCCGCGAACGAGGTCGTCGGACTTGAGTGCGCGCATCGCCTCAAAAACCTTGGCCTTCTCGACGTGCACGGCGCCAAAGTCCCGATCAGCCGGCGGTTCCATCGCGAGCAGCGCGACCACCTGGAAGAGGTGGTTCTCGACCACATCGCGTAGGCAGCCGGCGGTTTCGTAAAACGCGCCGCGGCCATTCATGCCCATTTCCTCGGACATGGTTATCTGAACGCTGGCCACATAATTGCGGTTCCAGATCGGCTCCAGAAACGAATTCGCGAAGCGAAAATACAGGATATTCATGATCGCTTCCTTGCCGAGGAAGTGATCGATACGGAAGATGGAATCCTGGGGGAAAACTTGCTGGGCCACGCGGTTGAGCTCCCGCGCGGACGCCAGGTCGCGCCCGAACGGCTTTTCGACAATGACGCGCGCGTGCTCCGCGAGGTTCGCCGCCCCGAGCCCTTTGATCACCGTCTCGAAGAGCGAAGGCGGGATGGCGAGGTAGTGCGCCGGACGTCGAGCGTTGCCCAGCGCCTCTTTGATCGCCTTGAATGTGTCCGGGTCCTTATAGTCTCCGCTGATGTACTGAAACCGCGACAAAAGATGGTCTAAGGCACGCTGGTCATCGATCCCGCCTGTCTGCTTTATGCTATCGGTCACGCGTTTGCGCAGTCGCGCCAGACTCCACTTCGGGAAAGCGACGCCGATTAGCGGGACATTCAGATTCCCCCGTTTCGTCATCGCATAGAGGGCGGGGAAGGTCATCTTGTGGGCCAGGTCGCCCGTTACACCGAACAGCACCAGCGCATCCGAGTTAGACGTGGGCATCAGGCGCTCCTCTTCATGGTGGCAGCCGTTCCCCAAGAGAACATGCGCCGCGTAAAGGCAAGACCATCAATTACAATGTTCGCTGTCATTGGTTCTGGTTATTTCTCCGCAGTGCCTGAAAGCACTTGATGCGGTTGGCTACGTGGACGCCACGCCAGGTCGTCGCTCATCACATAGGTAAAAATGGCTACGAGCATCAAAGACACTGCGACCCATAACCGCCAATCATAATGCGCATGTTTCCAATAAGGACGATGGAACCCATGAGGATCGTGTTCCTTATGTGGATCTGCGTGGTGGTTGTGACCGCGATCCTCACTCATTGGTTCCCAGATCTCGTGCGCCATTTTCAAATGATTTCGGCTCAGTGCTGTCGGCGCACCTGGCATGCCACTTCCAGTTGCGGATCTCCGGTAAGTCTTCGCCGTTCTTATCGATATAATGTTTGTGCTCGATAAGCTTGTCCTTCATTTGTTGCTTCAAATAATTTCCTCGGACGCTCAACTGCGGCAAGCGATCAATCACGTCCTGGACCAGATGAAATCGGTCTAAATCGTTTTGCACCCTCATATCGAAAGCGGTCGTGATCGTGCCCTCTTCCTTATAGCCCCTAACGTGCAGATTCTGATTGGTCCGGCGATAGGTCAGTCGGTGGACAAGCCAGGGGTATCCGTGAAAACCAAAGATGATGTGCTTGTTCTTCGTAAAGAGGGCGTCGTAGTCTGTATCGCTCAGGCCATGCGGGTGCTCGCTCGCGGACTGCAGCTTCATCAGGTCGACGACATTGACCACCCGGATTTTCAGATCGGGCAAATGTTCACGAAGGATGGAAACAGCGGCCAGAATTTCCAACGTAGGTGTATCTCCGCAACAGGCCATTACCACGTCCGGCTCGGCGCCCTGGTCATTGCTCGCCCATTGCCAGATGCCGATACCTTCCGTGCAATGCACGACGGCGGCGTCCATGGTCAGCCACTGGGGCAGTGCGTGTTTGCCTGCCACGACCACGTTGACGTAATGCCGGCTGCGTAGGCAATGGTCAAATACCGAGAGCAGACAATTGGCGTCGGGTGGCAGGTAGCACCGTACGATATCGGCCTTTTTGTTGATGACGTGGTCGAGAAAACCCGGATCCTGATGTGTGAAGCCGTTATGATCCTGCTGCCAGACGTGAGAGGCGAGCAGGTAGTTCAGCGACGCGATCTTTCGGCGCCAAGGTAGTTCCGACGTCACCTTCAACCACTTGGCGTGCTGGCTGAACATCGAATCAACGATGCGAATGAAGGCTTCATAGCTGTTGAAGAGCCCGTGACGTCCGGTCAGCAGATATCCTTCCAGCCAACCCTCGCACTGGTGCTCGCTGAGCATCGAATCCAGCACTTGTCCTGAAGGTGCCAGGAATTCATCGTTTTCCACTTTGCGTGCGTCCCACTGACGGCTGGTAACTTCAAAGACCGCCCCCAGAAGATTCGAGAGCGTCTCATCGGGACCGAAGATACGGAAATTATGCTGTTCTTGATTCAGCCTGGCAACATCGCGAAGGAACTTGCCCAGTACTAATGTATCTTGTCCATCGACGGCGCCCGGCGAAGGCACATGCACCGCGTGGTCATGAAAGTCCGGCATCTGCAGATCGCGCAGCAGAACCCCGCCGTTGGTATGCGGATTGGCGCCCATCCGACGATCGCCTTTGGGCGCCAACTCCTCCAATTCAGGTATGAGCCGGCCGCTCTTATCGAACAGCTCCTCGGCCTTGTAGCTTTTCATCCAGCTTTCAAGCTGTTGGACATGATCGGGATGCTCGGAATCCACCAGAAGCGGCACTTGGTGCGCTCGGAAGGTGCCTTCGATTTGCAGGCCATCGACGACTTTCGGTCCGGTCCAGCCCTTGGGTGACTTGAGGACGATCATTGGCCAGCGCGGCCGCGAGGCGTCGTTCTTGCCTCGTGCATTGCCTTGGATTCGCCGAATATCTTCGATGGCCTCCTGCAAAATACCGGCCATGAGCTGGTGCATCTTTTCCGGCTCGTCACCTTCTACGAAATACGGCTTCCAGCCACACCCTCGTAAAAATTGCTCCAGTTCCTCATGCTCGACACGCGCCAGCACCGTCGGGTTGCTGATCTTGTAGCCATTGAGGTGCAGGATCGGCAGTACGGCTCCGTCGCTGATTGGGTTGAGCAGCTTGTTGGACTGCCACGCGGTCGCCAGAGGACCCGTTTCGGCTTCACCGTCACCGATGATGCAGGCCACGATCAAACTGGGATTGTCGAACGCGGCGCCGAAGGCATGGCTCAGCGAGTAGCCCAGTTCGCCACCTTCGTGAATCGATCCCGGCGTCGTCGGCGCAACATGGCTGGAAATTCCCCCAGGGAACGAGAACTGCTTGAAGAGCTTTTTTAGCCCGGCTTCGTCCCGGCTGATGTTTGGATAAATTTCACTGTAGGTGCCTTCAAGGTAGGTGTTTCCTACCAGCGCCGGACCACCGTGACCGGGACCGGCAATGTAGAACATGTTCAGGTCATACTTCTTGATGACGCGGTTCAAATGGACGTAGATGAAGTTCTGTCCCGGCGTCGTGCCCCAGTGACCGACGACCAGCGGCTTCACGTGCGAAAGTTTCAGGGGTTCCTTCAGCAGCGGGTTGTCATAGAGATAAATCTGGCCTACCGAAAGATAGTTCGCGGCGCGCCAGTACGCGTTAATCTTGTGGAGCAGTTCCGGAGAAAGAGTATCCGTGGGAGAACCCTTTTCTGTATTCATTAATCGATTCCTTTTTCGGCCAAAGCCGAAAACCTGACCAATCGTAGCTGCAATCTCAGTGCACTCTTGGAAGGCGCGACAACAAGGCGCGGCTATCGCCGGACCTAACTTGGTTTCGCCGCGGTGACGTTCATCTTGTGATGCTCGCCAGGTGCTTCGTCGATCACCAGATATTCCGCCAGTTTGCAGAGTTACCGGCCAAAAGTTCAGCCGAATGCAAGAGGAGGAACGAGACGGAACTCGTGTGAATCGCGGCGATCAACCTCACACTTGGCGGCTGCTCTCATTGGTTCTACGAAAAACACCGGGAGTCTGTACGACCTTCTACGCCAGGCAGCTTCAAGAAACTCATGGCTCTCACCGCATCTGGCTTTGTTTGCCTCAACGTGCTCTACAACGGGCGCTTTCGCCGACCCGGAATCCTCTGCGCTTATAGTGTAGATGCACTCCGCTTCAGCTAGAGCCCACTGAAAGGAAGAGTTGAGGACCGTCAGCGCAACATATTTCTAATGTCTATTTTGAACCAGTTAGACCTCGGCGCGGCACTACGGGCGGCGCGTCATAAACGCAGCTTAACAGGTTAGGTCGTCGAAACATCTTGCGATCGACGTTATCAGTTCCCCAGATAACCGGCCGCATCTTCTCTCTCAATCTCCTTTTTGCCGACGATCGAGGGAAGTTTGCCAACTGCAACTGCTGTCACCAGACGGATATGGGAGGAGAGGAGGGTGGTTGCATAGTTTCATGGCAGTACGGCGATTCTTGAATCTCCGCCGCAAGAGTAATCTCTGGCGATACCTCCGCTTTCAACAACCAGCCGCGTAGACCAAACGACAGGGAACGTTCGGGAAGTGAAAGCTGCCGGTCGTGAAGGAGAACAATCTCTCGACCGCCCCCGGCCGAGTGCGCGCCTTCAAGGTCCGCGATGGTCAGATGTAGGGCGGTCACACCGGAGGAATGTCAGTCCTCCTTCACCAGATCCGCATCTTCCGAGTCAGCGGCGCCGGGTTTCACGCGATTCGCGACGGGACTCTTTGGAATAGCCAAAATCCGACGACTTTCATCAAATCAACATAATATAAAGGGCGCTATCATATGTTATTACCATCTTATCAAGGCAATACCACCGTGTCGTCTCTGCCCCCGCACGACTCCCGCCTCGCGATTTGACTCAACGCTTCCCCCGGTTGAATTGCCCGGTTTCGAGTTGCGCACCAAATGAGGTGCTCCGCGGATCAGCGTTCCTGAATTTTTACATGGCCTTTAAACGGTCGTGTCAGAGCGCAATGAGCCTGATATGGGGTTTTTGGCTCTGCGAATCATGAACGTAACAAAATGTTCAACATGGGCTTTAAAATGCCATTGCTATGTCGGAACGTCTTGAACGCGGCATGTTCCTTTCATTTTCAGGGATCACTCAGGACCCTCACTTAAGTGAGGTTGAAGTATCTACCATCAAATCTCGAAGCCGCCAGTTCGTGTAGTTCAACGCACCTACTTTAACCTTCGCCCATCTCTCATAGCGAAGAGGCCTTCGGACCCCCACTCTGCACAGACGGGACTGTCCTTAAAATTAACGAGCGTAGTGTAAGGCCTTGGCCGATTACCGAAAATATGACAACCGCATAGGTCATGCTGATGATCGCATCGCGGTACTCGCGATTTGGAACAGATAGAGCGAGAGCGACCGAGATCCCGCCGCGGAGGCCGCTCCAGGTCAAAACTGGTATAGTCCCGCGCTCGATCTTACGGAACGGCATCAGAATCAGAGCCACGCAGATAACACTAACCAGACGAGCACCTAGAGTCAGTGGAATAGCAAGAAGTGAAGCGATCGCATAGCCACGGTGTAGCGGTAGCAGTAACAACTCAACGCCGATCAGCAGGAACAGCAGTGCGTTGAGAATCTCGTCCACGACTTCCCAAAAAACATCGAGGTGGGACCGAGTTTCTTCGGACATAGCTCGCTCTCTGCCTTCGTTGCCAATGAGCAGGCCGGCTACCACAATTGCGATGGGAGCGGAGACGCCGAGAGCGTCCGCCAACGCGTACCCGCCACTCGCCAGTCCTATGGTCAGAAGAATTTCGACCTTGTAGTCGTCTACCCGTGCGAGCAGCCAATACGTCATCAGGCCCGCGATTAAGCCAAAGCCGACTCCTCCCGCAGCCTCGATCGCCAACAACTTACTGGCTTCAAGAATTCCAATATGCGCCGAAGAAGTGCCTATTCGTAACAGAACCATGAAAACAACCGCTCCAACACCGTCGTTGAAGAGCGATTCACCCGCAATTTGGGCCTCAAGACTTTGAGGTATGGCGAGGGTCCTCAGAATTGCGAGTACTGCGACCGGATCAGTAGGTGAGATCAGCGCTCCGAACAGCAGGGCTGCTATTGGAGGTATCGGCAATCCGACACAATTGAGCACAAGCCAGGCCCCGCCGCCAACCAGCAGTGTGGAGATCGCCACACCGAGAGTCGATAACAAGGCTATCGCGAACTTCTGATCGGAGAGTT
The DNA here is from genome assembly GCA_036489375.1 of Binataceae bacterium (SeqCode). GTDB lineage: Bacteria > Desulfobacterota > Binatia > Binatales > Binataceae > JADMIL01. The sequence goes on along the minus strand of DASXFX010000110.1, from coordinate 4,101 downwards.
GATGGATTTTCAGATTAAGCCCACCTGCAAAAAGCAGGTATGCCAGGAGTCCATGCAAAAGAATCTCGTTAAAGTCAATCTGACCCACAAAGCCAGCAGCCACACTCCGGAGTGAAGGAATACCAAGCTTTCCCACGATAATCACGACGACCGAAAACAATAGGGCGATCGCGAGGACTCCGATAGTGGAGGGAAGGCCGAAGTGGCGCACATTCAGAAAACTGAAAAGCGCCGTGAGGGTTATCAAAATTGCGATTACGTCGAAGGGCATTCGCCTATCACGGAACGAATCATCCTATAGTAGCGAACGTTCGCAGTGACGCGACAATTTCGCCCTGCGCAGGGCAGTCCGCGGCTCGCGGAGCGGTTCTTCAATGAGTACGATCGGCGGCCACATCCGCATCGTTTCGCGCTTCTGCGAGATTAGTCTCCGAAAAGTAGAGCGTACGGGTCGGGAAGGCGAACGCGATGCCCGCATCTTCGAAACGCCTGTAGAGCTCAAGGTTAATCGCTTGCTGAATGTCCATGTAGTGGATCTTCCGATTCAACCGCTTGGAAGCGAGGCATGCAAATAATTTACTGAAGTCCTGCCCATTCTACATGAGCCCCAAAGATCGCACAGGATCGATACTTCAGGCTAACTAGATCCTCGCCCGCGTGCCCACGATGCTCAACGATACGTTCGAGAGCGCCGTGATCGTAACCGCTCGGGATCCGATCGCCCTGATGAAGAATTTGGCAATGGAGAGCGTTAATTGGTCTATGGATCCCCCGGTTCGTCTTCCGCGGCCCAATGGGCCGAGCGATGCTGGAGCGCAGCGTCAGCGATCACCCGTCAGTTTGCAGCCGTAGCCCAACCTGAGCCAAAACCATGGCGCCTCTCATCGTCGCCGCGACGAAAAGCCGCTGGATTTCAACGAATTTTCAAGGTTTGATTGCCCCGGCCGGGAATCGAACCCGGACTTGAGGTTCCGGAGACCTCCGTGATGTCCTTTTCACTACCGGGGCGTGATGCGCGTTGCGGCGGTCGGTACTATATCAGCCGCCGCGAGAAGACAGGAACACGCGACGTCTGACCGATCGAATTCGGAATACCATGGAGCTCGATACGGCGACAGCGACTCGAGCGAGCTGAAATGGCCTGCTGGCTCGAAGGCGCATCACCGATGTATCCCGCTAGCCGAAGGTTCCCCGTCCGCGCGGCCGTCTCAGACCGCTTCGGCCTCCCGCAGCGCTCCAATCTCCTCCCATGAGTATCCAAGTTCAAGGAGGATTTCCTCGGTATGCTGACCGTGTTCCGGCACCGGCTTCGCCTCGGTTGCGATCTCGCCATTGAGGGAAACGGGACATCCGGTCACCGTAATTTTGCCCGCCACCGGATGCTCGAGGTCGAGCAGGTAACCGTTGGCGCGGGCCTGTTCGCTGTTGAGCACCTGTTGATGCGTCGCCACTTCGGTCACCAGGATATCTGCCGCCGTGAGCTCAGCCAGCCATTGCTGAGTGGTCTTGCTGGGGAAGATGCCATCAAGAATCTTCTCGATCTTTGCCCCATGAAAGTTCCGGTTAGCGTTCTCGAACTCTGGGTCGTTCTGAATCTCCTGAATTCCCATGATTCGGCAGAAGTCGGCCCAGCGTTTGTCGTCCACGCCCGCGATACAGATGAAGCTGTCCTTCGTTCGAAACGCGCCCCAAACGCCGTGCAGAAACGGATGACCTCGACCGGCGCGGGCCGGTTCCTGGCCCGTCATCGATGCAAAATTGAGTTCGAAGCCTTGAGCGGCGATCATCGTGCCGTAAATCGACGCATCGACCTTCTGACTCTGACCGGTTCGCTCACGCGCGAACAACGCTGCCATCACACCCCCGGCCAGGGTCAGCGCTCCGGTCTGATCCGCAATCGCTGCTCCCGCCGCGAGTGGAGGATCCGACGGCATGCCGGTCTTGGACATCAAGCCGCTGGCCGCCTGCGCGAGCGTATCGCGGCTCGGTCGTGAGACCCATGGTCCGCGCGGCCCCCATGAGCTTGCCTGGGCATATACGATCTTTGGATTGAGCTTGCGTACATCTTCGTAACCGAGTCCGAGGCGGTCGAGCACGCCCGGTCGATAGTTGGTGAGCAACACGTCGTGAGTCGCCACCAGGCGTTTGACGACTTCGATGCCTTCCTTTTTCTTCAAATCAACCGTGATGCTGCGCTTGCCTCGGTTCATCGCGATAAAATAGTGCGAGACGTTCGCATTTCTCGCCTCAGGCCCGGCAATCAGACCGGCCAACAGCCAGCGGCTCAGATCGCCGGTCTCGCGATTCTCGACCTTGGTAATTTCCGCACCCAGATCCGCCAGGAAAAGTCCTGCAAACGGCCCTTGGATTTCCTGCGCGATCTCGATGACTTTGATTCCTTCGAGGGGCTTGCTCATGGTGTCGAACTCCCAGACTAAAATGCCGCGCCGCGACGAGGCGGGCAATTATCACGCGGTTACCTACCGTTCTTCAACCCCACGCATGGGATGATCTCGCCTGAGAATTACCATTAGCCGGCTGGCTGCGGGGCATTCGCTGATGGCAGCGGAAGCCAAACGGAAATCGATCCTGCACGATGGAATCGTATTGCGCATCCTTCGACAGTAAGCTTCGGCGCATGGAGCCGAGCATCTACCAGTTCCCGGATATCTTTCGACGCGTCCACATGGAACGTCCGGGTGAGATTGATGAGGAAGTATCGTTTCTAAGTGAGGTCTGGCGTCGCCTTTATCCGCGCCGCGTGAGGCGGGTGATCGATATCGCGAGCGGCAACTCGCCGCACGGACAGATATTTGCGCGCCGTGGAATCGCAGCGGTAGGAATCGATGAGTCGCGGACCATGATCGCGGCCGGCCGCCGAGAGTCGCGCGCCGCGCGAATCGATGGTTCAGCGGCAATCGTAGCAAGGAATCCGAAGGCTCAAGGAATGGGTGCCTTGCGATTCTATCAGCGTAAAATCAATCGCTTCAAATTGCCGGAGCGCCCCTTCGACGTCGCCATCTTCATGTGCGAGACCTTTCCCGTGATCAGGACCAACGCCGCACTGATGTCACATTTGCAATCGGTGGCCGCATTGCTCAAGCGCGGCGGACTCTATTGTATCGACATCGACCGACACGACGGCGTCGAACTGGTGCGGCGCCGCCGCCTATGGCGTGAACGAAAGGTTAAGATCGGGACGCTGCGGGTGGACGTCCGTGAATTCCATCGCCCGATCGAATGGCACGACGGGATGCATTCGATCTACGAGCTCGAGTGTACGATTCACTTTCCCAAACGCGGAGTGGTCACGCGCGATTTGATCCCGGTGCGCTACACGACGCCACCGCTGATGGACTTGATTGCGCGCGCCTCCGGATGTTTCGAATTGATCGCGAGTTATCCGGATCTTTCGTTCACGCGGCCGATCGAGGAATGCGGTGGGCGATGGCTGGCGGTGCTGAAACGATTGTAGGGCAGGGCGCGCGAGCACATCGGGATGCTGTAGTTGAGACTACCTTCGATCGCTTCCAGCGGATTAGTTACGACACGAGCGAATCGATCAACTCGTGCATCGCTGCAGCAGCGTCCGTGGCTCCAAAGACAGCGCCGATTGCGGCAACACCGAACGCTCGCGAGGCTTCGCCATCCTCTGGGCTGGCAATTGGAATTTTCGCTCGCAGTTCGCGCACTCGCGCCGGGTTGATTCCGCCCAGCGCAAAAACCGGAATCGACGAAACACTAATGGCGGCGCGCAGACCGTCAGCGCCGCGCGCCATCGTCGACGCGCTTTTCGACAACGGATCGAAGACAGGTCCGTACGCCACGAAGTCGGCGCCGCCCGCTGAGGCCGTAACTACTTCGCCGTGGTCGTGGGTCGATACTCCTATCAGGCGATTGGGCCCGAGGAGTGCGCGTGCGTCACGAATTGTGAACGAGTTGGACGGCAGATGAACCCCATCGGCGCGGGCTGCTATCGCGACATCGAGCCGATCATTGACCAGCAGATGAGCGCCGTATCGATCGCAAACGATTCGCAACTGGCGCGCCAGCTCCAGCAGTTCGCGAGCTTCCAGATCCTTCTCGCGGAGTTGCAACGCG
>DASXFX010000106.1:0-31754 GCA_036489375.1 Binataceae bacterium (SeqCode) | reverse complement strand
GATACCGGCGAGTCTGAAGCCCCAATGACTCGCGCTGGTCTTGTTCTTTTTTCGTTTCGCCGCAGCCACCGCAACCACCACCATCAACCCACTTTCAATTCGCGCGCGTCACCATTCGCCGATAAGCCTGACCTCTGGTTCGAGTGTGACGCCGGTGCTCTCCATCACGCGGCTGCGCGCCAGTTCTATCAAAGCGCGCACTTCAGCGGCCCGCGCGCCGCCCAGGTTCACGATAAAATTCGCATGCTGTCCGGAGAACGCCGCGCCACCCATGCGCGTCCCCTTGAGACCGGCGCTTTCGAGCAATCGCCCAGCGAAATTTCCCGGCGGATTCTTGAAAACTGATCCGGCATTGGGCAGTCCGCGCGGTTGACGCGAAGCGCGCTTTGAACGGAGATCCGTCACCCGCGCGCGCAACTCGTCACGATCTCCATTAGCGAGTTGGAAATCGACTCGCGTGATCACGAAGCGCGGTGGCAAGTCCGTCCGCCGGTAGGCGAAATTCACTTCGTCCTTGGTGAGCGCGCGTGCGGCGCCCTCGGCAGTGACCCCATGGACCAGCGTCACCACGCGGGCCATTTCACCGCCGAACGCACCCGCGTTCATCACCAGGCCACCGCCGACAGTACCGGGTATGCCTTCGCCAAACTCGAGCCCAGCCAGTCCGCGATCAACGACCGCCTCCACCATCGCGCCAAATTGCATTGCAGCGCCGACCGTCACGTTCACGCTGTCGATCATCATACGGCCGAAGCTTTCGCCGAGCTTGACCACGAGGCCGCGCACGCCACGATCGCTCACCAGGAGATTGGTTCCGGCGCCGAGGCACATCGCGGGAATTTCGTGGCGATGCGCCGCCGCCATCGCGGCCATCAATTCTGCCTCGCTCTCCACCGTCACGAAGAGATCGGCCGGACCGCCAATCTGAAAGGACGTCAGATCGGCGAGCAGGCGGTCAGGGCGCAGACGATCGCCAAAGCGTAGTTTCAATTCGTGCTCAAGCGCGCTCATCGGACTTCACCGCTGCCGCAGACGTTGCATTGAGCATCGCGAGAACGCGCTCGCCGAGCTTGTAAACGTCACCCGCGCCGAGCGTGACAATAACGTCGCCGGGGCCCGATTCACTGGCGACAATCGCGGCCGGGTCAGCCTCGTCGCCGAGGTAGCGGACGTTCAAATGCCCGCGAGCGCGCAATGATTCATAAAGGCGGCGCGAGCTCGCATCCGCGATCGGATCCTCACCCGCCGCATAGACCTCGATCAGATAGAGGATGTCGGTATCGTCGAAGGCGGTCAGAAAATCGTCGAAAAGATCGCGCAAGCGGCTGAACCGATGCGGCTGGAAGATCGTCACGATCCGCCGGCTGAATGCCGCGCGTGCGGCCGCGAGAGTGGCCCGAATCTCGGCGGGATGATGCCCGTAATCGTCGAGCACCAGGCGGCCTGCCGCCTCACCCTTGATCTCGAAGCGACGCGAAATTCCCGAGAAAGCTGCGAGCGCCCGCGTGGCGGCCTCGAAGGGTATGCCCAATTCCATCGCGACACCGATCGCCGCCAGCGAGTTGAGTGCGAGATGATGCCCGGGAGAGGGAATCGTCACGGGACCGAGCGCGACGCCCTTGCGAATAACATCGAAGCGCGTCGAGAGGCCATCGATGACGATGTTCTCCGCGCGCAAATCGGCATCGGCCGCAACTCCGTAGGTAACGACCGGCTTGCGCACCGACGGCAGCAAGCCACGGACATTGACGTTGTCGATGCCAACGACCGCGACTCCGTAGAACGGTACGCGGTTGATAAAATTCAGGAAGGCATCGCGCACCCGGTCCATCGTGCCGTAATGATCCAGATGTTCTGGATCGATATTGGTCACGATCGCGACCGTCGGCAGCAGCAGCAGAAACGACGCGTCGCTCTCGTCGGCTTCGGCAACCATAAAATCGCCACGCCCGAGCCGTACGTTGGTGCCGCGCGCGCGGAGATTACCACCGATCGCAACGGTCGGATCGAAGCCGGCTTCCTCCATGATCAAACCGACCAGCGAGGTCGTTGTGGTCTTGCCGTGAGTGCCCGCGACGGCGACGCCAAGGCGCGCCATACGCAAAAGTTCGCCGAGCATTTCAGCCCGTGCGATGACCGGAATTTTCAGCGCACGAGCCGCCGCTACTTCGGGATTCGAGAATTTTACGGCCGACGAGATAACGACGGCATCGAGATCGGGACGGAGATGGCTTGGATGGTGTCCGCGATCGATGGCAATCCCGAGCGTGGCGAGGCGCGCAGTCGTCGCCGTATCGTGCAGGTCGCAACCACCGACTTCGAAGCCAAGGCGCTGACACAATTCGGCAATTCCGCTCATCCCGGCGCCGCCGACGCCAAGGAAATGAAGTCGGCGTTTTCGGGTCAGCAACCCGGTTGGAATCCCTGCACTCACGCGGCCTGCCGCTCCCCGCCCGCGATGTCGAAGCACACCTGCGCGATACGTGCTGCGGCATCCGGATGCGCTGCTTGGCGCGCCTTGCGTCCCATCTCAATCAGACGCGCGGGCTCAGCCAGAAATTCGCGCAATGCGGCAGCCAGATTCTCCCCGAGACTATTGTCATCATTGACGATTACTGCACCGCCAAGACGCTCAATCACGCGTGCATTCAATTCTTGTTGGCGATCGCGATGAAATGGATAGGGCACGAAGATCGCGGCCCGGCCTGCGAGGGCAATTTCGGATACCGTCATCGCTCCGGAGCGAGCAACGATTAAGTCAGCGCGATTGAGCACGTCAGCCATATCATCAATAAATGGGACCACCTTGGCTTCGCCCTCGAAGCCTCGGTATCCATCCCTCACCAACCCCACGTCAACCTCTCCGGTCTGATGCACGACCTTAAATTTTATAACACCTTTTCCCAGAATTTTCAAAGCATTTAGTACGCCTAAATTAAGTCGGTGCGCGCCGCTCGACCCGCCTAAAACAAGGATTTGAATTGGAACCGAGGTCTTTTCCAATGCGTCGGGGATGAATCTCAGGCGCACGGGGTTGCCTGTAACGACCACCCGTGACGTATCGAAGAAGGCCGCGGTATCGGCAAAGCCGACGCAGATTCTCTGTGCGAATCGCCACAACATCCGATTCGAGAGCCCGGGCCTGGTGTTTTGCTCCATGAGAACCAAGGGGACCCGCGCGATTATCGCCGCCACCGCCATCGGGGCCGAGGCGTAGCCGCCGGCGCTTACGACCAAGTCGGCGCCGAAGCTTTTGAGTAAGGCGCGTGCGCGTCGCAGCGCGGCGAAAAACTCGCCGATCGCGCGAAGGCGGGTAAACGGGTCCTTGCCACGCAAACCGCGCACCGGAAAGAGTTCGTATTTGAGGCCACTTTGAGGCAACCAGGTCGCCTCGAGGCCGTTGACAGCGCCAACGTGGAGGACGTCGGCATCGGGACGTTCGCGCTTGAGTTCTTCGCCCAGCGCGACAGCCGGAAACAAATGACCGCCGGTGCCGCCGCCCGCGATGATGGTCTTCATCGCACCGCCGGACGGCGCGACAGCGCAAGCAGTGCGCCCAGTGATGCCATCGCCATCACCATCGAGGTGCCACCATAACTGAGGAACGGCAGCGGCAATCCCTTGGTGGGGACGAGCCCAATCACGACCGCCATGTTGACCAGCGCCTGCAGGGAGAGCATCGCAGTGAGCCCGACTGCCAGCAGACTCGCAAAGGGATCGGGTTCCTCATGCGCGATGCGCATGCCGCGGAACAGGATGGCGCAGAAAAGCGCGAAAACTAGCGACGCGCCGATCATACCGAATTCTTCGACGACCACCGCAAAAACGAAATCGGTGTGGGCTTGCGGCAGGTAGAACATCTTCTGGCGGCCGGCGCCAAGGCCGGTGCCCCATCCACCGCCTTCGCCCAGCGCGATGAACGATTGAGTCAACTGGAAGCCGGCGCCGCGCGCGGATTGCCAGGGATGGATAAATGCCGTCAGCCGGCGCACTCGGTAGGGTTTAGCTACAGCCTGAAGAGCCAGGACGGCGAGCGCCAGACCACCGGCTGCACCCAGATGTTTGGCACGAGCGCCCGCGGCGAACAGCATCGCAAAAAGAATTAGCGCGAGCATCACGGTGGTGCCGAAATCAGGCTGCTTCAGCACCAGCAGGGCAATCGGCCCAACGATCAGGAAAGCCGCCAGCGGCCCGTGCTTGAAATCGGCCATCAAGTCCTGGCGCTTGGCGAGGAAGTCGGCGAGAAAAAACACCACCGCGAATTTGACCAGCTCCGAGGGCTCCGCGAGCACCGGACCGAGCCTGACCCAGCGACGCGCCCCGCTGCGGACCACGCCTAGCCCTGGAACCCAGATCAGGATCAACAGGACCCCGGCGACGACCATCAGCGGCATCACGAGGCGGCGCAATCCAACCAGCGAGAATTGCGAAAGTGCGATCAGCATCACGAGCCCGGCCGCGATATGGACCAGGTGCAGCTTGAAGAAATGGAACGCGTCGCCAGTCTTCTCCTGGCCGAGGAAGTAGGTGGTGTTGAGGACCATCAGCGTCCCCAACGCCACCAGGGCCACGGCTGGAAGCGCCAGCCACGGGTCCGGGCGGCGGTACGCGACCGCCTCAAAGCGCCCGAACCAGCTCCTGAAATACGCGCCCACGTTCTGCATAGTCCTTGAATTGATCGAAGCTCGAACACGCTGGCGACAGCATTACGGTATCGCCGTGGCGAGCTTGGGCCGCCGCGATTCTGACTGCATCGGCGAGAGCAGTCGCGGACTCGATTGTAGTCGCGCCGTCGAGTGCCGCCCGCATCTTCTCGCGCGCCGCACCGATCAGAATGAGCAACTTCACTTTCTCTCGAAGTGGTGCGCGCAACGGTGCGTAATCGCCACCCTTGTCCACGCCGCCCGCAATCAGAATGACAGGGCCCGTCGTCGCTGCGAGCGCCTCTTCGACCGCACCGACGTTGGTGCCCTTCGAATCGTCGATGTAAGTGACGCCGTCCTTCACGCGCACAAATTCGGTTCGATGCGGCAGGCCGGTGAATCCTGCGAAGACCCGCTCGATGATCTCCGGTGCGATTTCCATCGCGAGCGCTGCCGCCGCAGCCGCCATTGCATTGAGCAGATTATGCCGGCCTGGCAGCTTGAAACCACCGAGCGCGATCCGCCCCGAATCGCCCCCGATGTCGAAGACGATTCCATCGCCCTCACACCAGACCGCGCACGAGTTAGCTTGCGTCGCGGTCGCGGGCCGATCGAAGCCAAAACTGAACACCCGCGAGCGCACCTGCCGCGCGAGCTTCCATACGTTCGCGTCGTCCCGATTGAGAATCGCCCAATCGCTGCTGTCCTGATTTTCGAACAGGCGCGCTTTAGCCTGACCGTATTGGTCGAGGTCGCGATAGCGATCCAAATGATCGTCGGTAAGGTTGAGATGGATTCCGACCTGCGGCTTGAACGTGCTGATCAGTTCGAGTTGATAGCTGGAGACCTCGATCACCGCGACTTCATGATTGCCGCCGGCCGCCTCGACCAGCGGGGTGCCGAGATTGCCGCCGACGAAAGCGTTCCATCCGGCCGCCTTGAAAATCTCGCCAATCATAACGGTGACGGTGCTTTTGCCGTTGGTGCCGGTAATCGCGATTATCGGCGCGCTCGAAAAACGGCTGCCCAATTCGAGCTCGCTCATGATCGGGATGCGATGGTTTCGTGCCGCGATCATCAAGGCGGAGGTCGGCGGCACTCCGGGGCTCGCCACCACCAGGTCCACGTGATCGCCGAAATCCGAACCCGCCAGCCACGCCGGATCTTCCGCGCCGAGATGCACCTCGCCGGGCGGCAGGTCTGCCAGCGCGACGTCCTTGCGCAGATCCGTCATGACCAGTCGTGCACCGCGAGCCGCCAGGAACCTGGCTGCGGCCCGGCCGCTGACACCGAGCCCGATAACCATCACGTGTTTGCCACTGAGTTCCATCTTCGGCGGCGTCGCGTCACCGCAATTTGAGCGTGCTCAACGCGACCAGCGCGCAGACAATCGAGATGATCCAAAACCGTGTGACGACCACCGTTTCCGGCCAGCCGCCGAGTTCGAAATGATGATGCAGCGGCGCCATCCGAAAGATTCGACGATGCGTCATCTTGTAGTAGTAGCGCTGCATGATGACCGAAACCGCTTCGAGCACGAAGACGCCCCCTGCAATCGGCAGCACCATTTCCTGCTTCGCCAGCAGCGCAACCGTGCCGAGCGCACCGCCGAGCGAGAGCGCGCCGACATCTCCCATCATCATCGAGGCGGGATACGCGTTGTACCAAAGAAAACCCATCGACGAAGCGATTAGCGCGGCGCAAAAGATCGCGAGCTCGCCGACGCCCTCGACGTGCGGCACATCAAGATAGGTCGCGAATTTCAGATTTCCCGCGACGTAAGTGAAAATCCAATAACAGAAACCGGTCGTCATCACCGGGCCAATCGCGAGCCCGTCGAGGCCGTCCGTCAGGTTCACCGCGTTGGAACAGCCGACGATCACTACCATCGCGAGCGGCACGTAAAGCCACGCATGCAGATTCGGATGGATTCGCTTGAAAAACGGGAACGTGAGCTGGGTGTCGAACTTTAGCACTCCGAACAGGATCACCGCGGCGACGAATGCGCAGCTGAATTGCCAAAACAGTTTTTGCTGGCCGCTCAACCCCTGCCCCCGGCCGCGCCGGAGTTTCAGATAGTCATCGCTGAAGCCGATCACGCCGAACGCAACCATCACGAACAGCGCCAGCCAGACGTATGGGTTGCGCGGATCGGCCAGCAGGATCGTCGCGACGATGCAGGAGGCGAGAATCAGCAGCCCACCCATCGTGGGCGTGCCGGCTTTTTTCTGATGCGATTGCGGGACTTCCTCGCGAATGGTCTGCCCAATATGCGCCGCGCGAAATCGCTGAATCAGTAGCGGTCCGAGCGCCAGCGACAAGGCGAGTGCCGTGAGTCCTGCCAGCACCGATCGAAAGGTCTGGTAGCGCAGAACGTTGAGCGCCGGGTAGCGTTGATGCAGTGAAAACAGGAGGAGATAAAGCATGGATTCTTATTTTTTCGCCTTGGCTTTCGCGCGAGCCTGCACGCGGGCGTTTGGTTGACGGAACGACTTTCGGGTTCGTCTTAGAGTTTCCGACTTCGACGCGGGGCGCAAGTTCGCGAATGCGAAAAGCTCAACTGCCGCTTGGCGCGCAGTAGTTTCTCGGTTGGTTGACGCCCACCACACGGCATGCGTCCGCCATCCCGCGCGGACTATACCGCCAGGGTCAATGTTCCGAGACCGACTGCTACCGCCGTCGCAAGAAGTGAGATCTCAGTTTCCGTGGACACGCGCGACGCCGCTCATCTCGGCGGTAATTTCGCGCACTACTGCGCGATCGTCGAAATCGAGCCTGCGACCCGCTACCAACTGGTAATCTTCGTGGCCCTTGCCCGCGATGACGACGAGGTCGCCAGCCGCCGCGATCCGCAACGCCATCGCGATCGCCGCGCGCCGATCCGGCTCAACCAGGTAACCGCCCGCACCCGCCGCCAGCTTGCCCTCGTCGATGCGCTCGATACCGCACTGCAGCAGCCCCGCTTCCACCTCGGAGATGATCCGCAGCGGGTCTTCCGTGCGCGGATTGTCTGAGGTCAGAATCGCGGTGTCGGCGAGGCGGCCGGCGATCGCGCCCATCAGGGGACGCTTGCCACGATCGCGATCGCCGCCACAGCCGAAGACGCAAAGCAACCGTCGCGGGCTGAGCGCCCGCAACGCTTGCAGCACCGCCTCGAGCGCATCCGGCTTGTGCGCATAGTCCACCAGCACCTTGACTCCCGCCGGACCTGCTACCGCCTCCAGCCTGCCGGGGGCCCCTGGGCATCGCCGCACACCGTCCGCCACCGCATCCGTTTCGATACCCAGGGCCACCGACACGGCAGAGGCTCCGAGGATATTCAACAAGTTGATATCGCCGATCATCGGCGATTGAATTTCGAACCTGCGTCCGGCCGCATCGATCGTCGCGCGGATGCCGTCGATCCCTGCAGTGAAGCTTTCCGGATGCACGTCGAGCGCGCGATCGAAGCCGAAGCTAAGCTTCCGACTCACTGTCCCATTGATCGCATGCAATACTCGCTGTCCGAACGGATCGTCGCCGCGCACCACCGCAAATGCGTCCTTGTGGGTACTGCGGGGGAGTATCTCGGTGAAGAGCCTCAGCTTCGCTGCGAAGTAGTTTTCGATGGTCTCGTGATAGTCGAGATGGTCGCGCCCGAGATTCGTGAATACGCACGCGCGAAAGCTCAATTCGTCAACCCGCCGTTGGTCGAGCCCGATTGACGATATTTCCGCGGCCACGTTGCGCACGCCATCGCGATTCATCCCTGCCAGCGCACTTTCGAAATCAACCGACTCCGGCGTCGTCAGTCCGCTGTAGAGCTTGCGGCCGCCCGCGAAAATTCCAATCGTGCCGATAATCCCGCTAGAAATCCCGGCGGCTTCGAAGATCGACGCGAGCAGATAAGTCGTGGTGGTTTTGCCGCTGGTGCCGGTCACGCCGATCAGATCGAGGTTCCCGCTGGGGGCACCGAAGAACCGCGACGCCGCAACTCCCATCGCCTCCCGCGGGTTTTCACATTCGATCAAAGTAAACGCGGGGCGCGCCGCCTCACCATCCCATCCCCGCACCACCGCCGCGCGCGCCCCGCGTTTAAATGCATCTTCAAGGTTCGCGCGATTCTGTTGCTCGTCGCGCGCCGTCGAAAAGAAAAGATCGCCCCGCTTCACCTTCCGCGAGTCGTAGCCCAGTCCCGCGATTTCGTCCTCGATACTGCCAACGACGCGCTTGACCGCGACGCCGGCTATCAACTCTCCAAGCTTCATCGCGCGCTCCGCGAGTGTGCGCTGGAATGCGCCGTGCGCGGCGTCGATGGCGACCGCACCGACCGTTCGGATCTGCGCGTCCGCGCCGGCGGCGCCATCGCTCCATTCTCCGCGAGCGTCAGTTGAATCGCGCCGCCGCCCAGCGGCGTACCCGACGACGGGTTTTGCGCTACAACGTAACCCTCGCCGGAGGTCTCGATCTGAATTCCATGAGCGCGCGCGATCGCGAATGCGCCGCGCAGGCTTTCGCCGTGAAACTCCGGCGTCGCTCCCCCTGCCGCAAGTTTATTCGGGGGCAGAGGATTGGGATTCGCCGTAGCCTCGCCGTCATTCAACACAACGTCGTCGGAGGTGGCGCCCGGTGCGGCAACTCCCGACGATCCGGTCGCGTCGCCACCAAACGGAAGCAAGCTCGCAGTGTCATAAGCGGGCGTCGTCTTGGCCGGCGCGACCTCCAGCCGCTGCAGCGCCGCCGATGCTATTTCGCTGAACACCGGCGCCGCATAGAGACCGCCGAAATGCCCATGCGAAACGTCGTAGAGCACCACCAGGATCACGAGCCGCGGATCGTCCGCGGGCAGGAAGCCGACGAACGACGCCACCAGCCGGGTCTGGTAATAGCCGCCGGTTACAGGATTCACCATTTGCGCTGTGCCGGTCTTGCCTGCGACCGTGAAGTCGGCAACTCGCGCCAAATGACCAGTGCCGTCGGGACCGTTAACCACGTTGCGCAGCAGCAGGTTCATCTGATGCGCTACTTCGGGCGAAACCGCACGGCGCAGGGCCTGTGGCGAGTGCCGCAGAATTTCGTTGCCGTCAGGATCGTAGGCCGCCCTGACCACGTACGGACGCATCACGACGCCGCCGTTTGCGATCGCAGCATAGGCGGTCGCGAGCTGGATCGGCGTCACCGCAACACCCTGTCCGAAGCCATGATCCGCGAGCTCGATCGGGCGCCACTTCGCGGGTCGCCCCAGCACGCCCGCACCTTCGCCCGGTAGATCGATCCCCGTGTGGCGACCGAGTCCGAACGCGCTCAAACCGTCAAAAAAGCGATCCGAGCCGAGCGTCAGCGCGATTTTCGCCGCACCGATATTCGACGAGACCTCGATGATTCCGCCGAGATCGAGCCAGCTATGCGGGCTGTCGTCATGGATCGTGCGGCCGGCAAAATGCCATTCGCCATTCTCGCAGTAGAGCTGCCGCTTGGGCGAGATTGCGCGGTCTTGCAATGCGATCGCGCCGAGCAGGCCCTTCATCGTGGAGCCCGGCTCGAACGCGTCCTCGATCGCCGTGTTGTGCAAACGATCGCGCGCGTTGGTCGCCGCGCCGTCGATATTGGCGAGCGCGAGCACTTCTCCGGTAAACGGATCCAGCACTACCGCCGCGCCCCGTCGCGCGCCGCTCTTGGTCACCTGGTCGGTCAGATAGTTTTCCGCCGCTGACTGAATCGAGGAATCGATCGTCAGTTCGAGACGGGCGCCCGGCTTCGCACTCTTGAGCGCCAGTGGCGAGTCCAGGATCGGGTGTCCCAGCGCGTCGTGGTAAAACTGCAATTCCACCGGCGTGCCGCTCACCAAACGATCATATTGCAATTCAACCCCGGAGAGCCCCTGCCCATCAGTTCCCGCCAACCCCACCACTGCCGCGGCCAGGTTGCTCTCCGGGTAAAACCTCGCGTATTCATCCACTCCGCCGACACTCTCGAAACCAAGATCCTCTACCCGGCTAGCCTGTTCGGGCTGCAGATGGCGCGCGAGCCACACGAACGGCGCCGGCTTGCGCAACTTCGCCTCGAGCTCTGCCGGCGTCATCGCCAGCGCGTGTGCGAGCCGCACCCGCTCGTTTGCGGTGCTGGTCTCGAGCAATTTGGGCGCGCGCGCGAAAATCGATCGGGTCTCGGCCGAAAGTGCCAGCGGATCGCCGTTGCGATCGACAATCGGACCGCGCACCGCCGCCAACTTTATCGCCGTGGTGTGCTCCTCCCGCGCGAGCGAGGAGAGCCGCGGCCCATCGATCAAAACGAGAACCGCCAAACGTATCGCCGCCAGCAGGAACAGTCCCGCGAGGCCGACGGTCAACGCCCCGATGCGCAAACGGCGCTTTTTGAACGATCCGTTCACGGCACCATCACCACGTGTCCGGGCGCCGGTGCAGCCAGGCCATATTTCGGTGCGAGTTCGCGCAGTCGCTGATGCGATTCCAGGCGCGCGGTTTCGAGCTTGAGCCGCTGATTTTCGGTCTCGAGATTACGCACTTCGAGTCTCAGGCTGGACAGCCGATAACCCTCTTGCGTGACCTCGAGGCGGACCATCAACACGGCGAAGCCCGCCGCCACGATCGCGACCGCAAGCAACGCGGGCACGATCTTCGACGGCGGCGTCGCCGGGCGTACGCGGCGAGTCATTTCGCTACCCGCTCGATACAGCGCAGACGGGCGCTGCGCGCGCGCGGATTGGCCGCGCACTCGGCCTCGCTCGGACGCATCGCTTTGCGCGTCACGGCGACAAATGAGCCTTCGCGCACCAGTTCACGGAAGCGATTCTTCACCGGCCGATCTTCGAGCGAATGATACGCGAGCACGATCATGCGGCCGCCCACACGCAGTCGGGCCGGTCCGTAATCGAGCAGCGTCGCGAGGCTTTCGAGTTCGTTGTTGACTGCGATTCGAAGCGCCTGAAAGGTGCGCGTCGCCGGATGGATCCCGCCGCGCCGTTTGCGTCCGATCGCGCTCTCGACCAAACCGGCGAGTTCGCCGGTGGTTTCGAGCGGACGCCGCCGCCGCGCCTCGACGATCGCGCGCGCAATCCTCCGCGCACCGTGCTCCTCGCCGTATTCGTGGATAATCCGCGCCAACTCGGCTTCGGTCTCCTCGTTCACGATGTCGTAGGCGCGCAACTGCTGGCTGCCATCCATTCGCATGTCCAACGGACCATCGAGCCTGAAGCTGAACCCGCGCTCCGGATCGTTGAGTGCAAAACTACTCATTCCGAGGTCGGCGACGATTGCGCCCACGCAAGGAATTCCGCTCTGCTCGAGCACTTCTTCAAAGCCGGAAAAATCCGCTCGCCGAAGGGTCACGCGCGAGCCGAACTCCGTGAGGTTGGAAGCCGCCGCCGCGAGCGCCGTGGCATCCCGATCGATTCCGATCAGATGCCCGTGGGTCGCTCGCAGCAGCGCCGCCGCATGGCCCCCCATCCCCACCGTCACATCCACCATCGTCAGAGGGTTCAGAGCGCGAACGAGCCCCACCACCTCATCCACCATCACCGCCACATGCTGGCGGCTCGCCGCGCTCTGCCCTTTTTCCTCTGCCAGACGCATCGCACTCAGTTCCTAAAAGTCGAGTTTCGCCAGCAATTCAGGGTCAGCGACCAACTGTTCCTCAGCCGATCTCAGAATTCTTTCCAGGGTCGCGCGATCCCATAACTGAAAGCGATTGTGCTTGGCCGAAAAAGTCACATCGCGGCCGAGACCGGCGAACTCCCTCAACTTCGGCGGGATCAATATGCGTCCCTGCCGATCGACCTGAACCTCGTGCGCCCCGCCGACATAGAAGGTCTCGAACAGCTGTGCGACGCGGTCCCCCGTGCGGCGCTGAGCGAACTTCGCGACCATCGTTTCCCATTCAGCCGGCGGATAGAGTTCCAGCAGCTTCTCGCGCTCGAAGATGAAGTTTGTGATATACAGTCGATCATGACCTTCGCCCTGCAATACATCGCGGAAACGGGCGGGAATGCTTACCCGCCCTTTCTCGTCGATCGCGTGGTCGAATCGACCGTTAAACACCGCTCTCCTCCCCGATTCACCACAATCTCCCACTCTCCCCCACTACAGTCAAGAGATTGCATGAAGCGAATCCGACAATTTTGCCTTGCTTAGATAAGCGAAAGGAAGGCGAAAGTGACTTGGCTGACCCGATTACGATCAGCCGGTGATTGATTTAAGTGAAGAACCAACGAAGCGAAAAGCGTTGCGAGACTGGTCAAAGCAACGAGTTACTCACGATGCGCGAGCAACCGTTGTGTCCTCGATCAGCGACGTTCTTCCGGTCGGATCCCGGTTCCGATTGATATTCGACTTCCGTTGGCAGCCTGATGAGCTTGGAGTGCGCCTCACCCCGAGGTGGACTACCCCACTCTGCCCCACCGAGCTTGCGGGCTCAGGGCCAAATGTGGCGCGCGGGTCGAATCTGACCACCAGTTGCTCACCGGCTCGCTCCTTGATCGTCACGCCCTGTGTGAATCTCGCGAAAGGCCTGGATCCAGGCGAATAGTGCGAATCTAGCGCAAAACAAGTCAATGGCGTCGCTATAACCGGCTCAGTTCGCAGACGCTGGCGCCGCCGCCCCTACCCAGTCGGCGTAAGGTTCGGCCAGGGCGGCTTGCGGTTTGGGGCCAAGACCCTTATTGTTGATGGTTAATGAGCGACGAACATCCCCATCCTAATGCGGTGACAGACCCGATTATCGAAGAGCCCCTGGTGGTCAAGCAGCTTTCGACTTGGGGATTCCTTTACTACATCCTGCATGGCGTCGGCGTTTCGCTGGGCTTATGTCTGCTATGGGGACTCGAAGCGGTCCGCAATAGCGTCTTTCGGGTGCTCGATCGGATGAACGTCAAGGCACGCGTCCGTCCGGCCAGCCCATTTCCTCCCGGCCAGGCGCGCAAGCGTCCGCTCACGGCCGCCTCCCGCTGAGCGTTAGGTTCGGAGCAGCAACCCGTTTAGCTAACACTTCTTCTCGCGGCTGGATCAGCCTTTCGCATACATTCGGCTCTCTCGCCGGCAGATCGTTCTTGCGACTGCATCAGGCTTTTGCCAGGGCTTTGTGCTCGCGTCGGCACCGCGTCCAGATCATCGGACGGGGATTCGGGTGCTCTGACTGATGCGTCCGAGCGAACCGCACGTGCTGGTCGCTCCGGGCTGGTCGCTCATCAGTGAGAGATCGCGTCGGCCCTGTTTCCGATTCCCGGCTACTCCGCCTCGCCACTTGGCGCGGACCGAGCAGGGGGGCCGCTCACGCCCGTGGTCGGAAATTGAAGCAAAGACTTCGGGATCGAGTGAGCCGTTTTTCGTGGATTGTGAATGACGTGGCGGCGGGAGGCAAAAGAAGTATTGAAGGCGGAAATTGCCAGTGTAGTATTAGCTGCCCTATTGTCGTGAAATATTTCACCCGCAAACGACCTGACGTTATCTCGCAGTTAGACACCTTTTAGTTGGCTAATCCGGCACCGCTAAAATGAGGTGAAATCCTTCTCTATTCGCGTCAAGGCATATTCGGTTGTGCGGCGAGGCCGTTGGCGGCGAGTTGGCGGATAGGTTAGCGGTCGCGGTGACGGCGCCTATTGAAGTCGGCCGGATTGGCGTGGGCAGGGGTGGTGGGAACGGCGGCGGCGTTGCCGTGGGGGATGACGTTGGTAGCGGTGGTGGCGGTGGTGTCAGCGGCGAGGCTATCGGCGGAGTTTTCGGAGAGGAGCTGCGCGAGGTAGCGCGCTAGGTCGTCGTCGAGGATGCGGACCAGGGAATCGGTCTGGGCGGCCTGAACGATTTTGAGAAAGCCCTCCAGCCGGTGATTACGGTCGTGCTCGCGGATCAGGCGCGCGACCGCATTGTGCGAGAGCGCGGCGAGCTTCGTTTGCAGGGCGCGGCGCCCGCGATCGGCGAGATCGCTCAACTCCTGGTCCGGCGAAGGCGTGCCGAGCAGATAGCCGCAGCGCGGACAGCAAGGCGTGACTTCGGGCGAAAGCGCCTCGGTGAGATCGCAGGGCGCGAGGCGGCGCTCGAGCGTGGCTATCGCGGGGCCGAGTTCGGAGCCCGCGGGTGCGCCGAGCGCGTCGATGGCGTTGAGGCGGCGCAGCGCCTCAAGCTGGCGGCGCGTGTCGTCGGCGACGGGCGCTATCCGCGCAAGTTCCGAGCGGTGACGATCGTGGCCGGATCGATAACGCTGGACGTAGGTCGCCTTGAAGGTTTGGAAGCGATCCTCGATTGCAGCGAGGTTGCGGCCGGCGTTCGAGCGCATCACCGGATTCAGCGCGACTATCAGAATCTGGCATTCGGTTTCGAGGTCGCTTGCGTCGGCTTCGCGCGAGGAGCTTTCGCCAGAAGAGCGAGCGCGGTCCGCATCCTCGCCGAAACCCGGGAGGAGGCCGGTGGCTGCGAGATAGTTGCGCATCGTTCTGAAGCGCGGGAGCGAGTCGGCGATCGTTGCGAGCGGCTCGTAGGCGGCGACGGCAGCGAGCGCGTTTGCGCGGCGCTCCGGATCGGCGCCGGCTTCGACTAAAGCGGCGGCGCCGCCTTCGGCCAGTTCGATGAAACGATCGAAGGCTTGCTCCTGATCGAGTGAAAGCCGCGAGCCGGTTTCGCGTATCGCGGCGGCGAGCGATTGCCGATTGTGGCAGGCGTCCTCGATAGCGGTGGCCATCTTGGTAGCGAGCCGCTTACGTTTCGCGTTGAGATCGGGCAGGTCCTGCGCCGCTTTGAAAGAGGGATCGAAGCGGGTCAGAAGCGCGAGCGCGGAATTGAAGGCCGCAACTTGCGGGGCGCCGGCGCCACGCGGACTAAAACCAGCCGATTGCGCGCGGGAATCGTAAACAATCACGCCTCGGGTGTTTTCTGCGAGTACGATCAAGGCGTCCGTCAGGCGGATGCGATCGACGCCGTTGAGGCCGACGAGGTCCATCCGCTCGCGGATCTCGGTCACCGGAAGCATCGCGGGGGAGCCGCCAATGTGGAGCAGCACGAGCGTATCGACCAACGCCTGCAGGAGGTCGTGAGCGCGGTCGTCGAGCGATTCGCTGACCGCGGCTGCGTTGGCGATTTTGAGCGCGGCGCGGCCCGCCTCGCCGAGCTCGGTATCGAGGGTGCGGCGCACGGTGGCCGAGCGCATCAGGGCGGCCGGCATCACGAGGCGCTGGAAGTTGCGGTCGCGGTACCACGGCTCGATCACTTCGCGGACGGCCTTCGCAAGCGTGCCGATGGTGGTGCCGGAATCGAACAGCGAACTACCATAGAGGGCGCGCAAGGTGCTCGCCGCCGCGGGATGGAACGGGTAGATGGCGCGAGTATCCCACGCACTTTCGAGCTTGCCGTAGAGTCCGTCAACGGTGCGCAGGGCGGAATCATGGAGGCGGCGCGCGCGGCCGACGGCGACGCCCAATTCCTCGTCGGCGTGGGGAGTGACGTTGAAGGCCTGCGCCTGTGCGGGTGGATCCCCGCGCCCGGCCGCGGCGACGATCAGGCGCAACTGCTTGAGACTGCGGCCGACTTCGGCCAACGCGGAGAGTGTGTTGACGGCAGCGGCGCTCTGGTCGAGGCCGAGATCGATTGCGAGGGTTACGCCTTTGACCCCTTGGCGACGCGCGCGATCGAAGGCAATGGTCAAGCCGTCGGCGCCGCGGAGCTGATTCCATATCGCGGGAGCGGGATCGTCGCCGCCAAGCGCGGTCGCGATCGATTCGAGGATGCGGCGATCGATTTCGGCGGCGCTCGCGCGGCCGCTGACTTCGACCGGCAGCGTCAGGTAGCGGGCGGTCTCGGCGCTGAGCGATCCGGCGCGCGCGCTGAGCGCGAGGACGTAATTCAGGAAATGGGTCTTGCCGGCGCCGGCGGCGCCACCGATCCAGAAGAGCGCGCCGCGCCCTGCGGTCAACTGGGTATTGATCGCTTGCCAGGCGCGGCTGGCGCCGTGAGTGAGGACGTAACTCGCGACGGTGGCGGCGGAGGGCTCGCGTTCGAGCGGCATGCGATCGAGCACTTCGGGTCCGATTTCGACGAACTCGCGCGACGAAACTGCGGCAGAAGACGCGCTCGATGGCAGGTCGGCTTCGGCCAAGTCAGACGAAGATGCGGTTTGGGCGAGCTTCTGCTGTATTGGATCGCGCCCGCCTTTTTGTAGCCGCATACAAAATGTTTATAGAGTTCGGTGCGGGCAAGCGAGATAAAAGATCGGGCTGCTGCGGAAAGGAGCAGCATTTTGTGCCAAAGTGTTACGCGCCAGTGCGCGCGTTTAACCCATAGAGAGTATAGCCGCACCTTTCCGACGATGCGTGAGGCGAACGCGACAGAGCTATAGATCAGCGCTGTAGATTGAATTTGTCGGCGAGGGCGGATCTACAATCGTCGGCAGTCCATTCTGAAACATCCTCACCGTCTAGACTGAGGAAGAAAGCTATTGCATCTCTTACTCGGGGGCCGATTTCCGGTTCGTCAAGCATCGTCTGCAGCTTTGGAATCACGCGCGGATCCCGACGTTTCGCCAAGCCAACAGCGGCTTCCTCACGAACATCTTCATTCGCGTCGTCGAGGCATCGAAGGAGGGCTTCGCGAATTTCAGGGGTATCAGCATCGCCCTGCACTCCCAAGCCAAATACGGCCCAATCGCGGACGTCATCATCCGAATCCCAAGTAAGTTTAAGAAGCCCTGCAATCGACTGCGGTTCGTTGGGAAAGCAACCAAGCGCGAAAGCGACTGCGAAGCGAACCTGCTGGTCGGGATGATCTTGATAGCGGAGGATTAGTGGAGCGGCGTTGGCGTTATACAAATGACCAAGAGCGGTGATGGCGCCGTCGAGAACCACATGATCGCGCTCGTTTTCGAGCATCTTTGTGATCAGCGAATATGATTCATCGCGAAACATCCATTCCGTTTCTGCGAGAGATTCGTTCGGTAGGGGCGCGCGTTGGAGCTGACACAACAGATCCGCAGCACGCGCTCTCTTGAGGGGCTCGGGAGACTTGCACCACGCTGCGGCTCGATCGAAAATCTCCCGGCTGCCGTTTAGGCGCAATGTGCGAACGGCGTCCCACGCTACTTCATCCTCGCGACCTCCCAGGAGCGTCCGCGCAAAAAGAGCATCAATTTCGGAGGAATTCATTAGGTTGGTGGGTCAGTCTTCGAAGCGATAAATGTACCAATTCTTTTTGATGGGTTTAAAGGGTATATGGAAGTTGGCCCTCGATGCCCCGCCCCGCTTTATTCTCTAAAGTAGTAGTTTCGGATGGAGCCGTCATAGCGACCGCTGCTGAGGCAACATCGCTTGAAAGCATCGGCCAGAGCCGCAAGGACATAGGTCATTGCGGCCGAGCTTCTCGATCAGTTCCTTGTCGCAGTGTGCCAGTCGCTTCCCGCGTTTAACCTTGGTTTCTGAGGGGAAGCCACTGCGGCGTTTGCTGATGACCTCAAAACCGATCGAGCTCCCTACGGTTGTTCTTACGCATGATTTTGTCCTCCTGGCGAACCGGGGCATGGTAGCCGGTAGTGCCCGCTATCGGGCCGAATGTAGCAAATCGCATCGATTCGCGCGATTCTTTCAGGCGGCCGCGGGGACGGATGGACAGGGGGATTCTGCACAACGATCGGTTCTATCGATCAGTGTTGGTGCGGTGGTCTAGTAGGGATTAACCTGCCGATCGGAGTAACACGATGTCGCGTTGGGGTCGCATTCTCGTCGGATGCGGACTTGGGGTTATCGCTATTTTGGTGTACCTGCCGTTGTTCGGCTGCCAGACCGTACTCGCGGTGTACGCATGGTATTCAGGCTGGGAAATACCGTACCTCTGGAAAGTGCCGGTACCGCTTTCCGAGCAATCGATTTCCAAGGCTCCAGGCCGCCGACTTTCTTATTTCGGCTACGAGTTCGAAGTGCCGTGGAACGATCTGGATGAAGCGCACACCAAGCTTTTGCGAAATTGGCAGGTAATCAGCTTCAAGTCGGGAAAAATGATCGTCTTCATGGGGCACGAACCGGACGGTTCGCTAAAAACGAACCCAGCGGTTAGAACCTTTATGCGTGAAGAGATTATCCCAGGAAGGTATGGCTATGACTACGCCATTATCGGCCAGATACTCGACGCTTCTCCAGATGAGATCACACCGTTTACGTCGCGACGTAAAGCAATCGGCGCGTTCGGGTCCCTGACTTTGAAACAGGTCTGGCTAGACGCGGAGTCGGGGATCTATATGATCGACACGCCGGAATTCCACGGGTTCCAGTACGGAAATCCAGAGAGCGGCGTTCGCGAAATCAGGGACGAACTTTACTCTAAGGAGGGTAGTGTCGGATTCATGTTTCCGAGGAGGAATGGGGCCTTGGTGTCGCAAGCAGAGATCAATCGCGTCATACAGACCGTGCGGCGGATAGACGACCAGAGATCGGACTTCAGGACTATGGGCGCACAGCCGATGCAGTAAGCTAGGTTCGGGACCTCAACAACTTCCAGGTCTCGCGATTCCGAGTGGCAAGCTATTGTTCAGCCAGACACGCAGAGATTAACAGTGACGGGGTACTAAGATATGAAATCTCAACGGGCCGCGTGCAAAGTGCATGGCACCCCGCAGACATGGGGAACTTTGGGGACTCGCGAAGAGTGTCAAATGATGTGTTTACGCCTACAGACGATTAGCGATGGCTCGTTGACATTCTTCGTGCACGGGATAGAATCGATCTAGACCGCTGGATAAAAGGGCGTGCGAATAGCCAGCCCCACTTGGCCGCCGGCCAAGTCCGTCCCGAACGGGATGGATACCTGGGAACAGGAAAGAGGTTCGCCCCGAGATTCCGACATAATCGGCGCGCAAGCGCAAATTCGACATGTCGAAATCGGAACAGGCCCGAAAGGGCCTTTTCTTTTTGTGATTTCATTCAAGGGCTTTTGGGCCTTCTGCGGCCGGGGCTGGTGATTCTACCCGGCCTCTTGTTTTTCATCCGAAGAGCCACAAGGTTCCGGAATCGGACAGCCCCAAAAGTCACCATCTCACGATGCATCGGATAAGCTGTGCGCACACGAAGGTGCAGGTCCACTGGCAAACCGGTTACACGATCCAGACTGAAGACAATGCCATAACAAATTCGCTTGCCGGATTGATCGACTATCGGCACAGCCGCAAAGTGCTGGCCCGCAACCGTCCACACCTCACCTTTAGCCGCATATTCAAGATGTTTCTGCAATTCGAAAGTTAACTTGTAGCGCTCGAAACAGAAGTAGCCCGGTTTTCGATCGCTGTGAGGATAGGCGAGTGCGGGATCGTCTCCGGAAACAGGGCTGCGGGTGAAGCAATGATCGGCAAATGTAACTGCAATCCGGCGTTGACAATGCGCAGTGTCTTCGATGACAAACTCGTATTCGTCGAGATGGGCTAAGGTGTAGCTCGTTCCTTGATAGACAAAGGTCGCCCAAGTCCTGGAAAAATATGGTCCCGCCATGTCAACCGATCTTTATATCGGGTTGACACTGTCACGGGTATACCGCGTGGATGCATAGCCGACAATTAGCTAACATGCCACCAGCAGCGGCGCCACCTGCGCTAAAAGTCTCAATAGTGCCGGAGCGAACGTTTCATATTTAGCAGGTGCGGAATGATTAGATGGTGCCGGTGGTGCGGAGGCGGGCGAGTTCCGCGGAATCGACGCCGATGGTCGCGAGCACCTCGGCGGTGTGCTCGCCGAGGACGGGCGGCGGTAGCGGCGGGCGATCGTTGGTATCCGTGAACTTGAGCGGCGAGCCCATCACCTTGATCTTGCCGCGCGTCGCGGACTCGCTATCAAGCAACATCCGACGCCGCGCGACTTCAGGATCGGCGGTCACTTCGGCAACCGATCGGACCGGCGCGCACGGGATGCCATGATCGATGAGGAGCGCCACCAGATCGTCGCGGCGATGCTGCCGAGTCCATCCGTCCACGAGCGCATCGACGTCGGTGACAATCTTGTAGCGGCTCGCGTGATCCTTGTGCTGCGGCGACGCAAGGAGATCCTCGCGACCCATCAGCTTAACCAGTGAATGCCAATGCGGCTCGGTCAGGCAGAAGATCATCAGCTCGCCGTCGCGACACTGATAAATGTTGGAGGGACAGGCGTTGCGATGGCGATTGCCGACGCGATCGCAGGGCTTGCCTTCGAGCTCGTTAGCGATCAGGCCAGTCATCGAAGGGATGCATACGTCGTGCATCGAGACCTCCACGAGTTGCCCGCGGCCGGTGCGACCGCGCTGAATAAGCGCGGCCAGAATGGCACTGACGAGATGACTGCCGGTAGCCATATCGATGAAAGTCGCAGGCGTGCGAACGCCAGGGCGATCGGGATAACCGGTGATGCTGATGAGACCGCAGGCGGCCTGGAGCGTACTATCCATCGCACCGAGGCGGGCCCAGGGACCGTCGGAACCGTAGCCCTTAATCGACGCGAAAATCAGCCGCGGAAAACGCTCGCGGAGGGCGTCCCAGCCCAGGCCGAGGGAATCCATCACGCCGGCAGAGTAGTTCTCGGTGAGGATATCGGCGGATTCGAGCAGCCGCATCATAAGGGCGCGGCCGTCGGGTTGCTTCAGGTTGAGCGTCACCGATTTCTTGTTCGGGTTCAGCATCAGAAAGGAATAGTTGACGCCGCCCGGAGACGAACCCGGCCGGCGCAGATGCTCGCCAGTGCCGGGCGGCTCGATCTTGATGACCTCGGCGCCGAGGTAGGCGAGCTGAAGCGTGCAATAAGGCACGGCGAAAATCTGGCCGAGGTCGATTACGCGGATTCCGTCAAGCGGCAGGGTCATCGGTGGCATACTCACTTTCGGTATAATACTCACTTCGGCGGATAGTCACTCTATATAGCCACAGCACTATCAGTTTTGCGCGATACGCAACTGACTAACAGGTCGCGAGACCAAGTCAGGTCAGCGCAGGAGATTGCGCGCGATGACCATGCGGTGGACTTCGGAAGGGCCCTCGCCGATGCGCCGGATACGGGACTCGCGGTACCATCGCTCGAGCGGAAATTCCTTGCTGACGCCATAGCCGCCGTGAATCTGGACCGCACGATCGACAACGCGGCCAAGGACTTCACTCGAATAGAGCTTGGCGACCGAGGCTTCCATGCGGGCGTCCTCCTTGCGGCCGGACTTCCACGCGCCGTCCCATATAAGCCATCGCGCGGCGCGAATCTCGACTTCGGAATCGGCCAACATCCATTGGATGGCCTGTCGTCGCGAAAGCATTTCGCCAAAGGTCTTGCGCTGCTTCGAATAGTCAATCGCCATCCGCAGGGCTGCGACCGCGACGCCGACATTGCAAGCGGAATAGGGAAAACGCAAGCCGGTCAGCAAGTCCATACAGAGACTCAGACCACCGCCCTCGGGACCGAGCCGCTGGGCGACCGGAACGCGGCAGTCGTCGAAATGAACGACGTTGGGCAGAGCGGCAGTGCGCAGGGTCTTGAACGGCTTCGCGCTGAAGCCGGGAGTATCCTTCTCGATGATGAAGGCGGTGATGCCGGCGCGGCCTGCGCTCGGATCGGTGCGGGCAAAGACCACGCCCCATTCGGCCTCATGAGCGTGGGAAATGAAAATTTTCTGGCCGTTGAGTACGTAATGGTCGCCGTCGCGAACGGCGCGGCATTGGATAGCGCCGGCGGGATCGGAGCCGCCGGACGGTTCCGTGATGGCGAAGAAGGTGTAGGTCGCGTCCTTGAGCGTGCGCGCGGCGTACTTCTGAATCTGCTCCTCGGTGCCGCCCCAGATGACGGGAGGCGGAGTGCGTCCGAAGACACCCGCGCCCGGGTTGTAGAGGCCGCCACGATGCTGGCACATCTCCTCCATCAGCACGCACATCTCGAAGAGGCTGAGACCGCCGCCGCCATACTTGACGGGACTGCCCATGCACCACATGCCGGCCGCCTGCACCTTGCGCGCGATGCGCCAGTAGTCGTCCTCTTCGATCTCGGCCGCATCGGGATCGACGCGCGCCTCGGCCGGGATGATTTCGTCCTTGATGATGCGGCGAACGTTCTCGCGCAAGGCGATTAGTTCGGGCGGCAGTTGATATCCGGTTTCGTTCTCCATCGGCATAATCCCCGTTTAGCATGCTCAGGCCGGTTCATGGCCGGCGAATCACGTCGCGACGTCGCCGAAGCGGCGGCGCAACGCGGTTAGCCAGAGGTTGCGAACCCACTCAATATCGTAGGCGCCCCAAGTACCCTTGAGCGGCAAATCGATGCCGCGCACGTGTGCGACGGCTGCCTCGATGCGCTCGATCGCGGCGGCGCCGCGCTGACGGCGCTCGGCGCCCGTCAGCGCGGCCGCCTCGATGTAGCCGGCGAGCCCGTCGGCAATTTCGCGGCCGTATTGCCATAGGGCGCGCTCGGCAACGGCGAGGGCATCGCGCGCGTCGCCGAGGATGTGGTCGGCGGCGGCGCAGGCGTCATCGAGAATGTCGCGGGCGCGACGGAGGTCGCGCCCGCGAGATTGGCGTGATGCGGCCGCCGTGAGCGGCGGCCGCATCACGCCGCCGCCGCCGTCGAGGAGGAGCGCGGAGGCGTTCGCGAGGGCGCGGTAGGCGGCAGTCATCTCCGGAGCGCAGCGCGGATGGCGGCGCGCCGCGACATCCGCAAGCGCCGCATCCGGGTCGAAGTCGAGCGCGTGCGTCGCACGCCCGAAGACTTCGAGGTTCACGGGATACGCGAGCATGCTGTAAGCGCCGAAGGTGAGGCATGAAACGCTAGTGATGCCGAGCCGGCGATAGGCGCGCAGATCGCGTACGATTACGGCGGGCGAGGCAACGCCGAGCCCGCCGAAGAGGATTGCGTCGGCATAGTACTCGAAGATGTGGCCGCGGCCGTCGAAGATTTCGAGGTAGCGCTTCAGCGCTTCGAGGTAGCGCGGATTGACCATACAGGCGGTGTCGTCGATGGCATGGCTATAGCAACGCTCGCGCGGCGCCCATTCGAAGGAAACATTTGGCAATGGATCAAGTCCGGGCACCGGATCGATGGTGTCGTGGTAGGCGAGGTACGCGACTGGCGTGGTCGCGGCGAAACCTTCGGCAACAGCCTCAGCGATCGCATTGACGACTTTCAGATATTGGCGCTGCGGCGAGAGCGGTGCGCATTGCGAACAGCGACACCAGGCGCCCTCATGGACGTCGGCGCCCCAGATGTGCAGCAGCGCGCATTCAGGATTCTCGCGCATGTAGCGGAGGGCGCCATCGCAGGCGATCGCGATTGCCGCATCGTTCGACGCGCATAGATTGCCGCGCGGATTGCGCTGGCCGTCGCTGCCGACCGGGAAGAACTCGGGGTTTGCCGCGAAGCGATCGCGCGGCAACAGATGCTGCAATACATGGCCGCCGTACTCGGAGGCGATGCCGTGTTCATTCAAGAGCGGCAGCAGTTCGTCGATCTTGAGACGGTTGTCGCGTGCGTGGCTGATGTACGAGAACGCGTTGAGGCCACGCGCGGCCATCCAGGGAATGAATTCGCGATCGTGTTCTAGATGAAGCGCGAAACGGTCGGGCGTTTCGTAATGCCAGGTCATGATGTCGGAAACGAGTGCACGTCGGGTGAACGCCGGGGCGGATGTCGTTTTGCCGTTCACGATGGAATGATACCATCTCCTAAATTGCGCGCGCCCGCAAAAGGTTGGCGCGGTATAATGGATTTCGCGCTGCCGTTACGGCTGCAAACAAGAGAAGGCATGCCAACTCCCCAGGAAATTCTCACCGAACTCAAGCGGATCAAGTATCCGGGCTTCAGCCGAGACATTGTCTCCTTCGGCATGATCAAGGATATCGAGGTCGCCAGCGCGGGTATCACGGTGATTCTCACGGCACCATCGGCCAAACCGGAAGTGGTCGATGCAATCGCAGCCGAAATTCGCAAGACCATAGCGGCGATAGCGGGCGGCCTCGCGATCAAGATCGAAATCGAGGCGGCACCGCCGCCAAAGGTGGTCGCAGGCGCCGGGCAGAAGCGCGCGATTCCCGGCGTGCGCCATATCGTGGCGGTGGCAAGCGGCAAGGGTGGCGTCGGCAAATCGACGGTGGCGGTCAACCTCGCGCTGGCGATGCGCGCGTTGGGCTGGCGGATCGGTCTGATGGACGCCGACGTTTACGGCCCGAGTATCGCGATGATGGTCGGGACGGCGGACGGCGCGGGGCCAGGGCCGGTCGCGGTGACCAAGGATCGACGGATCGTCCCGCTGGAGCGCTTCGGCATCCGCTACGTCTCGATGGCGCTTTTCCTCAACGATGCGAGCCCGGTCATCTGGCGCGGGCCGATGATCGCGAAACTCGAAGCCGAGTTCCTGTTCAACGTCGAATGGGGCGATCTCGATTGCCTGGTGATCGATCTGCCGCCCGGAACCGGCGACGCGCAACTGACTATTACGCAACGAGTCGCGCTCGATGGCGGCGTGATCGTGACTACGCCGCAGGAAATCGCCTTGCTCGATGTGCGCCGCGGCGTGGCGATGTTCGACGAAGTCAAGGTGCCGGTAATCGGTGTGATCGAGAACATGAGCTACCACCTATGTCGCAAGTGCGGGAGCCGGCACGAACTTTTCTCACATGGCGGCGGCGCGCGCCTCGCCGAGACGCTGCGCGTGCCATTTTTGGGCGAAGTGCCGATCACCGGCGAATTGCGCGAGGGCGGCGACACTGCGAATCCGCTGGTCGCGGCGCATCCGGAGCATCCGGTAAGCGAGGCCTTCAAGGCGGTCGCGGCCAACGTCATCGCGCATCTGTCGCGCCCGGCCGAAGAAACTCACGTTCATTAGACGATGAGCCGCGCATGAATCCCGCTTCCTCGATCCTGGCCGGCTCACCCGAAGGCGTGAGTCCGCGATGACCCCGCGCCCGACGATCTCGCTCATCGTCATCACGCGTGACGAAGAGCAACTGATCGCTCAATGCCTCGCGAGCGCTTCCTTTTGCGATGAATTGATCGTGGTCGATTCGAATTCGACCGACCGCACGGTCGAGA
The DNA here is from genome assembly GCA_036489375.1 of Binataceae bacterium (SeqCode). Classification (GTDB taxonomy): domain Bacteria; phylum Desulfobacterota; class Binatia; order Binatales; family Binataceae; genus JADMIL01. The sequence continues at coordinate 6,125 of DASXFX010000106.1, read as the reverse complement.
TCGCGACGGGCCTCGGCGCGAAAGTCTTCACGCAGCCGTTCACCGACTACGTGAGGCAAAAGCAGATCGCGCTCGACCACGCGACCTCCGAATGGGTCCTGCTGCTCGACGCCGATGAGCAGGTGACGCACGACCTCGGCCTCGAGATCGTCAGCACTATCAGCGCGCCGGGTGCGGCCGACGGCTACCGTATTCGGCGCGTGCTCTATCACCTCGGCCATTACTACACGCGACCGATTTATCACGACCGTCCGGTGCGGCTCTTTCGGCGCGAACGCGGTCATATCGGCGGCGTCGATCCCCACGACAAGGTGATCGTCAACGGTCGCGTCGAGCGCCTCGCAGCGCCGATCCTGCATTTCAGTTATCGCGACATCGCCGACCACGTTGCGACGATCAACCGCTTCAGCACCCGCGGCGCTGCCGAGATGGAGCCGTCGGCGTTCGCCGCGGTGCAGATGTTCACTCATGCGGTCTGGCGGTTCTTCAATTTCTACATCGTGCGTGGCGGCTTCATGGACGGCGGGCGCGGCCTTTACGCCGCGATGACCGCGTCGTTCTACGTGTTTCTCAAATATGCGAAGGCGTACGAGCGCCGCTTGAAGACGCTCCATCCGCGCTGAGCTGCGGACGCCCTCCCCCGCTCCGATTGCGCCGCGATCGCCGGGCTCGATTTGCAGTGGCGATTTTAGCCGGCGCCTTTGATAACGTAGGTCGGGCGATATGCAACGCCTCTTTGCCTACATCCGCCGCTACTGGCTCCGGTACATTTTCGGCATTCTCTGCACGATCGCCACGGCCGTACTGCTCACCATCATTCCGCGGCTAAGTGGCGAGGCCACCAACGCCATCAACCACGGCGACTATCCGCGCCTGGTCGATCTGACCCGGTGGATGATCGTCGTCGCCATCGCGATGGGCGCCGCCCGATGGTTTTCGCGAGTCGTCATCTTTAACTGCGGCCGCGACGTCGAATACGACCTGCGCAACGACCTCTTCGCGCATCTGTGCAACCTCGACCAGGTCTTCTACCAACGCATCAAGACCGGCGATTTGATGTCGCGCATGATCAACGACTTGAGCGCGGTGCGCATGATGGTCGGGATGGGCGTGCTCAGCTTCACCAACGTCCCGGTGACTTTCTTCTTCGCGCTGGTCTTCATGTTCTCGCTCAGTCCGCGGCTGACCGGCGCCGCGATGATCCCATACGCGATGCTCTTCTTTGTCATGCGCTGGCTCACGCGCACGCTGATGAATCGCAGCCTCGGCGTGCAGGAAGGACTCGGCGCGATCGGCTCGAAGGTGCAGGAAAGCCTCTCGGGCATCCACGTCGTGAAGGCTTACACGATCGAGGATCACGAGGCGCAGCGCTTCCGCGAGGCCAACGAGGAATACAACGAGCAGGGCCTGGCGCTCGCACGGGTGCGCGGCGCACTGCTGCCGATAATCAAGGGCACCGTCGGCACCTCGGTCATGATCGTGCTGATTTACGGCGGGATGCTGGTGCGCGCCCGCGTCATTTCGATTGGCGATATCGTCGCCTTCATGGGTTACCTCGGCGCGCTCGCGTGGCCGACGGTTTCGCTCGGCTGGACGCTCTCCATTTACCAGCGCGGACGCGCCTCGATGAAGCGGTTGGAAGAGATCTTCGGCGCCGTGGCGACGCCGACCGTGGCCGGCGAGGACGCTCGCCTCGAGGTGGCCGGGTCGGTCGAATGGGAAAACGTTTCGTTCAGCTATTTCGCCAACGGCCTCGAAAGCCATAGCCCCGTTCCGCCGGCGGCGGTCAACGGCACCAACGGTACCGGCGATGCGCAGCACTGGGCTTTGCGCGGAATCGACGTCAAGGTCCCCGCCGGCGGCAAGCTCGCGATCGTCGGGCGTACCGGCGCGGGCAAATCCACCATGGTCAAGTTGCTCGCCCGCCTGATCGAGCCGACCAGCGGCCGCGTCCTGCTCGACGGGCGCGATATCCGTGAGTTGCCGCTCACGGCCCTGCGCAAGACCGTGGGCATGGTGCCGCAGGAGCCGATGCTCTTTTCCGACACGATCGCGCGCAACATTGCCTTCGGCAACATCGCCACGCCGCTGGAGGAAATCGAGCGGGACGCGCGCGTCGCGGGCCTCGACGGCGACATCGCGGTGATGCCGCATGGGTTGGAGACCGTCGTCGGCGAACGCGGCATGTCGCTCTCCGGCGGCCAGAAGCAGCGCGTGACGATCGCGCGACTGCTCAATTACGATCCGGCGATTGTGGTGCTCGATGACGCCCTTTCCAGCGTCGATACCGAAACCGAAAAGGCGGTCCTGCACAGCCTCGAGGAGAGCGTCAGCGGCCGCACCACGATTGTCGTGGCGCATCGCGCCTCAACCGTCCGCGACGCCGATCATATCGTCGTGCTCGATGAGGGCATCGTCGCCGAGCGCGGCACCCACGAGGAACTGATGGCGCGCCACGGTATCTACGCCGAGCTGTTCCGCCGGCAATTGCTCGAGGAGGAGTTGGCGGGCTACTGAGTACGCTTTCGCTGACGGCTGATTACGATGCGGATTGAGGCAGAAGAAGAGATCGGGCGAGGTTACGACAGCCGGCTGCTGCGCTGGGTCTGGACCTACGTCCGGCCCTACCGGCGTCTGTTCTGGCTGTCGGTCGTGCTGATGCCGCTCAACTCGATCTTCGCCTTGCTCCAGCCTTACGTCGTCAAGCTGACGATCGACATCTTCCTGGCGGCCCGCCGATCGACTCCGCCGGCCTGGCTCGCCGGGACCATCCGACATTCGCACGGCCACGGCATGATCGTGATGGGCGCGCTCTACGTGATCCTGCTGCTGGGCGAATTCGGCACCTTCTATGGCCAGTTCTATCTCACCATGATGGTTTCGCAGTACAGCCTCTCGGACTTGCGCCTGGCGCTGTTTCGCCACGTCGAGCGGCTGCCGATGGCCTTCTTCGATCGCACGCCGGTGGGCCGCCTGGTCAGCCGGATGACCACCGATATCGACGCCATCAATGAAATGTTCAGCGCCGGATCGCTGACCCTGTTCGTCGATCTGCTGACGCTCGGCGGCATCGTCGCGATCATGTTCTGGTTCAGTCCGCGCCTGGCGCTATGGTCGCTCTGCGCGTTGCCGCCGCTGCTGCTGATCCTCAACTACTTCCGCGTAAGGTCGCGCACCGTCTATCGCGAGATCCGTGAACGGCTCTCGGCCCTCAACGCGTACTTGTCCGAGTCGCTCAGCGGCATGGCGATTATCCAGCTCTTCACGCGCGAACGTGAAAGTATTCACGAATTCGACGAACTCAATCGCAACAGCCGCGACTCGCAGCGATTGGCTAACATCTACGAAGCGGGACAGTTCTCGTCGGTCGAAGCGCTGAGCTCGTTCACCGTTGCGATCATCTTGTGGATGGGCGGCGGCGAGGAGCTGCATCATCTGATTGGACTCGGCACGCTGGTCGCCTTCATCCAGTACGCGCAGATGTTCTTCACGCCGCTGCGCGACGTCTCCTCGAAGTACACCACGCTGCAATCGGCGCTCGCGGCGGTCGAGCGGCTGGAAGCCCTGATGGAAACGCCAGTCACGATCGCCAGCCCCGCGGTGCCCGAGCGCGTGACCGATGGACGCGGAGCGATCGTCTTCGACCGCGTGAGCTTCGAATATCGCAAGGGCGAGCCGGTGCTGCGGGACTTGAGCTTCCGCGTCGAGGCGGGACAGAAGATCGCGATCGTCGGGCCGACCGGTTCGGGTAAAACCACCATCATCAAGCTGCTCAACCGCTTTTACGACGTTACCTCCGGGCGGATTCTGGTTGACGGAGTCGATGTGCGCGAGTGGGACCTCACCGATTTGCGGCGTGCGATCGGCCTGGTCCAGCAGGACGTGTTTCTGTTTGCCGGCGATATCGCCGAAAACGTCCGCCTCGGCCGCACCGATTTCAGCGATCGCCAACTGATCGACGCGCTCACACGCTCGCAGGCCATGCGTTTCGTCGAACGCATGCCCGACGGAATCCACCAGGAAATCCGCGAGCGCGGCGCCAATCTCTCCACCGGCCAGCGCCAACTATTATCGTTCGCGCGCGCACTCGCCTACGACCCGCGCATCCTCGTCATGGACGAGGCGACCTCCAGCGTGGACAGCGAGACCGAGCGCCTGATTCAGATTGCCCTCGATCAATTGCTCACCGGCCGTACCGCGCTGGTCATCGCCCATCGGCTCTCGACCATCGAGCGCGCCGATCGCATCCTCGTATTGAGCAACGGCGTGCTCCGTGAGAGCGGCACGCATGAAGAATTGCTCAAGCGGCCGGGCCTTTATCGCCGGCTGTTCGAATTGCAGTACGCCGCGGCTTCCGATGCGGTGCGTGAGGCGGTGGACTGATTCTGCTGCGCTCCGCGATGGTTCACGCACGCGTCTGTCTTACCCGCCTGGTAGCGGCGCCGGCGCTGCTGATCGCGCTGACCATCGCGGCGGCCACGATGGTCGCCGGCTGTGACATCGGGTATCTCACGCGTGGCGCTTACGAAGAGGGTCGCCTGCTGTGGCATCGCAAGCCGATCAGCGAGGTGCTCACGCGCGCCGATCTCGCCGCGAAGACGCGCGCGAACCTCGAGACCGTGCTCGCGGTGCGCAAGTTTGCCGCCGATCGGCTCGGGCTTAATGTCGGCGGCGCCTATCGCACCGTCACCCAGGTGGACTCCGGTGCGATCGTGTGGATCGTGATGGCCGCGCCGCGGACCTCGCTCACTCCCTACACCTGGTGGTTTCCGATTGTCGGCGCGGTGCCGTATCGCGGCTACTTCAATCGCGCCCGCGCCGAGGCCGAGGCCGCCGACCTCGAAGCGCACGGCTTCGATACTCACGTCCGGTCGGCCATCGCCTTTTCCAGCCTCGGCTTCTTCGATGACCCGCTGCTGTCGAACTTGCTCAGGCTCGATCGCGTCGAACTGGCCGGCGTGATTATCCACGAACTGTTCCATCGGACCTACTTTCTCGCCAGCAATGTGATGTTCGACGAATCGGCGGCGACCTGGGTCGGCAGTCGCGGCGCGGTGGACTTTTTCACGGAAACCGAAGGCGCGAACTCCGCCGATGCGATCGCCGCGCGCGGGGTTTACGAGAGCGACCTCAAGTTTGCCGCGTTCCTGCTGCAAGAGGAGGCGCGCCTGTTGCGCCTGTATCAGAGCGGCCTGCCGCAGGCCGAAATCCTCAAGCAGCGCGAACCCATCTTCGCCTCCATCAATCGCGATTACGCTACGCTCAAGCCGAGCCTTTCGGGCCTGGAGCGCTTCGATCTGGATCGCGAAAAGCTCAACAACGCGGTGCTGCTCAACTACCTGCTCTATTTCCACGACCTCGATAACTTCGCCACGCTCGACCGGATGCAGCACGGCGATCTGCGCGCGACGATTGCGCGCATCATCGATCTCGCGCGGGGCGACCCGGACAATCCCTTCTATGCGATCTGGCAGGCGACGCTGACCGCGCCTACTGGTTCCACCGCGTCGGCTTCGTCGCCATCCTCAGAATCGCCATCGTCTGAGTTGCCACCGGTGCCGCGGCGATCAGCAGTTCCAACGGATCGGCTGCCGCCCGTGACGTCGCCCAATTCGGAGCTCGTGCAGCAACCGTCAGCGTCATCCACACCTGCGCCCGCAGTTACTCCGTCTGCGGCGGAGGCGGTGAAACGATCCGCGGCTGCCGCTATCATCCCGGTGCCACCCCCAAAGCCCCACTAGTTCCGACCCCTGCTCTGATTAGCGTTCGCCCGGAACCCGAAAATCGCTTGGGCCGATAGAGCGCGTTTAAATGGCGTTGGCTGACTCGTACCGACCGCGGTGCGTGACGCTAAAGCGCGGCGATCGTCAAATAGCACCGAGCATCGATTCGATTGCGTCCGCTAATTCGACTTCGCACCCGCCGAAAAAGTGGTCCGCGCCCTGGATGATCCGCAGTTGCGCACGCGCTCCCAATTCTTTATGTAACGCTTCAAGTTGAGGCACGGGACAGTACATGTCACCGTCACCCGCCGCCAGCACGATCGGCCGGGCAAAATCCTTTAGCGCACCCGCGTCCGCCATCTTGAGCGGCAACGCCACCAGCACCAAAGCGCCGAGGCCACT
>DASXFX010000103.1:0-15887 GCA_036489375.1 Binataceae bacterium (SeqCode) | reverse complement strand
CAGGCGGCGGGTGCGGGTCAGTCTGCCGGTCGAGATGCGCCGCGCCCGAGCCTTCGGCGACGTCTTCGGCGCCCCCTCGCGAAGGGATAAAGAACACCATCGCGCCAGCCGGAAATGTCGGAGAGAGAGCACGGTGTAGAGTTGGCCGCGACTGCTCAGGCTCAGGTCCTTGCAGAATCCATGGATCTCCGCGTAGCCGCCGCGTTCGCAAAAACGCGCCGGCAGCGCGACTTGGTGCGGCCACCCGCGGTCAATGGCCGCCGGCGACAGCTCGCCTTTCCTGCGCATCCCAAAACCGCTGCTTGAACGCGGTCGCATCCGCCAAGTTTCGAAAGCAATACCTGACCGTATCCTCCGGCAGATCGACGTACATGTCCCACTCCAGGGATTGCCCTTCGAGCCAGTCGAGCACGTCCATGGCAGCTTCATCGAACGACAGCGCGACCTGGAATGGAAAGTCGCGGTTGATCTCCAGGATCACGCTCATTCACTACTAAGAACAAATAGAGAACATAAGTCAATGGGGCGAGCTGTAGTATGGCTTTGATGCCGCCAGCCACTAGATGTATTGCCGAAAGCAATAGTGATTGCGGGGCAGCTTTCGGGCACCGGGCTTCATGAAGACGCAGCCCAATCTATCCGATCGAGAAGTTCTGGCGGGGCTGGTTGAACGCGTCACCTACCAAAACGCCGAGAACGGCTTTTGCGTCATTCGGGTCAAGGCGCGAAGTCACCGCGACCTTGTTACCGTTGTGGGGCATGCCGCCACGATATCAGCTGGCGAATGGATCACCGCATCCGGGGATTGGGTCAACGACCGAACCCACGGGCAGCAGTTTAAGGCACGGTTCCTCAAGACCTCAGAGCCCACGTCGATCGAAGGCATCGAGAAATATCTCTCCTCGGGCATGATCCGGGGTGTGGGCCCGGTGTACGCCAAGAAGCTTCTGCGCGCGTTCGGAGAGAAGGTGTTCGAGGTCATCGAGACCCAGGCCGATCGCCTGCGAGAAGTCGATGGCATTGGCCCAGTGCGTGCTGGCCGGATCGTTTCCGCCTGGGCCGAGCAAAAGGCCGTGCGGGAAATCATGGTCTTCCTACACAGCCATGGCGTCGGCACGGCGCGGGCGGTGCGGATATTCAAGACCTACGGCGCCGACGCCATCCAGGTCATGACTGAGAACCCGTATCGCCTGGCGCGCGATATTCGCGGCATTGGCTTTAAGACCGCCGACGCCATCGCCATGAAGCTCGGCATTGAGAAGACCGCCATAATGCGGGTCCGTGCCGGTATCTCCTATGCGCTGACCGAGGCGGTGGACGACGGACATTGCGGCCTGCCGACCGACGAACTCGTCCCGCTGGCGGAGAAGCTGCTCGAGGTGCCGCAGCAGTTGATCCGCACCGCTCTCGAACTCGAGCTCCAGGAAGGCACGGTGGTTGCCGACCGGGTTGTCGAGACGCCGTGTGTGTTTCTGACCGGACTGTATCGCGCCGAGCGCACCATCGCGGAACGCCTGATGCGCCTTGCAAACGGCACGCTGCCTTGGCCGTGGATCGATCCCGGCAAGGCATTGCCGTGGGCGGAAAAACGCATCGGGCTTGCGTTTGCGGAAAGCCAGGTCGCCGCAATCCGGCTCGCGCTGATGTCCAAGGTGCTGGTCATCACCGGCGGTCCCGGTGTCGGTAAGACGACGATCGTCAATGCCATTCTGCGCATTCTCGCAGCGAAGGGAGTGAGCCTCCTGCTCTGTGCTCCGACCGGCCGGGCCGCCAAGCGCATGACCGAGGCGACCGGCTTCGAGGCCAAGACCATCCACCGGCTGCTCGAAGTCGACCCCAAGGGCGGCGGCTTCAAGCGCGGTGACGACAACCCGCTCGACTGTGACCTGTTGGTTGTCGACGAGACCTCCATGGTGGATGTGATGCTGATGCAGGCGCTCATGAAGGCGATGCCTGACAAGGCCGCCCTCTTGCTCGTTGGCGACATCGACCAGCTACCTTCGGTTGGCCCCGGCCAAGTGCTGGCCGATGTCATCTCATCGGGCACCATGCCGGTGGTGCGCCTCACCGAGGTATTCCGGCAGGCTGCCCAAAGCCGCATCATCACGAGTGCCCATCGCATCAACGAGGGCTCGATCCCAGACCTCAGCCCGCCCAGGGCGGAGAGCGACTTCTATTTCGTGCAAGCCGACGATCCCGAAACTGCCGTCGGCCGCATCATCGAGCTCGTAAAAACGCGGATCCCGAAGCGGTTCGGCTTCGATCCCATCCGCGACATTCAGGTGCTCTGTCCGATGAACCGCGGCGGCGCGGGTGCACGATCGCTGAACATCGAACTGCAGGCAGCCCTCAATCCCGCTGGCGATCGCAAGGTGGAGCGTTTCGGCTGGACCTTTGCCCCCGGCGACAAGGTCATGCAGATCGAGAACGATTACGACAAGGAGGTTTACAACGGCGATATTGGCTACATCGACGACGTCGACCCTGACGCCGGCGAGATCGTTGCAAGCTTTGACGGCCGGTCCGTCACCTACGGTTTTGGCGAACTCGACATGCTGGTGCCGGCCTATGCTGCCACCATCCATAAGAGCCAGGGCTCGGAATATCCGGCCGTCATCATCCCGATGCTCACTCAGCATTACGCCATGCTGCAGCGGAATCTTCTCTACACCGGCGTCACGCGCGGCAAACGACTGGTCGTGCTGGTCGGTCAGAAAAAGGCTGTCGCCATTGCGGTACGCAACGTCTCCGGCCGACGGCGCTGGTCGAAGCTGGCCGAGTGGCTGAGCGCGGGTCTCTCGAAGAGTTACCGAAGCGCTTGATGTCGGGAGCCACACCGCGAGTCTAGCGGCGCAGTTTATTAGGCGAGAAAATAGTCATCTTGCAGATGCCGGTCGTACTCCAGCGCGTGACGCTATACCTCCAACAGCCGACATTCAGTTGCAGCGCAATATCAATCGAAATGGGCCACTTTCGACCATGTGGCACGGCAGCAAAAACAGTCGGCAAGTCAAGGTCTGGAAAGCCATCAGCGTGTCGGGGGTAGAAAGGTTGACGTCACAGAAATCTCTCGGGCCGTGAAAATCGCTCCGGCCAGCAAGGCATAGCTAAGCACACTCACCACAAGCCGAAGCGAAAGAGATACGGTGTCAAACACCCCGTGTAAAGCGGCTGCGCTCACCCATCCGAGCGGCAGCACATAGGCTGCCTTGCGAGGCTGCAGCGCCGATAGGCCAATGTAATAGCCGAACAAGCCGCTATAGGCGCAATGTCCGCCAATTTGCGGAATTAGCCGCCCCAACGTGAATACCAGCCCATCGAATGCCTTAAGCCCCGCATCGTGCACGTGGCTCATCGTTTCTGGCACGTACTGTCCTAATGTTTCCTTGATAAAGAATCCGGTTGCCGATGCTGCGCCCAAGACGATCCCGTCGAGCGGCCCGCGAAGGCTGAACCGCTTTGCAGCTGCCATCAGGAGCGCGCTCACGTTGCCGCTCGTACGACTGCCGAGGAAGACCAGCCCAGCACCAAAGAGTACGAATACGAACAGTGGCAACGATTTAAAACTTTCCTCGCCCAGTCCATATCCCGCAAAGGCCCCAGCGAGACGCACCACAAAATGCGAAGATTGCCGCCACTGCTCTGCCGGAATGATCCAGTTGAATAGTGCATACCAACGATTGTGCCACAGCAAAGAACTGCCATGCGCCGCAAATGTCCAATACGCCACCACTGCAATCAGCAACCAATTCGTAGCGCGGCCGCACATTTCGTAGATGTAACAATTGATCAGGAAGGCGATATAGACCGCAACAATCAAGTAGACCCGCGAGGCAAGCTTCAGCACATCGGTGTCGTTGACCGCGCCCCCGTTGTTATAAATAGAAATCAAAGCCAAGCCGGCAAAAATGGTCACGAAGATCGGAAGCAAATGCTGCTTACGCCATGCCGCACGGCCACCGAAAAGCGGGAAGAACAACTCGCGTAAACGGCGCAAAGGTAGCGCGCCGAGCGCCTCATCGTCGAGCGTCGCCATCACAACATCCCCAAACCTGAAGCGGGTCCACAGTCGCCAACTCGCGCCTATTATATCCGATGCCCGCGTGACAACAAATTTGCGCTGCAGCAAGCTCTGACCGATGGTTGTTGAGATGGGTCACCAGCAACGCCCGGAGCGATCGATTTGAGGTTAGGTCTTGGGGGAATCGCTGCCGTGGCGGCATCCCAGCGGGCGAGTTATTCCCCAGCCGATCCACAACAGCCCGAACGTCAATCGGCACGTGGTATGCTCGTCGCATAATCGTCTACCGGAGGCGGGATGCGCGACACGTGGAAACAGGCCGGCCTGATTCTTCTCAGCACAATCGTGGTCTAGGGCGTCATGCGAAGCAGCCTGCGGCTCCTCAACGCGTATCCGCAGTCTCTGATGTTTCATCCCGGCGATTTCGAAGGCCAGATCGATCTGGCGATCGTGACGCTCGTGGCTTACCTCGCGGCCGTGACATGGATTGAGCGCCGCGCGCCGGCGGAGCTGCGTCCGCACGATGCGCCGGGCGCCTTCGCGGGTGGCGTGCTGACGGGTATTGCCCTCATGTCGCTCGTCATCGGCATTCTCTGGGCCGCCGGGGTCTTTCGGCCTGCGGGCCTCGGCGCGGCCGGCACGTTGTGGCGGGGCTTCGTGTACATGCTGGCGGTCGCCGTGCGCGAGGAGATCCTCTATCGCGGACTAGTTTATCGGCTTTCCGCCAAGCTCGTCGGCAGCTGGGCGGGGTTCCTCGTCAGCGGCCTGGTCTTCGCGGCCTGGCACGCGATCAATCCGGGAGCGACGTTGGTCGGGTTGCTCGACGACGTGCTCGCCGGCATCTGGCTCGCGGCCGCATACGCGGCGACGCGGCAACTCTGGCTGCCGATCGGATTGCACCTGGGATGGAATTTCGCGCAGGGCTCGATATTCGGTACGGCGGTTTCGGGTCACGACATCGGCCCGAGCCTGATCCAAGGCCGATTGGTCGGCCCGGCTATTCTGACCGGAGGAGACTTCGGCCCGGAGGCATCGGTCGTTGGGCTTGCCGTGGTGTTTTTCGCCGCGAGCTTCATGCTGCTGAGGCTCACAAAAAGCAAGCTCGCGGAACCTCCGGTAGTGCCTCATTTCGAATTTTCGGGAGTGTAATTTGGACGAGGATAAATTGTCAGGCACCGGGGCATGTCCATGGCGCAAAGATAGACGTTGTGGGTCCATCGATCGGTTATAATCGCGGTCCCTTGGGCACCAGCGTGCGCATCAATTCGGTTCATCCACGCTGCAATCATGATACCTGCCGCAATGACGATTAGCAGCACGCGCATTCCTGATGTCATCAGGCCCCTCCTTCATCTGCCGGAATTTTCTTATACGGCCCTCGCTTTGTTGGGGCCGGTTCGGCAGCTTCGATGATTGAAGCAATATCGGAAACGCTCCAGACGTGATCTGTCACGCCAGCGGCCATCGCTGGGGCAATCCTAAGCGTTTTGTGGATGCGGCAAAAGTTGTAGTACATATAGTGGAGGGCGACCGAAAGAGTGTGATTTTCCAGCTTTTTTGAGAAGGCGTTTGTCAGCCGAGTGAACCGCCGCGACTGCATCCGAAGTGTAAGATTTTGACGCTCTACGAAGCTGGTCGAAATATGTTTCCGATCTGGATTTCCCTCAACGCGCCGCTTCTCTGCGCCGATGCATTCCGCTGGGGAATAGCGCTTCTCGCCCTCAATCGAGGGGCCATAGATTTTGACCAGCATCGCGTAATCGACATCGGCGCCGAACGATCCTTCGATGGCTTCCAAATAAGCCTTGTGGCCGTCTGTAGCAATTTGAACGCGGTTTGCGAAACGAGAGGCCAAGTCGTCAGTGAAGGCGATTGCGGTTTGCGAGCTGCGGTCGCCGACGCGCCATGACGGAACAAGCTTGGTCTGCGCATCGATTGCAACCCATGTCCAAACGTCGCCCGCGTCTGGTGGGGCAGACTTGGCGAGTGGCACATTCTTTTGCTTCGCGTAAACGAAACTCCAAATCTCATCAAGTTGCAGACGCTGGCATTTGAGATTGCGCAGCGTGGTATCCTGATAGACGGCTGGCCATGGTCGCAGTATGGTCACTCAGGCGTCCCGCGCAAGTGCGGCTGAATTTCAAAATGCGTCACTACCGAACCTCCAGCTTGGAGGGTCATCGGCGGCTGAAGGAGGATGCAATCCGGTTGACGTGGGGGCAGACGAAGCGGTGATTTTGCAGCACAATAATTCTGGCTCCGCGAGGTCCGTTGAGGGTCACGAGCAACCGATTTGCGACGGTCGCTCTTATGTCGGGTTTTCCCGAAAGCGAACGTCAGCCATCCGAGCCAGCCTTAACTCCGCGTCACCCTAATCATCCGGGTTGCGGTATCGACAAAAGCGTTTGCGGCGATGTCTCCGCGCCAATCTGCGGAGTAGTGACCGGGCCGACGGGCGGGCTGGTGGCCAATGACGCCATCGCCTGCACCAGCTGCGCGGACGAAGCGCTCGCGCCGGCCGGTGGATCGGCGGCAATGCCGGCGACCGACCACTCCAACCCGACCTGGCCCATCGACGCCGCCGAGGCGAGTGTGTTGTTGGCGATGTCGTAGAGCTCGAAGGCGCCGGTTTTGCTGTCGCGCATCAGCATGTCGCTTGATCCGGCGCCGTTGATCGGGGCGAAGCGCCCACCACCTGCCATTCCAAACCCACTTGGCCCATCGGCGCCGCTAAGCTCCGCCCTTGAATACTGTCTGTATTGTGACTGTTCTTCGCACAGTGGCGAAAACACGGGACGAAAACTCTCGCTGAGACCGAACCAAACCGAAGGCGCCGGTAGTGACTTCAGCCATCGAAAATCGAACAGTTACGCCCGCCAAAGCCGCCATGACAGCGGACATTTCAATTCGGCAGTGATGGGTCCACTAGCCGCCGCGTCCCGGACGCGCGAACACCGGCCACAGTAACCGGCCTCTGCTATGAAATCGGCTGCGGGTGATTGGTCCCAGCCAGAAGGCTGGTTGTGTTTGAGGCTTCCGGCCCCGGCGCCTGAGTGAGCGACGCGGTGGCAGTTGTGCCGGCACTTGGCGCGAACGACGCCATCGCCTGGGTGAGCTGGTTGGTTGCGCTACTGGGCGTGGTGCCGGCCGGATCGACCGCGATACCGCCGAGTTGCGCGCGCGGAGGTGAACTGGCGCCACCGGTCGAAATTCCAGCGACTGACCACTCCAGGCCGACCTGGCCCATCCCGGTCGCCAGCCTGATAGTATTGTTTCCGATGTCGTAGAGTTCGAATGCGCCGGTATTTGAATTGCGCATCAGCATGTCGGTTTCGTTGGCGTTGCCGGTGAAATCGCCGAAGCCCGCGATTTGCCATTCCAGGCCGACCTGCCCCATGGCGACGGACGAAGTGATGGCGTTGTGGCTGATGTCGTAGACCTCGAAATCGCCGTTGTTGCTGTTGCGCAGCAGCATGTCGGTCTCGCCGGGGCGGGTCGAGAACTCGCCAAAGCCCGCGACCTGCCATTCCAGGCCGACTTGCCCCATCGGCGCGGCGGAAGTGATGGTGTTGTTGGCGATGTCATAGATCTCGAACGAGCCGGTATTGCTGTTGCGCATCAGCATGTCGGTCTCGTTGGCGTTGCCGGAGAAATCCCCGAAGCCCGCCACCTGCCATTCCAGCCCGACCTGGCCCATGCCGGTTGAATGCGTGATGGCGTTGCTGGCGATGTCGTACTCTTCGAATGCGCCGGTATTGCCGTTGCGCATCAGCATGTCGGTCTCGCCGGCATTACCGGAGAAATCCCCAAAGCCCGCCACCTGCCATTCGGTTCCGACCTGGCCCAGCGCCACATTGCCGGTGATGTTGTTGTTGTTCACGTCGTAGACCGTGAACGCGCCGGTAGCGGGGTCACGCAACAGCAGATCGGTTGTGTCGCTGCCGTCAAAGCCGCCGACATCCGCCACCTGCAGCGCCGGATTAATCTGGCCTAGCGGGCCGTCGAGCTGGATCGTGCTGCGGCCGATGTTGTAAAGCTCAAGGGCGCCATCGGCCTGGCGTTCCATGATCAACGTGCTCGCGGTAACAGCCGGCGGCGCCGCATTGGGTGGCGGCGTCACCGTGAACGAGGCGAAGTTGCTCCACTGGCTGCCGTCATTGGCGCGCACCTTCAGGGTGTCGGCGCCGTAGCCGGTCGAAAAGCTCAGCTCCGACAGCTGCGCCGCGGTCGCGTCGATGAGCTGGTTGGTGGGTTCGACGACGCCATTGAACACCCAGTGGCCGCTGTCGGGCGTGGTGTCCTCAACCTCGTAACTCCCGACGCTGTTGCCCCCAAACGCCGTGGCGGAAAACAGGTTCGCGGGCGTCAGCGTCTGGTTGGGGGCTTGCAACTCGTTTGCCGCCGTCACCGTCGGCACCGTTGTCGAGGCGTGGGCCGATGCGGCAACCGTGAAGGTGGTGAATGGACCGAAGCCCGCCGAATCGGAGGCCGCGACTTCGAGCACATCGCTCACCGGCGTGCTGGCCGATCCGGCCACAAAGCTCAGCTGCGACAACTGCGCCGCCGTCAGCGTGGTCAGCTGGCCATTGGGCAGCACCGCCCCGTTGAGCACCCAGAAACCTTGCGACGGGCCCGAGCTCTCGTCCTCCACTTGATAGTTGAGGACCGCGAATCCCTCGGCGTCGCTCGCCGAGAACAGCTGCGCCGGCGTGAACGTCTCGCTGGCGCTGGCATTGACGTTCGAGGACGCGGCGGTCACCACGGGCGTCGCCGGCACCGAAAGCGTAACGCTGACCGTCGCGGCGCCCGGGGGATTGTCCGCAAGCGTCACCGTGACGGTCACCGGGGCCGGGGCCGCATAGCTGTGCAGGCCGTTCACCGTGAACGTGCCGTTGCCGCCCGACACGGTTCCGACCGTGGTGGCGCCGTCGCCCCAGTCGATCGTCGCGCTCAAATCGCCGGCGCTTGCCGCCGTATCGTCATCGCCGAAGGTCGCGGCGACCAACGCTTGCCCCGCATCGGGCGTCATCGTCAGGCCTTGCCCGGTGAGCCCATCGCCTTCGCCGGCCGACAGGTCAAGGGTCGCGCCAGTCGTGTTTGCATTGCCGGCATAATCGAAGATGCTGGCGGGATTGGCATCGACGCCGTATGCAATCGCTCCGGACGTCGGCGTAAATAGCTCGGTCACCGTGTGATCGTCGATGAACGTAAGGCCGCTGAGCGTTCCGCCGGTGGCGGATAAGAAATTCGGTGCGAGATTGCCGATGCCCTCACTGAAACTCGCCGTGATGGTCGCGGTCTGACCTGGCGCGAGGTCGGTCTTGTCTGCTGAGAGCGCAACGGTCGGCGCGACCGTATCGATCGTGATCAGATCGCCGTCAGTGTTGGTTGCACCGTTGGTGCTGCTGACCGACGCGCGGAGTTGATAGACGTTGTCGGGCAGGCCCGAGACATCGATCGATGTGGACCAGGTGCCATCGGGTGCGACCACCACGCCGGGCAGAGCACTGCCTTCGATGTAGAGCGTGACGGTCTGGCCGATCGCATCGGAGCTGCCGGTGACCGCCAGATGTTTCGAGATCTCGGCCGCGTTGATGCGGTCGTCGCCGGCCACGGCATCGATCGAGATTTGTGGCGGCGTACTACTGAACGATGCCAGCGACACGCCATAAATATCGGCGACTTTGTTGCCGTCGCTGGCCGAAAGGGCAGCGGAGGTGGTGAAGGCGATATATTGCCCGTCCGCCCGCATCGCGAGCTGTGTGCTCAGATCGTTGGCGAACGTGCCGGCCGGCAGGTCGAGCCGCCGGATCGCTCCGGTCTGCATATCCTTCACGAACAGATCGGCGCCGGCGCCGGAATCATCCGGCGTGAGCACCGCATCGCTGGTGAAGGCGACATAGCGGCCGTCGGCCGAGATCGCGATTGCGTTGAAGCCTGCGGCAAAGGTCCCCGAGGCATTGTCGACGCCGGCATTGCCGGTAGCGTCAGACGACACGACGTCAAGTTCGCCGGTCGTCAGATTCTTGCGATACACCTCCAAATCACCGGAGCTGTCCCAAGACCAGAACGCGACGAACTTGCCGTCCGCCGACAGAGCCGGGTCGACCGCGCCGAATGGCATCGCATTGCCGTTGGAGTCGGAAGACGCGAGCGGGATGTGGCCAAAGGACGAAGGATTTGTAGAGCCCGCGTAGATCCGGAAATTGGTGCTCAGCGGCTGGGTGGATGATTGCTCGGCGTGCAAGTTCACTTCGATGGCGACGACCGATCCGTCTGCCGAGAATTGTGGCGCGTAGTCTTGAAAGGTCCCGATGTTCGGGAGCGGGGTGGGGTTCAGCGTTTCCAGTTGGTTGGAGGGGCCGTTGGGCTGGCCACCGGAAGTGACGCTGCCGTCAACGACAATGTTCTCAAAGACCTGGACAACTGAACCGGACCCGGTGGTGGTGTACTCCACTTCGGAATCGTAACCGTTGTTTGCAATCGAGAGCGGGAAGGTCTGATTGGGCTCTGCGGCTTCCTTCCCGCCGGGAAGCTGGAAATTCAGCGCGTCCGGGTTCTGACTAACGAACCCGCGGAAATACGGGACGCCATCAGAAAGAGTCTCTTCGTAGGTGTAATAGCCGGGCCCGTCGCCATTCCTCGCCTGATTGACGGGATCAAGCGATTCATTGCTGACAAATACGATCTTGGTGCCGTCCTGGGAGATAGCGCCAAACTCGCTGTTGCCGGAAGAATTCGGCGTGACAAGCGTGATCGCGCCGGTCGTGAGGTCCTTGATATAGACTTGCGTGCCGGTTGCGCCATTCGCGCTTGCCATCAGGTCGAAATTCACGCCGGTGAAGACGAGCTTGGTTCCGTCGGCCGACAGGCTCGGGAACATGACGCCGCTGCCGCCGCCCTGTTCTCCGTCCGGCCCATCCGACAATTGCTGCACGGTAAAGCCGCGGTCGACATAGACGCCGGCATCGGCCCGGCCGACGTTGCCAGCTTCGTCCGACACATTCGCGGTTACATCGTGTCCGCCGGTGGCGGCGGCCGCGAAGCTGACCGTTGTCAGCCAGGTCCCGTCGGCCTGCACCACGGCTTGCCCGGCTTGCACGCCGTCGATCAGCACATCCACCGTCTGGCCGATCGCATCCGAGGTGCCGTGCACGCCTTGCTGCGACTTGATCTCGGTGGGGTTGATGACGTCATCGGCCGAAACCGACGTGACCGCGATCTTTGGCGGCGTGGTATCGACCAGAACCTGCTTGGTCACGGTCGCGGTGTTGCCGGCGGGATCGGCGGCCGTCAGCGTGATGGTGTGCATGCCATCGGACACACCCGAGGCATCGAAGACTTGGGAGAATGTGGCGTCAGTCAGCGATGTGCCGGCAGGCGTGGTGAACGTCGTCGTGCTGTTGCCGCCGTCGATGCTGATGGTGAGCGTGCCGACATCGGTGCCGGTACCCGACGGATCGGCGACCAGCACGGTGCCCGATACCGTCGCATGCGTGAGCTCGACCGCATTAATGATGTCGTCGCCCGCCACCGAGGTGATGGCGAGGTCCGTGGGCGGCGTACGGTCCACGGTGAACGGCCGGTTCGAGGCTCGTCGCCAATTCGTCGGTGACGACGGCATGGACATGCGTTGGGCCATCATCGAGGCCCTGGATGGAGATGATCGTGCTCCAGGTGCCGTCGGCGTGTACAAGGGCGCCCGACGCGGTCCCTCCGCCTGGCAGACTGACCAGGATCGTCGACCCGATGTCGTTTGAGGTACCCGATACGGTGACGATCGGACCTTCCGCGGCGTTGACGTAGTCGTCGCCGGTGACCGGATCTATCGTTAATGTCGGCGGCACGAATTGGGTGATGGTGACGCCGCCGCTGCCCTGCGAGATGATCTTCGAGCCGTCGTACGAGATGAAGATGTTGCCGGAGATTTCCGGAATCATCTGGATGGCGCCGGTATCCAGGTCTTTGACGAAAACGCCGCCGTCGGTATCACCTGGGACCAGATTGGTCGCGGTGCTTTCGAACACGACGTGTCGGCCGTCGCCAGAGAACGCGAGGTACTCGCTGTCGCCATTGCCGATTACGCCATCCGCCGAGTCGGAAACGAACTGGTCCGGAGTGGAGGGGGAAGCGTCGTTATCATGGGCGAGGAGGTCCGTCGAGCCATCGTCGGACCGTTGCTCATAAACGGTGTAACGGCCGTCGTCTGAGACCGCCCCGCCCCTGCCGAAATCCTCAGTATATTGAACTTCGGTGTTGGACTGACGATCCACCACATAGAAATTCGGAACCGCCTGATAGGTGAAATAGCGCCCGTCAGGCGTCAGTTCGATGCTCTGGTCGGCGAATTGGGTTGGAAACTGCTGCTGAGATCCTGAGACGAGATCATACGCCACCACACCGTCGAAGTCTGGAAACTTATCGCTGAAATCCGTATAATCCTCGCTGTACGCGATGGTCAGGCCATCGTCGGAAACCGCCTTCACCGAAATACCGACCGCGATTCCTGGAAAAGCCGTGGTCGGAATGTCTGGCGTGACGTTGATCGATGGCGACGTGGAATCTAAATCCTTCTCGAAAAACTGCGTTTCAGTGCTGTTGGATTGTCCGCCTTCGGTCAGGCCGGTGCTGTAAAGAATGAACTCGCCGTTCGCCGACAGCATGCCTCCATCGATCCCGGTAGTGCTGGCGTCGTTGAATCCCCCTTGCATCACCGACGCGCTATCGATCATCGATGTCTGGTTAGTCTTGAGATCGAGCACATAAAGCGTCTGGGTATCGCCGGACGTCTCCACATAAGAAATGAGGTTTCCGTCGCCGGACATGCCGAGCAGTCTGTCGGACGACGAAAGGATCGTAGTCGTGGTATTCGACATGGCAACCTCCGACCTACTTCGCGGCGTAGGGCGCCTACAATTGGCCCAACTCGAGCAGGCCCGTTTGTGTTACTGCTTGCGCAAAGTCGTCCGAGACGAAAAGCAAAACGAGCACGACGAGACATAGGATGAGGCTGACCAGACCTAATGACACTGTGGCGCTCAGTTCGGCGCGCGCGTTGCGCTGGTGGATTAAGGCTTCGACGAGATCTGTTGGCATTTTGCCCAGTCCTGCTCCGTATTCCCGACGACACTCCGCGAGCACCATGAGACGCGCTCTATCTCAAGTTGCTTCCAATGCTGGATCAAGCGGCGATCGCGGCATCTTCTCCGCCGACCAAGCGCGCCCGCGCCTAAGCGATGAGCGCCGGCTTCCCATTTGCGGGGGGCGAGCCGGCCACTGCCGCCTGACTGATCTACGGCAGACTGCCCGACGCTGGTCTCCAATTCTTGGACTCCCGCGCACTCGCATCATGGATCGGAGTGCGCGAAATGCCATAACGCGCCCGTGACGCACGGCTTACGTCTGATGGGTTTCCGGCGTTCTCATGCTGCCGCGGACACCGTTGGGGGTGTCGCCAAAGCGGGCTCTGAATAGCCGATGGAAATGGGCGAGGTCGGAAAACCCGACCTCAAACGCAATATCGGAAACGCGTTGATTGCTATTCGGCGCAGTGAGCCGAGCAAAAGCGCGGTTCAGCCGCAGCTCGTGGAGGTGCTCGGTGAACGATTTCCCCGTCTCCTGCAAAAGCCGTTGCAAATACCGCTGCGAAATTCCCAAAAGCTGAGCAAGGCTCGCTCCGGTGAGACCCGGATCCTGGAAGCGAGAGGCGACGTGTTCGAGCACGGCGGCGCGTCGCGCGGCAACCACGCAACCAACCCGGCTTTCGCCAATCGAGGGCTCCGTTGCTGCGAGCACGGTCAAATCGATCAGGTGGCGGCTAACGGCGTCGCGCGTTTCCCGACCGGCTGGCAGACCCGTCTTCGCCAGCACTCCGATATAGCCAAGCAAAAGTTTCAGGCTTTCCGAATGACGATTGATGGCCTTCATCGGCGCTCCGGCAGAGCCTGAACTGCGTAGGGTCCACTCGTGTTGAGGAACGCTGATCTCGTAAAATGCGAACTGCCGCCGTGCTCCGGCCTTTCCCGGTTCGTCGTTTTGCAGGATCGTCGCTTCATTTAGACCAAGAGCGACTTCGCGGTCGCGATGCCAGAACTTGAGGTCACGCACGAGCGACACAACAAGACTGCGGTTGTCATTGCCGTCTCGAACCATGCTTCTGTCGCGGAATACGAGGCCCGGAGAAAGCGTCGTCCGGACGACTCCCGGCGAATCGCAAATCAGTCGAACAGACGAGGAGAATGGGGCGTCTCCCTCGGGCTTAAATCCCAAGCGGGTACCGCCGCAGGAATAGCGCTCCTGCCACTCACGAAGTGGATCCCGCGGCATGCCAGTCTCGCCCCAAACAGACGCCGCCTTCTCGGCTAAGCCGAAAACGGCCTTCAACTCAGTTCGGTGCATTCTGGCATTTCCCTGAACGATTGAGAAGGAAAAGCGTGGTCCGATGCTGCGTTAGGGTTTCCAGCGCACCCGCCGAGTTGCTCCGGTTCCGTACTTGTCCCCACGTTACAGTTGTAAAGTGTCCCTCGGCGTGGGGTCCCGACGCCGATCGGCACGCTAAGTTGTTGATCCATTTCACATCTGAGGGGTCACACTTCTGCGCTTATTCACATTCTATCCCGATAGTTTGCGACCTCGATGCTCTCATAGATCAGCCGCTCACCATCGCGCTCGAACTCGGCGCGCCACTCCGTTTCATGATCCGGCCTATCTCCCCATATCCGCGCGACGTAGTGAGCGTCAAAGCCGCCGATGACCTCGCACCTGAATATCGTCTGCTACGCGAGCGCGCCGTCGATCTCGTCGTCGGTCGCGGCGTAGATAAACTGGACGACGACTTGACTGCCGAGGTGCTCTATCAAGGTCGCGTCTTCGTGGCGACTGGCGAAAAGGCACCCTGGGCGCGCCGCCGCGGTGTAAACCTTGCGGACCTTATCGAGTACCGTGGCTCCTATTTCCCGAAAATAGCTGGATCGATACCCGCGTGAATGAAGCGTTTCGCTATTGCAGTTATTCGGTGCATTTCTGCATTAACACGTTGGCTACCGACCAGTTTTGGTCTCGCTCGCCGGATCAGTGCTAAGGTTCAATGCGCCGCGGCTCGGCCTAAAGATTCTGCCCGTCAAGTTGCCTGCGCAGCCATGGCCAGTCGCAGTGGTGACCCTGAGGAACCGCTCGCTGGCTCCCGTTGTGCAGGAATTTATGAAAGATGTCCGCGTGGTAGCGGAAGCGATGCAGCGCCTGTGGAAAGCTAAGGCCATCTCGCGACACGCAATGCGGCCCAACGAATTGGTCACTTTCGGGTGTATAAGTTCTATCATCTATTTGCGCGACTTCCCTACCAAGCGGTGGGATGGATAGACGCCCATACTAGGCGGTATTGCTGGGGAAACGCCGCGTCGGACAGCTTCCGCTTTTAAGAAGGAAATCAAGGCTTGCAGTGGCCCGCTTACCTGTCGACGACTTGGGTGATAAAGAAAAAATCCCGATAGCCTCGGCGACCATTCCTGAAGCAACGGCACAAGACGGCCCGCTTTGAGATCGGCAGCAATATAATCGTGCAACAGGTACGCAAGCCCCAGTCCATCCCGGACCGCGCGAAGCGAAAGCTCGATGTCGTTGACGATCAGACGACCTTCGACCGAAGCCCGTAGGGTTCTACCATTCTTGTCAAAATCCCATCCGAAGATGGCACCATTCGGCAAACGATTGCGGATACATTCATGATGACGCAGATCGCGGGGGGTTTTGGGCCGAGGGCGACCCTTCAGATAATCAGGCGAGGCGACTACGAGAAAGTGAACTTCGCCCACTACCCTCATAGTAATCATGTCGTGGTCAATTTGCTCCCCGAGGCGTATGCCCGCGT
>DASXFX010000077.1:0-26358 GCA_036489375.1 Binataceae bacterium (SeqCode) | reverse complement strand
CCGCAAATGTCTGGAACTGCCGTCGGCAGCAGGATGAAATCCGCTCCGGCGTAGTAGGCAAAGCGTCCATCGCGTGCCGCCACCGCACCGGGCTTGCCGGCAGACCGCCGCGCGATCTCCTCGCCCGCATAGCGCACTCCGCGCATATCGTAACCGACCGGCCATAAGGTCCGCGGCAGGAGTATAACGGCGATTGCAATCGCAGGTGCGCTGCGTGGGATTCGCGCGCGCCATCCACTAGTCGTAATTCGGCTGAAGCCTTCCGACACCGTTGCAAGTCCCGCTATCACCCAGCCGAAGGTAAAGGGGATCAGATGGAGCATGAAGCGCGCGCCGGTGTACGAGAACGAAAAACCAACGATGTAGAAGGCGGTGACCAACGCGAGCATCGCTTCGGCGAAATTTGCCGAAATTTCGCGCCGGCGGCGCCACAGTCCGATCGCCAGCAAAATGGTCAGGATCGGACCGAGCGCTTGCACAAATCCATATAAGGACGCGAGGAAATCGCCGCTCACTTTCTTTAGATACAGTCGCGGGTCTGCCAACAGCGGCGCAAACGGCGACACGCTCGACGAATAACCGAGCCGCTGCCAAGCCTGGGTGTCAGGCGAAACGGCGGCCATCCCATACATCATCGCGGCCGTGAATTCCCGTCCGACGGTCCAATGGCCGGTGCTTTCGCGCAGGTAGATTAGATACGGCGAGGCCACCACCAGGAACGTGATCGCGAACACCGCACTCGCCGCCAACGCCCATGCGAGCGTCCATCGCCGCCACCACAGCGCCGCTACTGGCACGAAGCCCACCACAAAGATCATCAACCCGATCGCTTCCGTGCGATACAGATATGCGAAGCCGCCAACTATGCCGCCGGCTGCGACGAATGCGATCCGTTTTCGCTTGAGCCCCGCAATCAACGCCCAAACGGCCGTTGTCAGCAAGAAGATGAAGCCGGCTTCGGTGCGTATCGACGCGGAATAGGCGGCCATTTCGGGATGGATCGCGACCAGCACCGCCGCGCCGATCGCAAGATCATGGCGCTCGAGGGCCTCGCGCGTCATAAAGTACACGCTCGCGACCGCGGCCGTGCCAAGTAGCGCGGAAACCAGGCGTCCCGCCAATTCCCAATCGGGAATCAGCCGATGAGCCAGCGCAACGAGCCACGGATAGAGCGGCGAAAACACCGACGCCAAAGCCTGCGCCGGCGCATTCGCCGCGAAGTCCCGCGCCATCGCCAAGTAAGCGACCCCGTCGCCCGCGATACAATAGTTTGTAAGGCTCAGGTACAGCCGAATCGCGAAGGCAAGGAATACCGTCAGCGCCAGCGCAGTCCCTTCAGGACAATCGCTTAGCACTCGCGGGAGCCATCGCGGATTCGCCGCCTGGTTGGGCGAATTCTCCATCTCCGGCCTATCCTACTTGGCGCGGCGCGGTGCTCAAACCGCATCCACGCCGGATAGGCCGGCACACGACGCCCGCTATTATCCGGGTCGAGCTGCCCCGGCGGCTTGTTGTTGCGCTCCATCGCGCGTGACCTTTGCCGCCTGCAAGCCCTTCGGCCCTTGAGCCACGTCGAAATGGACGTGTTCGCCTTGTTCAAGCGAACGGAATCCATTGCCGTCGATGGCGGTGTAGTGCACAAAGACTTCCTGTCCATCGTCCATGGTGAGGAAGCCATAGCCCTTCTTAGGGCTGAACCATTTAACTACTCCGATAGCCATTCCCCCGAGAACCTCCATGAGGAGTACACCTCTGTCCCCCCGCGCCGCGACGTGGCCCCCCGGCCCCATCGCACGCGGACTTCGCGCATATAACACAAGGTATGGCGATTACCAAATAGTCCAAACACCCGTAAAAATTACGGATCTGGACCACCGCGATTACCCGGCACAAATCGCCGGGTCATTCGGGTAGCGCTAATGTTGCGAATTAGCTGCGCCAGCGCGTGGGACGCGCGTGCATGTGGCAATGGTCGGGAATCTGGCGCATCACGCCGTCGATGATGAATTCGCCGGCGCCGTATTTCGATCGCGCAACCAGCGACAGCGCTTCAATCATGAACTCGCGCTCTTCGGGGGTTGGCTCCGCGCGATGCTCACCCAGCACTGCCATCGGCGTATCGCATGAATCGCAATCCAGGATCGTAAAGCGGAACGGCTGGGTAAAACTCGCGTACCAGGGGGTATATTCCTTTAGTTCGCACAAATCGCACTTGGCCATGATGCAACACTGCTTAGCCGGTAGCGCGGGATGCGACAAGTGCTGTGATGCGACAATCGCTCAATGCTACAAATGGTCGCGAGCGAATGGTCTGCTCGACCACGCGGAGGATCTCAAATGGATGCGAAAGCCGGAGCGCGCGAACGATTCGATGCCGCCGAACGGAACCTGATCGATCTGAGCCATCGGATTCATGCGCATCCGGAACTGGGCTTTCAGGAAGAGCGCGCGGCCCAATGGATTTGCGAGACGATGGCGGATGCGGGCTTCGCCGTGGAGCGCGGCGCCTGCGATATGCCGACGGCCTTTGTCGCGCGAGCGGGATCGGGACCGCTGCACATTGCGATTTGCGCGGAATACGATTGCCTGCCGGGCATCGGGCACGCCTGCGGCCACAACATCATCGCGGCGAGCAGTGTCGGTGCCGCGATCGCCGCGGCCAAGGTTGCCGATGAGGTCGGACTTACGATTACGCTGCTCGGCACTCCGGGCGAGGAAGTCTGCAATGCGGGCGGGAAAATCCTGATGCTCGAGCGCGGCGGCTTTGGCGGGATTCACGCCGCCATGATGGTCCATCCGGCGCCCGTCGATATGTCGGCGCCGCACATAATCGCCGCCGCGATGTTCGACGTGCTCTATACCGGCAAGGAAGCGCATGCGTCCGCCTTCCCCCAGCTTGGCGTCAATGCCGCCGACGCGTTGACCGTCGCCCAGACCGCGATTGGACTCTTGCGACAACATATCCACGAAACCGATCGCATACATGGAATCGTCACCAAGGGCGGTGAGGCGCCGAACATCGTGCCCGCGCATACCGCAGCCAAATACATGGTGCGCGCCCAATCGCTTGGCAAACTCGCCGATCTGGTGCCGAAGGTGAATCGATGCTTCGAAGCCGGCGCGATCGCGACCGGATGCACGTACGAAATCGTGGGTGGCGATAAGCCCTACGCCGAGATGCGCCACGATAACGACATGGTGTCGATTTACCGGCGCAATGCCGAAGCGCTCGGACGCAGCTTTATCGAT
The DNA here is from genome assembly GCA_036489375.1 of Binataceae bacterium (SeqCode). GTDB lineage: Bacteria > Desulfobacterota > Binatia > Binatales > Binataceae > JADMIL01. The sequence continues at coordinate 23,109 of DASXFX010000077.1, read as the reverse complement.
CCCGATCCGCGGGCGCCGCATGCTGCCGGCCAGACGCGCGCGATGGGCGCCGGATCGACCGATATGGGCAACGTGTCTCTGGCTCTGCCCGCGATTCATCCACTGATCGGCATTAACTCGATCCCTGCGGTGAATCATCAGCCCGAATTCACCGCCGCTTGCGCCACCCCCGATGCGGACCGCGCGCTCGTTGATAGCGCCGTTGCGATGGCGTGGACAGCGATCGATATCGCCAACGACAAGGCCCTGCGCGATCGTCTGATGAACGCTACCCGCTGATCCGATCTCGTAACGGCACTTGCCGGGATGCACTGGTTCGAGCTTACCAACCGCGCTCACTTCGGCCCGGGGATGCGAGTGCTCGTGTCGCACACAGATTCGTCGTCAGCTGCGCTCACCGCCGCGCGCAAAATCGGGTGCTCGCCGGCACTCACCGCGCTCCTATTTCGGGGCGGGCGCGGCCGATGCGGAGGCCGTGGCGGCTGAGGGTGATGCTGCAGGTGCAACCGCGCTGCTGGCGACTACTTTCTTTGGCGTGCCCGCCGCAACGCTCGCGCGCTTTTTGCATTTGTAGATGCTGGAATTCGAGATGCTCAAATCCTTGGCGATGTCTTTGGTCTTCTTTCCCGCCTGAACCTCCGACATCACTTTGTCGCAGTCCACTTTCTTCCCAGCCGTCGCCCATGCGTTCGCCGGATTGAAGCCGACGCCGGCTACGACCATCAATGAGAGTCCCGCCAGACCAAGTGCAAGCTTACCTGCCACTATATTCTTTGCTCCACCACGAGTATTGAATTCCAACTGAGAGTAGTGTCGCAGAATAATCCGGGCGCGGGAAGTATCAATCTTAACAACCATTGACGCCCTCAGAATCCGATCATCACCTTGGTCTGAGTCGTCGGCCGCGTGAGCGCGGCGAAGGCGCGCGGCAAGTCGTTGAGGCCGACCGTGTGCGTAATCATCTGATCGGTCGAGATGCGCCCCGATGCGAGCACTGCGATAGTCGTTTCGACCTCACCGGGATCGAGTCCCAAGCTGAAATGGACGTCGAGTTCCTTACTCATGGCGAGTCCGGGCGGGAACCCGTCGTCCTCCATCGAGACGCCGAGGATGGTCACGCGGCCGCCGCGCGGGGCGTGAGAAATCGCCTGCGCCATCGTGCCCGCTTCGCCGATACATTCGAAGATTACGTCGGGACCGGCGCCGGTCAGCCGCGTCATCGCGGCGGCCGGGCTGTGCATCCGCGGGTCAACCGCAACGTCGGCACCAAGCTTGAGCGCGACTTCGCGACGGTCCAGCAGGAGTTCCGACACCACGATCGCGCGCGCACCGGCGAAGCGCGCCCATAGCAGCGTCATGAGGCCGATCGATCCGGCGCCCATGATCACGCAGCTCTCGCCGGCCTGAAATCGCGCGCGGCGCAATCCGTGAAGGCCGACGACCAGCGGTTCGACCGTCGCGGCGGCCTGAAAGCTCATCGAATCCGGTATCTTGAAGACGCTGCCAGGACGCGTCTTGATCAGTTCGGCGTAACCGCCGGGGGCTTCGCCGAAGCCCACCAGCGTCATCGCGTCGCAGCGGACGCCGACGCCAGCGCGACAACTGGCGCATTCGCCGCACGCCATGTACGACATCACGACCACGCGATCGCCGCGCTCGAAGCCGGTAACGCCGGCGCCGATTTGCTCGACGACGCCGGCCAGTTCGTGTCCGAGGATGGTTCCCGGGGGCAGCTTGGCCTTGGCCGAGGTCGCGGCGTGCAAGTCGGAACCGCAAATGCCGCAAGCCTTTACCCGGACTACCATTTCGCCCGGACCCGCAGCCGGGTCCGGCAGTTCGGCAATTTCGAGTGGCGCGCCGATAGCCTTGAATACGCATGCCTTCATAGTGGTGTTGCGAGGATAGCGAAGATCGCCGCCGATGGCGCTAGGTGCGCAATTCCAAGGAAAGGGGAGGCGCAAAGCGTCGGGGCGGATCGCGCGGGCGAAGGATTGGCGAAGGCTACTGGGTTGGGTTCGTTTTCGCAAATTTATTGGGACAAGCCGCAGACAGGTGGCTCAAGCGTTACTACAGAACGGAGTATAACATAATCCAAGAGTAGAAAATAGTAACCTGGTCTAATCGCTTTGCCACCGTGAACGAACTCCGATCATTGCCGGCCGCCGTGCGAATATGAGAAGGCAATCGCAGTGCCGGGATGACGACGATCACGCCATTGTCGCGGTGCCGGGATGACGGCGATTACGCCATCACCCCAGCGCCTCATAGCAGCCGTCCTGGCGCTTTCTGCGATCGACCCGGCCCTTACGCGTACGTTCTCGCGGGATCGCCCGTGGGTGTGGCGCCCAGGCTAAAAGCCTTCAGCGATCGTCCGCCCGCACTGAACAAGTACCGCGTTCAATCGCTTTGCCACCGTGAACGAACTCCGATCATTGCCGGTCGCCGTGCGGATATGAGATGGCAATCGCGGCGCCAGGGTGACGACGATTACGCCATCGCCGCGGCGCCAGGGTGACGACGATCACACCATCGCCCCATAACCATTGCAGCAGTGCCGGGATGACGACGATCACGCCATTGTCGCGGCGCCGGGATGACGGCGATCACCATCGCCCCGGCGCCTCATAGCCATCACCCCAGCGCCTTATAGCCGTCGCCCCGGCGCCTCACGACAACGGTTACTTCTTGAGGTGCGGGAAGACTGGCGGGCGCTTCTCTTTGACCGCGGCGACGCCCTCGGCCACATCGGCACTGAAGAAGCCCAGCATCTCGAACGCGAGCGACGCGTCGAAATGCGGTCCGAAGGTTTTGACCCAGTTGTTGAGCGCGCGCTTGGTCAAACGCGAGGCCTGCTGGGGTCCGCGAGCGATTTTGCGCGCGACCTCAAAGGCCTTGTCCATCAGCTTGTCGGCCGGGACGCAGAGGCTGACGAGGCCGATGCGCTCGGCTTCCTTGCCGTCGATGAAATCGGCCGTGATGAGATAGTACTTGGCCTTGGCCAAGCCGCACAGCAGCGGCCACAGGATAACCGCATGGTCGCCGGCGGCGACGCCGAGGCGGATGTGGCCGTCGGTGATGCGCATCGCTTCGGAAGCGATGGTGATGTCGGCCATGAAGGCGACCGCGAGGCCGGCGCCGACGGCGACGCCGTTGATCGCCGAGATGATGATCTTTTCGCAGTTGACGATGTTGTAAACGATGTCGCCGGCCTCGCGCATGGCCTGCGAGATATTGGCGTGGTTGTTCTTCATCGTCTCGATCATGTCGAGGTCGCCGCCGGCCGAAAACGCGCGGCCCTTGCCGGTGATGATGACGACGTTGGTTTCGGGATCGTCGTCGATATCCTTCCACACCCGGCTGAGCTCCCAATGCAGGCGCGCGTTGGTCGCATTGAGGACGTCGGGCCGGTTGATCGTGATGAGGAGGATGCCGTCTTCGTGGCGGGTGAACTCGAGAAACTGGTATTCGTCGTACTTCATAAATCTGTTCTCCAATGGCGCATTAGAACGCTGGCGCAGATTCTGCGCGCGGACGAGGGTGCGCGGCAACCGAAAGTGACGCGCCATTCCGCGGCGTCGAGGTCTTAGTTAGCGCATCGCGCGGTTAACGGCGAGGCTATGAGCGTAGGGAAAAGACGTTGTGATGTTTGCTCAAGGGCTCGTCGCATTGATGAACTACCGAGCTTGTCTCCGGATCAACCACCTTCTCAATAAATCTGCCGGCTTCGCGGTCCGTTACATATATTCGCTGCACGAACTTTTTTTCGTCTCTCCACCGTTCTTTGAGTGCTTTTACAATGATAAACGGCTTACCCATACCCTTTCGGCGGCCTTTGAGCTTCATGCCGGGGATCGATCCAACCTGAGCTTCCAGCGTCTTCTCGAACAAACGAGCGTGGCATTTTTTGCACACCACGAAACAAACCGCTGATGCATTGCCGCGCTCGACGATTGATTCGTAATCATGCACGCAATCAACCTGCATAACTTTCTTTGGTCGATGGAGCTTCAACATTGAGAGCCAGTCCGTGCGGAAATCGCACGAACCGGCTCTCCATAAGGGGAATTTCGAGGCAGTAGTCGCGGCCGCTTATCAGACCGGGAAATCAGCCGGCGTAGATGTCCATGATCTTGTTGAGCAGCGTGATCGCATCGGCGCGCGGACGCTGAAATGAGTTGCGTCCGATGATCGAGCCGAAGCCGCCGCCGGCCTTGATCGCCTTGACCTCGTTGAGCAGGGTGTCGTCGCCTTCCTTGGGTCCGCCCGAGAAAATCACGATGCGGCGGCCGTCGAAGCAGCTCTGCACGACGTGGCTGACGCGCTCGGCCAGGGTTTCCATCGGGACCTTCTGGGCCTCGTAAACTTTCTTGGCCTCGGCCAATTCAAGCCGCGCCGACGGCAGTTTGACTTTGACGATATTGGCGCCGAGTTGCGCCGCGATCTGTGCGGCATACGCGACAACGTCGAGCGCGGTCTCGCCTTCCTTGCTGATGGCCGAGCCGCGCGGATACGACCAAACGACCACGGCGAGACCGCATTGCTTGGCCTCTTCCGCAATCTCGCGCAACTGCTCGTACATCTCTTTGCGCTCGGACGAGCCGGGGTAAATGGTGAAACCGACCGCGGCACATCCGAGTCGCAACGCGTCATTGACGCTGCCGGTAAGAGCGGAAATGGGGTCGCGCTCGTCATACAGCAGATCATGATTGTTGAGTTTCAGGATGAGCGGCAGTTCGCCGGCAAATTCGGACGCGCCGGCTTCGATAAAGCCGAGCGGCGCGGCGTAGCCACTGCAGCCGGCGTCGATCGCCAACTGAAAATGGTACAGCGGGTTATAGGCCGGCGGATTGACCGCGAAGCTGCGTGCGGGTCCGTGCTCGAAACCCTGATCGACCGGCAGGATGACGAGATGGCCGGTACCGCCGAGCTTGCCGTGACTGAAGAAGCGGGCAAGGCTGGAGCGCACGCCGGCGTTCTCGGAATCGTAATAGGACAGAATTTCGCGGACTCGCTTGGTCATCTTCATCCGAATAGCTCCTCTCGAATATACAGCTCGAATTTACAGGTTTGCTGGGCCTTTTGCGCCTGATTTCCAGTTCATTTATGCAGCATGGCAACGCCCGCCCAGGCGGCTCCAATCAGTGCCGCAGAGGGATTGAGCGAGACCCGAACGCCAATTCGTTCGAGGGTCGATCGCATGCGGCCCTTGTCGAGAAATGCGGCGACTACTCCTCCGCGTTGCAGAAACGGCAAAATTTTAGGTGCGATTCCGCCGCAAAGATAGACGCCGCCGAGGGCGAGGTACTTGAGGGCGAGGTTAGCCGCCTCGGCGCCGTAGATCGCGGTGAAGAGTTCGAGGGCGTGGACGCAGCTAGCGTCGCGGCCGGCGATTGCGGTCTCGCCGATCACGGCGGAAGGGTCTTCGGTGCGTAAGCGATCGGCCAGCCAAGCGGGTTCCGGTACCGACGCGCGCGAGACCACGAAGCGGTAGATATTGTGCAGGCCGGGGCCCGAGAGAAGGCGCTCGAAGCTGACGTGATCGAATTCACGCTGGAGGAACTCGAGCAGGTGATATTGCTCCTCTCCGCGCGGCGCGAAATCGACGTGGCCGCCTTCGCTCGCAACTGCGAAATATCCACTGGGCGTTGCGATTAACGCGCCCTCGCCGAGGCCGGTGCCGGCGGCAATCACGGCGATGTTGGCGGGGCTGCGGCGCTCCTCGCCGCGATGCAGCACCGCGACTTCGGATTCCTTCAGATAGGGGATGCCATACGCAGTCGCTTCGAGGTCGTTCATGAGACGGGTGGAGACGCCGCCGATGGAACGGCCGATCGCATCCTCGATCATGTTCCAGGGCACATTGGTGGCATGACTGACACCGTCGATGACGGGGCCAGGCACGCCGAAGCAGGCGGCGCCGACGCGATCATCGGGGACGAGAAATGCGGCGCAGGCTTGCTCGAGACCGGGGAACGCGGAGGTGTGGTAAACGTGATCGCGGATAGGAGACAGCTCGCGATCGGCGGCGCGAAAGAGGCCGAGATGAGTTTTGGTGCCACCGATATCGCCGGCTAAAATTACATCCGCCATCTCAATCGGTTTCCCTCGGTTCGCGCAGACGAGCCGATTTCATAAGAGCAGCAAAGTCCCGATCGGAGTCCTGCAACCGCCACGCAACGAGGCGCTAGAGCGTGCGCCAGGCGCGACCGTCGCGCGCAATCAGCAGGGCAGACTCGGTGGGACCCCACGAGCCCGCCGCATACGGATAAGGATCGGTCTCGGAATTTTCCCATACGTCAAGGATGACCTGGACGAAGCGCCACGCCGCCTCGACCGTATCGCGGCGCATGAAGAGCGTCTGGTCGCCCACCATCACGTCGCTGAGCAGGGTCTCGTAGGCTTCGGGCGACGCCGTCTTGTAATGAAAATCGATGTCCACCGGATTGAGCCGCAGGGTCTGGCCGGGAACCTTCGAGATGATATTGAGGGCGAGGCCCTCGTCGGGCTGAATCCGAATCGAGAGATAGTTCGGGGGCAAGACCGGGGCCGGTTTGGCGTTGTAGAGGATGCGCGGGACCTGTTTGAAATAGATCGCGATTTCGCTCGCCCGGCGGGGCAGTCGCTTGCCGGTGCGCAGATAGAACGGGACGCCGGCCCAGCGCCAGTTTTCGATATAGCACTTGAGCGCGACAAAGGTTTCGATTTTGGAGTCCGGTTGGATGTGTTCCTCGTCGCGATAAGACTTGGCCTTTTCGCCGCCGACCAAGCCTTCGACGTACTGTCCGCGCACCACCAGGCGATCGACGTCGGCGCGATCGTAGGGGCGCAGGGAGCGAATGACGTCGAGCTTGGAATCGCGTACGGCGTCCGCGCCGGTCGAGCGCGGCGGCTCCGAGGCGATCATGCAGAGGACCTGCAGGATGTGGCTCTGGACCATGTCGCGCAATGCGCCGGCGTGGTCGTAGTAGGCGGCGCGCGTGCCGACGCCCTCCTGCTCGGCGACGGTGATCTGGACGTGGTCGATGAAGCGGGCGCTCCAGATGGGCTCGAAGATGGCGTTGGCGAAGCGCAGGACCATCAGATTTTCGACGGTCTCCTTGCCGAGATAGTGGTCGATGCGAAAGATCTGGCTTTCGTCAAAATGGCGGGCCAACTGGCTGTTGATCTCGATCGCGCTGGCGAGGTCGCGGCCGATCGGCTTTTCGACGACGACGCGGGTGAAGCCCTTGTCGGAATCGGGAGGATTGACCATGCCGCCCTTGCTCAATCCGGTCGAGCATTGGTCGATGAAAGCCGGCGGAATGGCGAAATAGAAGATGTGATTACCGGCGCTGCCGACATCTTTATCGAGCTGCTCGAGACGCTCGCGCAGCTTGGCGTAGTCGGCCGCGTCGGTGAAGGTGCCGGAGACGAAATGGAGCAGCGGTGCGAACCTGGCCCAGGTGGCTTCGTCGAGCTTCTGGCGCGAGAACTCTTCGATGCCGGTGCGGGCGAACTTGCGGTAAGCGTCGTCGTCGATATGTTCCATCGAGAAGCCGACGATCGCGAATTTCTTGGGGAGTTCCGCATCGACCATCAGATTGTAGAGCGCGGGAAGGAGCTTGCGGTGGCTGAGGTCGCCGGCTCCGCCGAAAATCACGAGGATGCAGGGAACATCGGTCGATCGCGGATGCATCGAGGCGAGGACGTGAGGTGGCGGCAAAGGGCGATTGTTCTGCTGATCGGACATCGTTATTGGTCAACCTTTAGCTCGCGCATTAGATCGCGGGCTGCGCCGACGGGCGTTCCATCGTGTGTGAGGGCGGACAGGCCGCGGTTCGATCGACGAAAATACCGGTCGAGCGTGGCACCCACGCACTAGGCTAACCGATGTACAGAAATCGTGAAAGCACAGGGGCGGCGTGATCCTCGCGGTCGGTGTCGAAGTTGGTCAATTCATCGGATGGCAACAATCGGCAGGGAGAGGGGGCTAGCGGGCCGGGATAACGTCCTGGAGGACGAGGGTGCGCAAGTCGTCGCGGCGAAAGATTCCGGCGACGGCGCGGGTCAAGGCGACCGACAGCACTTCGCCGGGCTGGTCGTAGATTTCCGTTTCGTCCTCGGGGCGAGCGCCGGCGACGGGTGTGGGCGGGTCGTTATATTCGGCGGCGCTGGAACTTTGCCAGAAGGGGACGGGGAAGGGCGGCTTGTAGATGGCGACGTCGATGGTGGCATCGGCGGCGCTGAACCAGGTGGGACCGCCCTCGTTGTCGGCACCGCGCTGCTTCACGACCCAGAGGCCAGTGATTTTCGCGGCCAGCACGTAATCGTTGCCGTGCGCGTGCAGCGCATCGGCCAGCGGCATCGGCGAGGTGGAAGAGGTCATGCCGGCTTCCTGGGCGGATTGCGCGATCGCATCGCGGACGAGCGGCGACAGATCGGGACCGTAGAGCCGTTGGACGACCTGGCCGTGCCGATCGAGGACCACACCGATGGCAGGATGGCCTTCGTAGGGCTCGTGGTTGCTAGTAGCGGAGTCCTTGAAGGTGCGGGCATCGGGCGCGAGCAGGACGACGATGTGCTTGTTGGGGAAGCTCTTCTGATAGCCCTTGACCTGGAAGGGGTAGTACTGGAGGGGCTGGATCGATATCGGCGCGATGTTGGTGGGTTCGTTGTTGGAGGCGGCACAGCCAGCGAGCAACGACAGGCAAATGGCGACCGCGACAACGCCGAGGCCGTGGATCACGGCGGCGTGTGCGCGCATCGGGGCGCGGTCAACTTTGCGCTGCTTGCGCTCTGTCACGGAACAAGAACAGCGTGCCGCCGATTTCGACCCGGTCCCCGCTCTTGAGCGTATAGCGACCGCTGACCGGCTGGCGATTGACGAGGACCTGTCCACCGCCGGTCGGACTGACAAAGAAATCTTTGCCCTCGTGCCGAATTATTGCGTGATGGGCGAGCACCGCCTGGTCGCCGAACAAACCGATGTCGCTCTCCTCGGCGCGGCCGATAATGGTGACGTTCTTTTCCAGCGGGTACTCGCGGCCTTCGCGGGCATTGCGGCTTTGCGAGCGGACCACCATCAACCAGCCACGCTTGAGCAGCTCGCTGACCAGTCCGATGAAGAAGCCGATCAGAGCGCCAATCAGGATGATCGCGATGGCGCGGCCGAAGGCCTGGGGGAAGGTGGCGGTGAGGGCCTGATAGCAGAAGCCTCCGCTGGCGCCGCCGACGAGTCCGCCAATTGCTCCGTTGCGGCGGCGCGCGCCTGAGCGGGTGGCCCAGCCGACGCCGAGGCCGACGACCAAGCCGAGGACGGACCAGCCTAGAATGCGGCCGTTGAAGCCGCCGATAACATCGAAGGCGAACTCACCGACGAGGAGGCCGGCGGCGCCGCCGATCGCGCCAAACATAGCGCCGAACTGGAGTCCGCGCCCGGCCTGTCGCCATTGGCCAACGCTGAGCGCCTCGATCGAGGCGAGGAAGGCGCCGATAAACAAACCGACGAGCGCGCCCAGGAGCATATCGCGGCCCCAGACGAAGCGAATGCCGAGGAAAGGTTCGGAGGCGCCCCACGCGCCAAGGCCGCCGAGTCCGCCGGCGGCAGCATAGAAGAGCAATTTTTCGCGCGAAACGTTACTCGCCATCGGAACCCCGCAAGAGCATTACTGGTGCGAACGGTTGGTTCAAGCGCCGAACTTCAGGCGTACGGGCGGCGGCTTCGGCGACGTCCGATTCGGATTGGCGACGAATCCACGCTCAACGTGAATCGATAGACGCGATTCGGCTGCGCAAGGATTAGTCGGCATGGGTAGTCCAGGTGCCGCGAGCGCCGGAGGGCGTGGATTCGAAGGTACCACTCAATACGTCGCGCTGGCGCTGACCCTCGAAATAGAGGGTTTCGCCGCCATAAGGAACTTGGAACTGGAGGTGATTGCCGCGCACGAAACCTTCGATCGGGGTGGCACCATAGCCCGCCAGATGGACGACCAACTCGCCGTGGAGGAAGCCGTTGGGCTGCGGCCGCAGCCGCAATTCCATCGAGGCGCTGCCGCTGCCGCCAATACCGTCAATGGTGCCGGTGGCGAGCGTGGGGGTTTCGATCCCGGTACTCGAAGCGGAGGCACTGCCGGCGAGCGGATCGACCGTGCCACCACCGCTCGGGCCGCCGCTGCTGCTCACGCCGCCGCCGCCGTTGTACGGCATTCCGGCATCGGCGACGACGCGGAATTTGCGCTGCGTGAAGTATTGGCCGTTGAGATAAAAGTTGACGGTATATTGTCCCGGCAGGAACGCGCCGCCGGCCGAGTTGCCGACGCGACCGCTGAAGATGGCGCGGTTACTCGAGCGCTTGATGGTCTGGATGTCATCAACGCTGCCGAGGGTACTGCCGTCCGGACCGATGTAGGCCGCATCGACGCGATACTGGTTGTTATCGAGATTGAAGAGGCGGTTGTCGAAGATCACGCGCCAGCCGACGAACAGGACCTTCGAGACGTTGAAGACGCTGGCGGGGCCGGAGAGCGCGGTGCCGTCCTTGGTGCTGTTGACGAATTCGATATCCTTGAGCGAGAGGGGGCGGCGCATGCGCTCTTCGATCATGGCGAGGCGCTCGCCTTCCGCCTTGCGCTTGGCATCTTCGGCGCGGGCGGCGGCGGCCGCATCGGCGGCGGCCTTATCGATAGTGGCGCGGGCCTTCAAGTCGGGGGTCACATCGAAGCGCTGCTCGGTGAGCATCTGGTCGTCGGAATAAAGCGCAATCTTGTAACTGCCGGGAGCGATCGGCGCCGCATTGGGGATAAGCGCGACGCCGCTGAAATCGACGGCAGCTTCCTTGGGCCCGACGAAACGCTCGTCGTCGCTGGAGGCAATCTGGTTGCCGCCTGGATCGAAAAAGCGCGCTTCAATCTTGTCGTTGCGGCCGTCGAGGCCCGCCATATTATTCTTGAAGGCGGCATCCCATTTGACGTACTGGGCGTTGGCGAGCTCGGTATCGGTGAAGGCGGCTTTGGGCGCCGAGATCGCAGTACCGGAGCGGGTCGAGAGGGCCAGGGTCATGCGATCGAAATCGAGCGGATGGGCGCGGATCTTGGCGACCAGCTCCTCATGTTTCCACGGCAGGTTATTGATGTACTGGGTTAGGCCGAGCTGCGCCTGCAAGCCGGGATCGGAATAGATGTAGGTCGCGCCAAAAGCAATGCCGCCCAGCACGGCCGCGAAGACGACAAGACCCAGCGCGCGGCGTTTCCAGTTGACCGGACGGCGACGTACACGGTGAGTGAGAGCCTCGGTCACCTCGGGCGGAAGCGGGATGCTCGCCAAGCCGGCGGTTCCGCTCTTGGGACTGACGTGCTGACTGCCGGGAGCGGAGAGGCCGCGCCCGTACAAGAGCATATCGCGAAATTCCTGGATATCGGCCGGGCGGCCGTCCATTTCGTAGGCCAGGGCGCGGTCGATGGAGCCGGCGAGGTTGCTGGAAATGTCGGGACGAAGTTCGCGCACCGGAGGGAAACTGAAGGGCGGAAACTTCTCCGGGTCGCGGCCGGTCACGATGTAATGCAGGGTTGCGCCGAGCGAGTAGATATCGCTGCGGGGGTCCGCGATGCCCTGATATTGCTCGGGCGGAGCGAAACCGAGCGTCCCGATCATGGTGCCCTTGCGCGCCGCCTTGAAGAGGCGCGCGATACCGAAATCGACCAGCACCACGCGGCCCTTCTCCGTCATCATGACGTTGGAGGGTTTCATGTCGCGGTAGATGACGGGCGGAACGAGGCCGTGCAGGTATCCGAGCACGTCGCATAATTGACGCGCGATATCGATGACAAGGCCCTCGGGCAGAGGACCGCCGCGGACGGCAAACTCTTCTTCGAGGTTGCGGCCCTCGACGTACTCCATCACCAGGTAATGGCGATTTTGATCGTCGAAGCGGTCGCTGATCGCGGGAATCGCGGAATGCTTCAGTTGGGCGAGGGTATCGGCCTCGCGGGCAAAATAGTCGTTGGCCTCGATGCGCTGCTGGGGGTCGATGAAATGATCGACCATTTCCTTGATGGCGCAGGGCCGATTGGAGAGGCGCTGATCGTGGGCCAGATAGACCATGCCCATGCCACCGCCGCCGATCAGGCGCTGGATCGCATAGCGGCGCTGCAAGACAACGCCCGCTTCGAGCGGGCCGGGCAGCGGTCCCGAATTACCGGGATTGTTGGGCGTGTTGTCCATCGATGTCAGTCTATGAGTATAACCACCACCGACACGTTATCGGTTCCACCTCCCGCATTCGCCGCCACCACCAGTTCACGCGCGGCCTCGTACGGATCGGAATGTTTCCGCAAGATGGTCGCGATCTCCGGGTCGTCAACATGCGCGGTCAAGCCGTCACTGCACAAGAGCAGGCGATCGCCGCGCTTGAGCCGCAGGTGGACGGACTCGGCGCCAGCCAGCCCGGTCTGCCGCGCGCCGAGGGATCGCGTAATTACGTTCTTATGTTCGTGATGACGCGCCTCTTCGGCAGTTATCTGGCCGATTTCAATCAGGCGCTGCACCAGGGAATGGTCCTTGGATATTTGTCGAAAGCCGCTCTGATCGTAAAAGTAAGCACGGCTATCGCCGACCCAGGCGACGGTGGCCTCGGGCGGCAGGATGAGCACGCCGACGCCGGTCGAGCCCATGCCGCGCGCTTCGATATTGGCGGTTTGGTAGTCGAGGATCTTGCGGTTCGCATGCTCCAGCGCATCCTGCAAGAGCTGCTTGTTTTCGTCAGGCTTACGGCTCTTGAGCTGTTCCGCGACGTAATCGCGAATGGTGCCGACCGCGATCGCACTAGCCATCTCGCCCGCCTCCGCGCCGCCCATACCGTCGGCGACGACGAAGAGGAAATTCTGCGCCGGTTCAATAAGCGAGTCACGCTGGAACTCGACCGCCATGATCGAATCCTCGTTGAGCTCGCGGACCATCCCCACATCAGTCAAGACTGCGGCGCGCACGCGAATAATCCCGGCGAGCTTGACCAACTCCGCCTTGAGCGCATCGACGTTGGGCCAGCGGGCGGCGGAATCGAAAAGCAGGGCGCGTCGCACCGCCTGTTCGAGCGCAGGTGAGACGACATGAGGCGGATAAAAGCGAATCGGGCCAGCCTCTTCGCGCCAGGTTTCGGACTCGAGGCGTTCGCCCGTCAGGCAGGTGTAGAGCAACGCCCCGACTGAAAAGACGTCGGCGCGCTTATCGACCTTGCGCGCTTTGTAGATCTCGGGCGCGGTGTAGCCGTCGTTGAAGAGAGGCTCGCCCTGCAACTCGGTATCGTTGCTGATGTAGTCGAGGCCGGTCAGCTTGATGCGGCCGTCGGCGCTCACGACCACGGATTCGGGACAGATATCGTTGACGCGCAGACCACGCCGATTGACGAAGGAGACCGCCTGGCAGAGCTGGATGGCGACCACGATGGCGTCAGCTTCCTTCATCCGCAGGCCACCAGCGCGACGGGCGAGCGGCGTCGATTGCTCGTCGCGATACGCCAGATAGACCCGGCCATTGGCGGCGAAGCCCTCGACGGCGCGCTGTAAGGCGGGATGATTCAGCGTCATCGATAAGGCGAGAACGCGGCCGAAGACCTCGCCGAGATCGTCGCCCGAGCCCGGCGGCGTCGGTTCGGCGGGAGGCGGCTCGACATTAGCGGTCGATGGCGAAGAGTCGGCCTCGTTGGCTGCGGCGGCGACATCGGAGGCGTCGGTGGACGTTTCGGCGGGCGCGTCTATCGGTTCGGCTTGCGGTTCGGCGGGCGCGATGGCCTCGGTCAAAGTGACCTCGCCGTCGGGAGTTACGGTCGCTACATCGACGCTGCCGTTCTTCGTGGAGATCGGCTCAACGCTCGGGTGAGGCTCAGCGTCCGCCTCATGGTGCGGCGCGGTCTCCGCGGCGGCAATCGACAGACCTCCGCTATGCCCGTGAAGATCGCCAGTCGGCTCGGAAGGGGACGGCGGCTTCAGCTTCAACTCGGCGGTCTTCGCGCGCGGCCCGTTAGGATCGTCGGCCTGCGAAGCGACCTCAACGGGAACGTCGTCACTCGCGATGTCGTGCGGCGATTCATGAGTATCGTCGGGCGCGGGGCCGAGTTGCTCGCGCAATTGAAAACGCTCGACGGCGCCGTCGGCCGCTTTACGTTCGGCGCGATAGCGATTCTCGTGCGAGGTTTTGCCGATCAACTCGACGATGCGAAAGCCCTTGAGCTCGGTGCCAGCCGCGAGCGGCGGCATCGCAGCAGGCGCAGGTGGCCGTGCGGCAGCGCTGGCAATGCCCTGGCCGCAGCGTTCGCAGAATTTCGCGCCGTCGTCGTTCTGAGCGCCGCATTCGGGACAGGTAATCATCCGTCAGCCCTTTCGAAACTCCAATTTAGCTCCGCCCAGAACAACTTCGTCGTGATCTTTCAATTGATAAAGCTGGTCGCGTCCGAGACGGCCGCGTCCGGCAATATAAGTGCCGTTGAGACTGCCGAGGTCGCGAATGAAGTAATCGGTCCCGCGACGAATGATCTCGGCATGACGGCGCGACACGCGATCGACGCCGCGCTTGAGCCGCGACAAATCGATATCGATCGCATCTGTAGGATCGAGCGAACGTCCAATAACCACGCGGCCAGCGTCGAGAGAAAAACGGGCGCCTTCGCCGAGGGCTTCGAGTCGCGCACCGATGGTGGCATCTGGCGCGTAGGTCGCGTGCCCATTGCGCGAGGGAGTCTGCGCCGGACCGGGCTTGAGGGCAGGATGGACGCTCGGAGCGATCGGACTGCGGGGGCGTGAAAACTCCGCACTGGCGTTGGGACCCGGGCGCGGGTCGGGAACAGTAATCGGCGAGGCGCGGCGCGGGCTGGTACTCGCATTCGAGGGCGGCTTCGGCGCGGTGGCGGCGCGCGACGGCGGCGAGCTCGATTGTGCGGGACGGGCCGGCTTCAATCCTAAATCCTGAGTCTTCGCGGTGGACGAGACGCTCGAGACTTGCGGCTTTTCGGCCGATCTTTTAGACGGCCACGGGGGAGGCGCCGGTTGCTTGCGGGGCGGCTGAGAAATCGGCCCTGGCGACGATACCGGTGGCAGGCTAAGGCTGCGCTGGGTTTCGAACTGCGAACCCGCGCCAAGCTTCAGCGGGGGCGCCGGCGTCACGGCGGACGGAGTCGGCGGAGCGGAGGGCGTCGAGACCGGCCGGTTGAGTACGATCGTCGCCATCGCGGCCATCGGCGCGGCACCGGAGCGAGACGTCGATATTCCTCCAGGCGAGGTTGACGACGTGCCGACGATGCCGGCGTCCTCGGCGCTGGGATCGGGGAGCAGATCGCGCATCGCGCGGGCCGAACTGGGGCGCTTCTCGACATTCTTGTCGAGCGCGGCCATCACAACTTGCTCGGTCTGGAGCGACACTTGAGGCGCCAACGATCGGACCAGCGGAAAGCTGAAGGGCGGTTCGAGCTGCGGATCGCGGCCGGTGAGCAGGTGATGCATCGTTGCGGCGAGCGAATAGAGATCCGAGCGCGACTCCATCTTGCCGAGATACTGTTCGGGTGGCGCGTAGCCGACTGAACCGATTTGGGTGCCGCGGCCGCCCGGTGGGAGGAAACGTGCGATGCCGAAATCCACGAGCATCGCGCGCCCATGATGATCGATCATGATGTTGCCGGGCTTGAGGTCGCGATAAATGATTGGCGGATTTTGTGCGTGCAGGAACTGGAGCACATCGAGAATCTGCCGCGCCCACCACACCACCTTTGCTTCGGGTAGCCGCGCGCCGATGCCAATCTTGTCGAGTTGATGCTGCAGGTCGCCGCCGGAGACGAACTCCATCACGAGGTAATGGCGACCGCGTTCGCCGAAGTAATCGATTACCTGTGGTATGGCCGGATGCGAAAGGCTCGCAAGCACACGCGCCTCACGGTTGAAGTCCTCAACCGCCTTTTGCTCCTGGATGCCGTCGCCAATGATCATCTCTTTGCAGGCGACGGGGCGATCTGCGAGCCGCGTGTCATTGGCGAGATAGACCCGTCCCATGCCGCCCTGGCCGAGCATCTTGCTGATGCGATAGCGGCCGTCGAGCATGTGATTGACGGCAAGCGGCTCACCGGTATTCATGGCGCTCGCAAGACTAGCCGACACTTAATCGTGATGACACCGGTGCGGAGGCGCCGGGAGTTGTCATCCGCGTCGATCGTTCGGGCTGCCATAGACAAGATTGAAGCGCCGCAGGTGCGGCCGCAGCCGTAAACTCCGTCCGGGTTATGAAATCGGATCGATCACCAGCTTCAGGAAAGTCTTCCCGATGATAACTTCGTCACCCGCCTTGATTTCGAGCGGCGTGCCCGGAATCAAGCGATTACCGCGGTTGACGTAGGTGCCGTTGAGACTACCGATATCCTCGATCGTGATTTTGCCGCCCTCGATGATGATAAGAGCGTGCTTGCGCGAGATCTTGGCTTCCGGATCGTCCTGCTCGAGGTCCACTTCGGGGAACGATCCGGTCTCGGGATCCCATCGACCAATAAAATTCTGACCACCGTCGAGCGGGAATTCCTGGCCCTTGCGACCGCCGCGCAGTAGCGACAGCTTGGCCTTGAAGTGCGGGGCCGCGCCCGGAGCGACAGCGGCCGCGGCGGCAGGCGCTGGTTCTGCCGGCGGCGTAATCTCGCCGGTCTTGGCCTCCGACGACGGCGGCGCGGAAGGCTCCGGCGCTACCGCTTCGCTGGAAGCGGCGCCATTGGTGGCGGCTGCGGGCGGCGCTTCGTGCGCGGGTGGCGCCTCGTGCGCGGGCTCGGCCGCGGCTGCGTGCTCTACTGCGGGGGCGGCGGCAGCCGGGGCGGGTGCGGATGCCGGCGCCTCAGTCGCGGCGAGTTTCGCGCCGCATCCGTCGCAATAGTCGAGACCGTCCATGTTCTCGTAGCCGCATTCACTGCACTTGATCATAGTCGCTTGAAACCTCGTTCCCCGGCGGTCGCCGTGTGCGTTCCCGGTAGCCGGGATGGTTTTTGCCTATTCGCCTTTCTGTAAATCCTTGAGCGCCTCGGGATCGAGCATCTGGGTCTTGCGCACCACCGCCTGCGCTTGCAGAAGGGTGGTCTTGGCGGCCTTGGTCTGCAAGGTCTGGGTCTTCTTGACCTGATCCATCAGGCCGACCAGCGCCTGCGTGGCCTTGATGTTGCCGAGGCGTTGGGTGCCCTGGATCGCATTGCTCAAGAGCCGAGTCGCCCGATCGACGTTGCCGGCTTTCAATTCCTCTTCCGCCTTGGACTGCAATTTGGCAATCGAAACCTGATCGACCAGGTTCATGACCCGGCCGTTGCGCTTGCTGGTGAGGGTACGGTCGAGCGTGTATTCGACCGTGACATCGGTATTGACGAGGCGCTCGCCGACGCCGGGAAGCTCGAACCGAAAGGCCGATTGTCCGATGCGCACGGGCCCGGGCTTGCGCGGGGGCAGCACCAGCGTGAGCAGCACCGAACCGGGCAGTCCGGCTTCGAGGTCGCCGATTTCGTAGGTGACCTTGCGATCTTCGCCCACCAGCGGCGCGCCTAGCGTATAAATCTCGGGACTTGCGCGAAACGCTTCGCGCACCTGAACGCCTTGCGCCAGCGTGACTTCGATGCGTCCGTTGCGAACGCTCACCGCGCGCAGGCCTTGCAACTCGTCCTCGAAGATTCCGGGAATCTCGGCGGGGTCGCCGATGAAATGATACTTGCCGTGCGAATCCTGGGTCATGCGCATCAGCAGCTTTTCGTTGAACTCGACGCCCACGCCCATCGCGGAGAACGACAACTGATCGCGATTCTGATTAGCGAGATCGATACAGGCGGTCTCTTCGTAGGTCTGGCCGTCGGTCAGCACGAGCACGCGATTGAGTCGGTTGGGCGCGAGGTTCTGTTTGACCTCATCGATCGCCGCGCGCATCCCGAGCGCCATCTGCGTGCCGCCGCCGATTTCCAGCAAGTCGATATCTTCGAGTGCGCGGCGCACCGCATTCTTGTCGTGGATCTGGTCCGGACGGATGATCACCTGCGCCTTGTCGGCAAAGGCAACCACCGCGACCTTGTCGTCGGGTGCGACGTTATCCGCGAGGAACTTGACCGCCTCGATCACGAACTCGAGGCGCCGCTCGTCGTACATCGAGCCCGAACGGTCGAGCACCACGCCCAGATTGAGCGGCAAACGGTTGCCACCGCCTCCGCTGACTCCGGTTGCAATCGCCTCGAGCAGCACATAGAGGACGAAGTTCTCGGCGGTCGAGAGCACATACTCGCTGCTCGCCAGCGCGTCGAAGGAAAGCGGTTCGGCCATCTAGTATTCTCCAGCGCCTAATTCTAGGTGCAAGCTTCGTGGCATAGCAACATCGGCTTCAATTCCCCATCCGCTGCAGGCCGGTCACTGCTATTTGGTGTAAGTCGGACAACCTGACCTTTGCAGCTAATAGTACGCGATCGGTCAGACGAGTCATGCGGTCCGGTATTCACGTGGTAAAAGTCGTGCTTGCGATATTCGGAGATTCGGCCATATGATCATTGGCGTGGCTAAAGATGCCTAAGCCAAACGAAATTGGTTAAAATAGTTGATAATCTCCAAGGCCATCTATTACCAGCTCCAAGGCGGAAGGTCGCATAATCGGTGCATGTGGACAATGCGGCGCAACACGCTTCCCCGGCTGGGGATTCTGTGCCATTTGTCTTTGCAGAGCAGTGGTTAGATTTGAAGTACAAATGACGCTCGTCTCCAGCTTCGTCAGGTGCAAGCCGGACGAGATAATCCGTGGGACGGCGTCAGAGGTTGTGCACGCAAAGTTGTGCGATCAAGTTACGCAGCCGAAATTCCGGCCCCGCAACTCCGCCTGATTATTACTACGAAGTTCCCCGGTGAGGCGTTTCGCCTCGCGTGGAGGTTCAATCGATTTCAATGCTCACGCTCGATCAGAATTACCTTAAATCTCTAATAGAAAGTTCGCCCGATATAATCATTGCTGTCGATCGCGACGGCACCATCATCTACTACAACGACGGCGCGCGGCGGAATCTGCGCTACAGCTCCGCCGAGATCATCGGACAAAAAATCGACCGCATTTATTCCTCGATGGAAGAGGCGCGCCGGGTGATGAAGGCGATGCGCGCGGCGGAGGGCGGGCGCATCTCGAATTTCGAGACGA
Organism: Binataceae bacterium (SeqCode); assembly: GCA_036489375.1. Taxonomy (GTDB): domain Bacteria; phylum Desulfobacterota; class Binatia; order Binatales; family Binataceae; genus JADMIL01. The sequence continues at coordinate 3,966 of DASXFX010000077.1, read as the reverse complement.
TGCTGCGCGACAAGGACAACCATCAGATCGCCGCCGCCATCTCCGGTTCAATCATTTACGACGACAATCACGCCGAGGTCGGATCGATCGGCTTCGCGCGGGACATCCGCCTGATGCGCCAGCGCGAGCAGCTCGCCACTTGCGGCGAAATCGCGGTCAGCCTGGCGCATGAAATCAACAACCCGCTGGAGACCATCACCAACAATATTGATCTGCTCGCGCGCTGCGTGGAATCGCGGCTGAGCGATGCTGAGCTAGTGGTCGAGACCGAGCGCCTGGATTCGATTCGCGCCGGTATCGGGCGAGTTCAGGCGATCGTACGCCGACTCGACGAGATGACCCGCAAGGGCGTTTACGAGACTCGCGACTATCTGCAGGGCAAGAAGATGGCCGACCTGGCGCCGCGCGAAAGCCCGGGCAGTATGGCGGCGGCCACCAACGGCACTGCGCCGCACGACGATTGGGCGCTGAGTGGAATGTCGGTGCTGGTGCTGGACGACGACGTCTCGGTGGTCAGCTCGCTGGCCGACGTGTTGCGCGCCGAGCGCTGCGTGGTGCATACCGCGACGCGGCCGAGCGCGGCCCTCGGAGTGCTGCGCAACATGAAAGTCGATGCCGTAATTTCCGATGTGGTGATGCCCGAAATGGACGGCTACGAGTTCTACATGAAGGTTAAGGAAGAACTGCCGGACCTGCCGGTCATTTTGATGACCGCGTATTATTACGACAAGGATCACATCATCAAGCGCAGCCGTCTGCGCGGGCTTGAGGCGGCGCTGTTCAAGAAGCCGGTCAATCCCGGCAAACTGCGCGCCGTGCTGGTGCAATCGCGACAAAAAGGGCAAGCCGCCAAGGCGGCGGCGGGTGCGGCCGCAGCGCTGCTGGCGTCCACTGCCACGCGCGGTTGAGGGGCCTGGCGGGTTCGCTCAAAGGCGGCTGAGGCTGAGGCGAACCCGGACCTCGCGATGACCGACGCGCCGGTCGCCCTGAGTGATTTTGCGCTAGCACTCGAAGCCGCCATCTTCGCCGGACTAATCAATCCTCTGCGCAGAGTCGGCGGCGAGCGCACCGTTCCCGACAATTCCCGCAATCATACGCTGATTCGCTGGTTCGAGTTGTTCTTCTATGCCGTCGCTGCCGCGTCGTTGATCGGAGGCGCGGTTCACGGTTTCGTTCCCGACCCGACCACCGCCGCCGCGCGCTCGTTGTGGCCAGCAACGATGATCGCAGTGGGCGCCGCGGCGTGGGCGGCATGGGGGATTGGATCGGCGATCCTGCTGGCGCGGGACAAGGCACGCGTCGTCAGCTTTGCGGCGACATTGGAGTTCCTCATATATGCCGCGGCTGTAATCCTCGGAATGCGTTCGTACACCGCCGCTATCCTGAACTACCTGCCGGCGGTGCTTTTCCTTTTAGCGATTTTCATTGTGGGGTACGCGCGGCAGCGCGATCGCGCACATCTGCTCGGCGCGACCGCGATGGTGGTAACGCTGACGGCGGCCATTTGTCAGCAGGCGAAACTCGCTATCGACGCGGTTGGCCTGTCGCACAACGCGCTTTATCACGTGGTGCAAGGAGCGGGTCTGTGGCTGCTGTTCATGAGCGCCAGCCGCCTCGCTCGGGTGCCGCCGGAACGCTCGATTAACCGGTGAACGAGGCGGCAAATTTGCGGCGGCGAGAGCGGGTCGGCTTGACGATTGCCAATACCAGATGATAATGATTACTACCTAGTATGGACCTGCAGATCATCAGCGAGAGCCGCCGAGGAGCCTACGCGCGCGAGCGGATGGCGCATTTTGCCGACCGTTGCCGCCAAGGCGGCCTGGCGGTAACTCCGCAGCGGCTGGCGATCGTCGAGGCATTACTGGCGACGACCGATCATCCGCGCGCCGAGAGCGTCTTCGAGGCGGTGCGCAAGCTCCATCCGCATATTTCGCTCGCCACCGTTCATCGCACGCTCGAGACGCTGTGCCAGATCGGCGAGGCGCGCAAAGTCACGACGCTGCACGACAGCGCGCGTTACGACGGCAATCTCGCGCCGCATCATCATGTGGTATGCGTGCGCTGCCGGCGAATTCGCGACGTCGAAATTTCGGGCCTGGAGCGGGTGATCGACGGCAACGCCGCGCTCAAGGGCTTCCAGCCGCTGGGCTGGTCGCTGGAAATACAGGCGCTGTGCGACGATTGCCGCAAACAGGATTCAGGCGCGAACCGGTCTCGCCGGAAGAAAGCGCTGAAATAAGGTGCGAATTGGCGCACCGTTAACCAAAAAATTCCCAAAGGGAGATAAACCGAATGGCAAATCTAAAAGGAACTAAAACTCACGAAAATCTGAAGGCCGCATTTGCTGGTGAAAGCCAGGCGAATCGCCGCTACCTGTACTTCGCAAAGGTCGCCGATGTCGAAGGGCAGCCGGAGATCGCTGGCCTGTTCCGCGATACGGCAGAGGGCGAGACCGGCCATGCCCACGGCCATCTCGACTATTTGAAGGCGGTCGGCGATCCGGCCACCGGACTACCGTTGGGCGACTCGCTGCTCAACCTGAAGGCGGCGGTGCACGGTGAGACTCACGAGTACACCGACATGTACCCCGGATTTGCGAAGACCGCACGCGACGAGGGCTTCGCCGAAATCGCCGACTGGTTCGAGACCTTGGCCAAGGCCGAGAAGTCGCACGCCGGACGCTTCGCGAAAGCGGCTGACACACTCTAAATCCACGATTCCAAAGCTGGCCGGTTCCCGCATCGACGGGAGCCGGCCAGTTCACTCAGCGGACAAGTTTCACTCAGCCAGCCGGCTGGGCTCCGCTCACTCAAAGAGCTAAATGCGGCGCGAATCCGAACCGCACTCGAACCCCCTGAATCCGGATAGTGACCATGAGCCGAATCGAAGCGCAACCCACCGACGCTCTAACCTACGACCCGAACGAATCGAAATATTGGGATCGCGCCAAACTCGACATCGAGATCGAGCGGGTGTTCGACATCTGCCACGGCTGCCGGCTCTGCTTCAATCTGTGTCCTTCGTTTCCCGATCTATTCAAGTCGGTTGACGCCAAGGGCGACGACGTCCGCAATCTCACGGCAGGGGAAAAGGATAGGGTCATCGACCTTTGCTACGAATGCAAGTTGTGCGAAGTGAAGTGCCCCTACACGCCGCGCGACAAGCATGAGTTTCAGCTCGACTTCCCGGCCCTGGTGCTGCGCGCCCGTGCGGTCAAAGGCCGCGAGCAGGGCGTGAGTATACGCGACAAGATGCTGGGCAATCCGGATCGTACGGGGAAGCTCGGCACGAAGCTGCCCGCGCTCGCGAACTGGTCGTGCCGGAATACGTTACAGCGACGCGCAATGGAAAAGCTGCTCGGCATCCATCGCGACAAGAAGCTGCCGGAATTTGCCGGCGAAACCTTCGAGAAATGGGTCGCGCGGACCGGCCTGCCTGTCGCGCCGGCGGAGCCTGCCGCCAAGGTCGCAATCTTCCACACCTGTTTTGTCAATTATTACAACACCGAGCCTGGCAAGGCGTTGGTGACAGTCCTGGCGAAAAATAATTGCGCTATCGCGAGTCCGCCGCAGAACTGCTGCGGGATGCCCGCGCTAGACGGCGGCGATGTCGAATTCGCGCAAAAGCAGGCGCGCGCGAACGTGGATACGCTATTGCCGCTGGCGCGCCAGGGCTATCGGATCGCGGCGATCAATCCGACCTGTTCGCTCACACTGCGCCGCGAATATCCGACGCTGGTCGGCACGCCGGAAGCGCGCGAACTGGCGGCGGCCGTGGTCGATCCGGGCGAAGTGCTCTACGAACTCCGTCGCGCGGGCAAGTTCAATCGCGATTTCAAAACGACTCCGGGCAAGGTCGCCTATCACGTCCCGTGTCTTTTGAAGGCGCAGGCGATCGGCTTGCGCGGACGCGACCTGCTGCGCCAGATTCCCGGCACCGAAGTCACCACGGTTGACGCCTGCA
>DASXFX010000052.1:0-23128 GCA_036489375.1 Binataceae bacterium (SeqCode) | reverse complement strand
TTAGTAGGCTGATTCGGTCACGCTAAAAATCGGGTGAAATATTTCACTTTGCGCGGGTAGCGGCCGCTAGAAAGCAAGGAATTGGTCCATGCAATTGGCGTCGAGCTGCCGGCGGTTGCGCGGTCGAGCGAGCTCGCTGCGAGTGCGGTTGTGCCACGTTGCGGGTCCACGGTGCCTCGCGACAAGTGCGGAGCCAAGTCGCGCGGTCGAGCGAGCCGCGACGACTCGGGCGAACCACAGAAGCGAACAGTCTTAAGATCAGGCACCGAAGGTAAATGCGCGAGGCGTCGTCGTGGAGATCGTATTTTTTCCACTTCAGCCATTGTCCCCTCTCCTTAGTAATGACCGCGGGTTGGTCCGGGCTTTATGCAAGTGATATCGCGTGCTTCAAAAATTGCCGACACTATACAGACCCCAAGCCGCTCGTCGATGCCATCGGCCTGAGGTCTCTGCTTAAGCTTCCTACTAATATAGCCAAAGAGAAAAGCTATGAAATTTATAAGGGCTACAGTCCGGCGTTCTCCACTGGCATTACTAACATTACTGGTAGGATTCTGGCCGAATAGTGCGCTCGCGCCAGGTCCAAGCGCCCTTTCGAATATAAATATAATCGATTCTTACCTTTGCAACTATGCGAGGGTCAAAGATCACACCGAGAACGGCGACTACGTGACGGTATATTCAGGTCCTGGCCCAGAATATTCAGGTCCCGGTCAGTTCGAAAAGATCGATCGACTGCACTCCGGAAAAGAAGTGTATACATGTGACGGACGAGGCGACTGGCTCCAAGTTTTCTACAGTGGTCCAAATGGACCATGCGGTCCTACGTCCAGCGCTGGGGTAAATGTGCAGAAAGCAAAGAAATGTCAATCTGGTTGGGTCGAAGAGAAATGGATTGACATCATTTCGGGCTGAGTGCGCCCGCCCCGGCTGAGTTCGTATCGACGGGGAGCACCACGGACTCAAACCACTCTTCGATCCCGTCGGCGGCCTTTTTCTGCATCCTGTTGGGGAAGGGGCTCACGCTATTCGGGGACGATGGTGGCGCCAGTATCGACGGGCGCGCGCTTCAGAAGGAAAGCCCACGGTGCGAGGAGGATCAGGAGGATGGCGGTGACGCGGTAGACGTCGTTGTAGGCGAGCAACCAGGCTTGCGATTCGAGTGCGCTAGTTAGATGAGCGGGCGCGGAGAGGAGTTGGGACTGCGGACCGCTTAGGTTAGTGGGTACTGAGAGGAGTGAGTTGGATGTGGGGAGGGCGGCGAGGAGTTGGGCGCGGTGGCGCGCGTGGCCGGAAGTGAGCAAGTCGGTAGCGACGGCGATGCCGGCGGCGGCGCCCGTATTGATCATCACGGAGAAGAGGCTCGCGGCGAAGCCCATGCGCTCGCGGCTGATCTGGCCGATGCCGAGGGCGGTAACGATGGGGAAGATCGCGCCGAGGCCGAGACCGAAGAGAAAGATCGGCAACAATATCTGTGCCTCATGCACGCCGACGGTCCATTGCGACATGCGATAGGCTTCATAGGCACCGAGCACGAATCCGGCGCAGACGATCGGGCGCATCTCGATTTGCCGGCGCGACAATTGGCCTACCACCAGCAAGGCGACGACCACGCCGAGTCCGCGCGGCGCGACTGCGAGACCGGCGCGCCAAGCGTCGTAGTGCAGGACGTTTTCGAGGAATAGCGGATTGAGCAGGTTGACCGTCCACAGGGCGAGGCCCTGAAGCGAAATCAAGATCACGGCGACGGTGAATCCTAAAGTGCCGAACATGCGGAGATCGACGATCGGCTCGGGAAAGCGCAATTCATGAACGACTAGCGCAACCATCAGGAGCGCCGAGAGTATAGCTCCATAGGTGACCCACGGAGCCGCGAACCATCCGTCCTGTCCGCCGCGGCCGAGGACGATCTGGGATAGTCCGAGCGCCGCCACGATCAGTACGATGCCGGCGTAATCAACCTTGCCCTTGCCGCGTTGCTCGCGCAGATAGGCCGGATCGTGGACGTACGCATAGACCATCAGGGCAGCGAACGCACCGAGCGGCACGTTGATGTAGAAGTTCCAGCGCCAGCTCCAGTTCTGGGTGATCCATCCGCCAAGAGTAGGACCGAGCACCGGCGCAGCCATCATGCCGATGCCGAAGGTGGTCATCGCGAGCGTGTGTTCTTCGACGGGGAAGGTTTCGAGCAGAATGGCCTGCGACAATGGCATCATCGCAGCGCCGGCCGCGCCCTGGATGACGCGGAACACAACCATCTCACCGATGCTCTGAGCGAGTCCGCAAAGCGCGGAGGCAACCACGAAGAGGACGACCGACGCGAGCAGATAGCGGCGACGCCCGATGCGGACGGCAATCCATCCGCTCATCGGAATCATCACGCTGACGGCGGCGAGGTAACTGGTGACGACCCAGCTTATGCGGCCGACGCCGACGCCGAAGCTGCGCTGCATATAGGGCAGCGCGACGTTGACGATCGAGCCGTCGAGGATCGTGAGGATAGCGCCGAGGAGGACGGCGGCCGCGACCAGCCACTTGTGCGGTTGCGGCGACTCGGGTGAGACCTCGAAGGAAGCCGCAGTGGCAGCGGTGAAGATTGGTTCAGACTCCATAACGAGTGTGGGCAAGTGTAGCGAAATCGAGCAAGAGCACGAATCGATGAGCTTAGCTGGCGCGGTTCGAGTGAGAAAGCGATGAGCCGCCGCGATTAAACGTGAATTTCCTGGACAGTCTTCTCGTTACAGGTTTGAGACTCGCCTAAGGGCGCACGGCGTCGGAGGACTCTCAGCGAACGCGGGCGATGTTTATTGCAGCATCGCTTTGCGTTGGCAGACGCCTGCCCCGTAGACAAAGTGTTGGTCCAGGAAAACGGCCTAACCAGTATAAAGCGATATTAGTTCGGGTGTACCGAGGTCAAAGCTGAACGGCCTTCACTTTAATTGGTAAGGTTGCTGCAAGGCCCCTGCAATAACAAGAATGGAAACTTACTACATTGCGAGGGCAACTGGATCTGCTCTGGATGGTCGTTCTGTTGGTCAAAAAAGAACCACTCATCATGTTGTTTGCTAAGGCCGACGGCATCGCCGAATTGCAGCCAGCGCTCAAAGAATTGCGGTTGATCGGGCTGAACATAAATATCCGAAAAGATGTTGACGGTGACAGCCGGCAGCGGCAGCCCGAGGATTTGCGATTTACTGATGCAGGAGGCCCTGAAATGATTCATAGGGGTCCCGTCGATTGTTTCGAGGCCGACGAGCTGCGAACTCTCCAGGACCCCGTTTAACCCCTGCACCGTAACTTCGTTCAGCGACTTATAACAAACTCCAGTAACGGGCGGGCCAAGGTTGGGCCAGTTATGGGTAATCGTATAAAGGTGATTCCGGTAAATCAGGTTTTCAACCCAATACTCATCTCCTTCAAATCCTTGCTCCATGTAAAGGTTAAAATATCCGTTCTGCCACATGCCGCGGATGGTGAGATCAGTAACAACCGGTACTAGTTCTCCTGGAACCATGAAGGTCCCGTTCCATTCGAAATTTTGAGTTGGGATCTGAGGCTTTGCGACCTCGGCGGCATTAATATCCCTTGGCCAACCGGGCATGAGGCACATGAGAGCGAGAAATAGCAGAGCGGTGCAGGCTCTCAATGAGATGGATAACATAGCGAATTCCTTTAACCTGGAACTAATAGTGACTTTCCAATTCCAATTCCGTCGATAGCTCAAACGGTTTTCCTGTGCAAGGCTTTAGCGGACTTTTTCGCCGTATTGAAGGAGAGCTGAAAGGGCCGGTTTTGTGTTTCAGTGAGGATTCATCGCGTGATCGTTCGCGCCGCTTGATCAAGTTAACCAATCAGGTGCAGCAAATCCTTGATGATCTCGGTCAGCGGCATCACGGTCAGGGACAGCGGCAGCGCGGGCAGGATAGCGGGAATCGCCAGCGCGATAAAATCGCTCCGCTCGACCGGAAACACGCGCATCTTGCGGACCAGTTCGAAACTGCTGCCAAGGTCGGCGAGCGATTGAATATCGCCGGAGCCGAGAATCGATTCGTCAGCTTCAGCAAGATCGCCAAGCTCGATCCATTTCTGTTCAAAGAGGCGAGTATAGCGATCGGCGAGGACGCCGTACTTAAGCATGCCCTGGTACTTCAGATCGAACAGTCTAGGTGTGAAGATCACGAGGGGGCCGGCGAACATGAGGAGAGTGACAAGCAACAGGGCGACGTAGACGAATGCAAACGATTCGAGGTGCGCGCCGGCAAAGAGGACGCGGCTGGCGATTGCGCCCGAGACCACGGTGCTAAGAGCGAAGCTGATCGCACCGAACGGGATCAAGCTTTTGCCGAGAAAGCCGAGCCCGCCGGCGGCGTCGGGATGAGCGGCGGAAAGTCTGAGGTCGAGCCGCGACACTTTCCAAAGAAAGAGCGCCCAATTGAACATCCGCCAGATCCAGCGAAAGATCAGAAACTGGAAAATCGGGAGCGCGACCATCACATACCAGTAACCCGCGAACGAAAGGTGGTTGGTCGCGTCGGGGGTGTACCAGGTGCTGCCGAGTTGGAGTTGTCCATGGGTGAAGATCAGGGAGGTCGTGATGTAGGCGCCCGCGACGACGAGGATCTCAGCGAGGCGCGAATCGCGCAGGGCGACCGCATCGACGAGAATCTGCTCGAAGCGCGAACGATCGGGTTCCCTGATCAAGCCGGACCGAAGGAACTGGCGCACCATCTCGCGCAGCCGAAAGCCGACGGGGATGTCGGCGAGGACCAGGAGTGGGACCGCGAGCAAGAAGCGGGTATGTGCAGCGATGTCCTTGACGAAGGGAATTATAGATCCGCCGAAGAGCAGACCTTCCATAGCGGTCAGGACTAGCAGCGGCAACCAACTAAGGATCGCGAGCGTGATGGCGGCGCGCCACGATGCTACTTCGAGATCGGGACTGAGGAGGCGCAGGCGATGCATCATGCGCGCGCCGGGTCCGCCTTGGGTGAAGAGAGCTTCGAGGGGCGTTTCTGCAGTACTCATGAATTATGTGCGAGCCAGCGCAAGGTTACTGTGAAGACGCCTCGATGCGGCCGCTGCGAACGGCCTCGACGAGGCTTTCGTGATCGCGATCGGTCTGGGCCGAGTAGTCCCTCGCGAACTGCGCGACGGCTTCATCGAAGATCGCTGAATTGCCCATATATCCCGCAATTATGGCAGGATCTGCGGATCGCGCATGGGCCCGGGCCAAGACTCGTCCACAGACCTTGGCATAGTACCTTAGCGTGTCGCGGTCCATCGCCTCCATGATGATCGACATCTTCATGTCGCGAAGTTGACGCAAATAGAAGTCGCGCCCGCGCAGTTCTCCATGGCTCCAACCGAGAAGCACATCGCTCGCGGCCTGCATGAAGCGCTGGCCCACGACCACGCGTTGACCATGATTCTTATACTCGCTAGCTCCGGCGTAGGGCTCGAGCACGGAGGCATTCGCTTCCTTGAACTGAAGGAACAACGGGTCGTCGTCGGAAGCCATAAGGAGGGCGATCGCACACAAAGTGCCGACGCTACCGACCCCGACTACCTTCATCGCGATATCCACCAGCTTGTAGCGCTCGAGTATCGTGCGATATTGCGGCGCGAGCGATTCCAGATAGGCCAAATGTCCGGCAGTGACCGCATGGTGAAAGCGCTGGTCGCGGACTTCGGGCAAATGAAAAATCAGCGGCGGATTATCCTTGATGCGCGGGTGCTGACCACGGCGCGCGGCGAGCTTGGGAAAATCGTGCTCGATGACACTGCGCGCACGCTCCCTGGCAATACGCTCGCGCCATCGTTTTTGCCATTGCGGGTTGGCGAGGCCTTTGATGAATTGATCGACATCGATGTGGTCATACCAGATATCGAGCACGCGCATCCGTGAATACCTGATCATCGATTTGCGATAAGAGCGAACGGCGGATTCGCTCGCCGCGAGAACGTCGCGCCGGTTGAGATTGATGTACTTGCCGGCGACCGCGAAGCTCGCGGCGAGACGCTTCAAGTCCCACTCCCACGGGGCCGGCAGAGTCTCGTCGAAGTCGTTGATATCGAAGATAAGCTGGCGTTCGGGAGTGGCGAACGCGCCGAAATTCATCAGGTGGCAATCGCCGCAGGCCTGCACTTGAATACCGGTTTTGGCAGTACGCGAGAGGTCGGAAGCCATCACCGCGGCGGACCCGCGCAAGAATGCGAACGGGGAGGTGAGCATACGCCCGTAACGAATCGGCACGAGATCGGGGAGGCGCGTTTCGTTGGATTTGATCAGGAGATCGACGGGATCGCGACGGTTCTTCGGCGCGTTCCATCCCGCATGCATTTCGCGAGGAGTCCGTTCCCGCAACGCCCGACCGGTGCGCCAGCGTTGCTCCCATGGAACATAACGATCCAGCAGTCGATCCGGATTTTGAGGGGAGCGGTTTGTCGATCGGCGCACGATGCGAACCTCTGGCACTGCTGCAAAGTAGTAGCGGTTTATACCTTGCTTCGAGCTAAGAGTCGAAGTGATTAGTGCCTTTAGCGTCAATAGCGAGGAGACTACAATCGACAAGGAAAGCGAAGAGACAGCAAACAGGTTTGAGGTACGTGCGCGACGATCATCGCCGTTTTCCATCCTCGTGGAATCGTGCGATAACCTTCGCGACATCCGTTGAATACCGCTGAGGGAGATCCGACTATGAACTTCATCGAGCAATTAGACCCTGAGCTGAGAGTCGCGGTGGAGAAGATGCCGACTGACCGTCCGCTGGATCTCAGCAAGATTCCCGCAGCCCGGGTCAAGATGAACAAAATGGTGACGGCGCTGCTGGCGAGCTTGCCCGCGGTCGAAGGCGTAAGCAGCAAGGATGAATTTGCGCCGGGTGCCAAAGGCGATCCCGCGGTGCGGATCCGCGTCTATCGGCCAAATGAACAGCCGAGCAAGCTGCCCGCATTGTATTGGATTCACGGCGGCGGATACGTGATGGGAGACATCGAGCAAGACGACCGGCTGATGAAGCAACTGGTGAAGAGAGTCGGCTGCGTGGCGGTGTCGGTGGATTATCGACTAGCGCCGGAGCATCCGTTTCCGGCACCGGTCGAGGATTGCTATGCCGGATTGAAGTGGCTGTTCAGCCATGCCGGCGAGCTAGGCGTCGAGCCCTCGCGGATCGCTATTGGAGGGGCCAGCGGTGGAGGCGGGCTGTGTGCGGGGTTGGCATTGATGGCGCGCGATCGCGGAGAAGTGCAGGTCGCACTCCAACTCCTGATCTACCCGATGATCGACGATCGAAACATTACCGCGGCCAGTTATGCGATTACCGACCCACGCATGTGGAATCGCGAGAGCAACCGCCTCGGCTGGAAAGCTTACCTGGGCCGCGACGGCGGAGGGGCCGACGTATCGCCTTATGCGGCGGCGTCGCGAGCTACCGATCTATCGAAGCTGCCGCCGGCCTACATACCAGTTGGCGCACTCGATCTTTTTGTGGACGAGAATATCGAATACGCGCAGCGTCTCATCCAGGCGGGCGTGCCGACTGAGCTGCACGTTTATCCAGGGGCGTTTCATGGGTTCGATCTATTCGCGCCGTCGGCGACAGTGTCGAAGCAATTCAAGGCCGATCGGGATAGCGCACTCAAGCGCGCGCTTCACGATACCGCAAGATGAGCGCGTGCTATCGGCAAGCTTAGGCGAGGGCATCTAGCAGGGTCGAAGCGGTCGGGGGTTTCCGCGCCGCATTCATATAACTGGTTGATGCGGCATTGATGTTTATTGCTAGGAAATCCTGAGAAATGCGACACGTTTGCGAGTAACAAACACCGGTACGAGGTTAAGAATATGAGTGGCCTACCAGAGAAGATCGATATCGATAAGACGAAGAAGACCGCCGAGCATGTTTTCGGGCTACTGAGTGGCGCCCTCGTATCGGCAATGATCTATCTTGGCGATCGGATGGGCTTGTATCAAGCGCTAAGTGGCGCCGGCGCGATCACGAGCAAGGAATTCGCAGAAAAGACGGGACTACACGAGCGCTGGGTTCGCGAATGGCTGTATGGGCAGGCGGCCGCCAGCCTGATCGACTACAAAGGCGATGGGCGTTTCGAACTGAGCGCTGAGAGCGCGCTGGTATTGGCGAACGAGAACAACCCCTTCTTTCTGGCCGGCGGATTCTGTGCGCTGCCACAACAGATGGCGGTGCTCAATCTGCTGCCCGAGTCTTTCAAGAGTGGTAAGGGACTGACGTACGATCAGCTTGGTCCCGAGGTGAATCGCGGCGTTGAACGGTTACTGGCGCCGTGGTTCCGGACGCAACTGGTTCCGAACGCACTGCCCAAACTCGACGGAGTCGTCGGCAAGTTGCAGTCGGGAGCCAAGGTCGCGGACGTCGGATGCGGCGCCGGCGTCGCATTAATCGAGATGGCCAAAGCCTATCCGCGTTCAAACTTCCACGGCTACGAAATTGCAAAGATCGCGCTCACGCGCGCAACGGAGAACGCGAAGGAAGCGGGCATCAAAAACATCACTTTTCACAATGCGGCCACCGATCCGCTCCCAGCAGATGGAAGCTTCGATTTCATCACGACTTTCGATTGCCTGCATGACATGACGCGGCCCGACCTGGTAATCAAGGCGATCCGCGGCGCGATCAAACCCGACGGGACCTGGCTAATCGCGGACGTTCACGGGGCCCCGACATTCGAGCAAAACCTGGCAGAGAATCCACTTGCGTCAGTAATGTACGGATTCTCGGTGATCTGTTGCATGTCCTCAGCGTTGTCGGAACCAGACGGCATGGGACTAGGTACTCTTGGTTTCCCCGAACCGGTCGCGCGAAAAATGACAGCGGAAGCTGGCTTCACCCGCTTTACAACGCGCGACTTCGAGAACCCGATCAATGCATACTATGAAGTGCGTCCATAGCCTTGATCGCAAAGCGGAGATCAAGACAGAAACGCGACTTCAACAATTTGAGTAAAACGTGAGCATCAACGAACCTGAACATCCCCCTACTGCCGAAGCTTCAAGCGCGCGGCCGCAGCCTTCGATACCACCGACGCCGCAGGCGCGCATCACCACTTGGGCGAGTCGTCTAGAATCAGTATTCGTACAACGGCTGCTCGTCGTTGGAGTGCTGGGCGTGATGGTGATGATCGGTCTTTTTCTGTCGAACTATTCGAGCGACAGCGCGCTGTACTACTGGTGCGCAATGTTTCCGATCTTCGGCATCGCGTGTCTGGTGCATGAATTAGCAGGGGGACGGGCCTATGAAATCGCGCTATGGCGAATTCTGTTGCGCCAGGCGCTTCATTGGCTCGGGCCGATAGTGGCGGTGAAGATCCTGTTTATGCAGCATGCGAGGGGCCAGATGGCGACGAACGCAGTCGCCTTGACGATCATTTTGGTGCTAGCAGTCACCTGTTTTCTAGCAGGAGTTCACTTCGACCGCAGCTTTTACTGGGTCAGCGCGTTCATCGCGCTGGCGGCGGTGATCGGCACTGAGATCGAGACCTATCTGTGGTTCGCTGTGGTGCTGCTGCTGGTCGCAATTGCGATAGCTGCATTGTCGGCGGTGCTGCTACGCCGCGGTTCTAAGGTAAGCGCCGCATCGCCATAGGCGCCCGAACTTCGTTCAGATAGTGCGGTGCTGTCGGAAGACGTCCAGCGCGCCCGAAGGTTACTTACACGAATCTCGTGTCTTCCGTCACCTTTTACATTGAAGGAAGCGGGACCGTGAGCCCATCGTACAGCGATATCCGTGGGCCGTAGGCGGATTGGAAGACGCCGATTCCGGTCGCCGGACGGATCAAATTAGTGCGGTCAAAGATATTGATGAGGGCTATACGGTTTTCCAGTTCGCCGATAGCAGGCAGCGTGAATTTCTTCACGGCCCCCAGATTGATCTGCCACACCACGGGGAGCTGGTCGGTATTGGCGAAGCCACCGCGCAGACCGCTGCTATAAAGTCCATCAAGGGTGAATTTGTAGTCGTGCCATCGATAGGCGACGCCGCCCGACATGCCCAGCAGCGGCGTGTGGTCGAGGATAATATAATGTTGGTCGATGTATTGAAGCTGTGCGAGTGGTGGAAAGTTATATTGTCCCGTCGCCACGCCACGGTCTTCCTCCCGTGCCACGAAGGCGGTCGCTCGCAGGCCGAAATTGCGCGTGTTGTAGGTCAGCGTGTTTTCAATTCCTGCGCCGTAACCCCGCACATAGTTAAAGGGTGCATCGAGCGGTACAAAGCCAAACTCACCTTCATCGATATAATGACGATCGATGCGAAAGTAGCTATCCTGCGCCCACTGCAGATGCGGCGTGAACTGATGAGTGTAACCGACGTCCCAGGTGTAGTCAGTCTCGGCGTCGAGGGTCGTGCTCACGGGTATGTCTGATCCCCCACTAGTACCGTTTAATTTGGAGGTTCCGGCGGAGATACCCTGAAAGTTCGGCACCTGAAAGTTGCGCGCGAAGCCCGCATGAAGGGTCGTGTCGGGACGCGCCTTATAGACAAAATTGATCGTGGGGCTGAACTGGCTGGCGTCAACGAAACCATCGGCGCGATCCCAGCGTGAACCGAAATTGACGCTGAACTTGTCAGTGATTTGCCAGGCGTCCTGCAAATAGAATCCGAACAGGATATTGATTTTGTTCAGATTCGCGACGACGGATATCGGCACAAACGGGGGAATCTGCCCGCCAGCACTGTTTTCTTTGAAAACCTGGGAAGTATTGTCCGACTCTACACCGTATTCTCCAAGATAGAACCCCGCCGCGAAGGTGTGGTCTCCGAGGTGATAGGTGGTATCGCCCTGAAGCGTGTTGGCGAGATCGCTATTGAATACTTTGGGGGAGATACCCTGGTAGATCAGATCGCCAATGGGGTCGGGATTGAAGGCCTGTTTGTTATAGTGGGTCGCATAGGCCAACTGATAACTGATCTTCTCTCCAACGGCACCACTCAGGGCAAGCACCCCATAGTAATCCTGCTGATCCAGGCTTGAGTCGATCGCACTCGATGGATAGGTGGCAGGATTAACGCCTTCGAGCTGGTAGAGCGGCGGCAGTCCCGGCTGATTCGGAAATTCATTATCCGCCACGGTCATTCCGCCGATAAAGCTTAGTTTCGTCGAAGGATTCAGCTCGTAGGTGAGATAGGTAAACCCCTGCCCTTGATTAACAGTGTCATGAATCGGATCGTGGCCCGGAGTGGCGGAACTCAGCCCCAGACTGGAATACAAATAGAGGCCGGTCAGATAATAGCTGAACCTGCCGTCGCATCCTTGGAGCTGAAAACTCGGCTCCGCAGTATCGTACATGCCTCCGTACACGCTGAAATTGTTGCGGCCACCGTCGCATCCGTTCTTGGTCTGGATCTCGACGACACCAGATGTGCGATAGCCATATCGGGCAGGCAGCACTCCATCGATCAGGCTCACGGAGCTTACAAAATACGAATTCAGCAACTGGGTGAAGGTGGGATCGTTGTTGATATCAAGCGGCAACATGATGTTGTTCATCTGGTACTGAATGCCAGCATGCTCGCCGCGGATATGAATCTCCTGGTTCTGATCGAGCGCGACCCCGGGCATTTGCAGCAAGACGTCGTTGAGCGGTGTCGCTTCCCCGGCGGGAAGGTTGCCGATGTCCTCGGAAGTCATGGTGTATTTGCTGTTGCCGGTATGAGAGAGCCCATTCTGGGCGCGGACTCTACCGGCCTTGATTGGAACATTAAGAGCTATCTCGGATTCGAGCACCAGTTCCAAGGGCTTACTCACGCTGCTCGGCAGGGCGATTACGGTGGTTGTCGCCTTGAAACCCTTCTTGCGGGTCTTTAGTGCATAGGTCCCGGCTTGACCATGAGGGAGACGAAACTGGCCGTGTCCGTCGGTGACTGCTTCGGCGATCATGCGACCGTCTGATGCGAGCAGAGTTACAACGACGTCAGGCACCGGCCGGCGCAGGGCATCTTCGACGATGCCGTTGAAAGGCGGCAAAGAGGATTGTGCTAGGGCGCTCATAAGTGGTGCCTGAAGGATAAGCATCAGCGCCACCGCAGGCAGCACGAATGCAACCCGGTATGAATTGCTCAAGGCGAAACTCTCCGTCGGCTCCAAAGCGCGTTCAGAAGCGAAGCGCATTCAGGGCGAATAGGCCACCGCGCCTTCCAGTGACGGATCGCGGCGACTCCACCTCTGCGAAGATGGTTAAATTCCGATGATGTCTAGAAAGGCTAAACGCGGTCGGGTGGAGCTCGGGCAGAGGATGCGGGACTAAATGCTATGGCGCTGTCTGCGAGGTCGTGCAGAGTGACCCAGATCTCACACTTAGCGTAGGCCAGCAGTTCCTGCGAGACGCGCAGACGCGCAGCGGATACGACGAAGTGCCAATGGCCGGCGTCGTGAGAATCGTCATGTTCAAGATCGGGTGGACGGTCGGTTTCGTGATCGCTGTGGCCGTCGCCGGCGTGATCATGATGCTCATGGCCATCGAAATGCCGATGTGGTGGTTCTTCGGCATTCTCGTCGTCAGGCTTTGCTACTTCGACATGGACGTGAGGAAGATGATTTCGCGGATGGCTGTGCCACACGGCGGAGCCGGCCCGAGGGGTGGAACCGGCATAGAGCAATAGCGAATCGGCATGGTTCAGACCGCGAAAGGTTCTCGTCCAGCGAACGAGCTTCTTATGTAGCGTTTTCACCTGATACTGACTCGAGCGAACGAGTATCCTTCGTCAGTGCGGCGTCCAGATCGGAGCACTACTGAAAAGCCGATCGACCACTCCTATCTGATACGCCAGAAACATTCCGAAGCCAAAACTTAGCAGTCCGGCGCTGGTGACGAAACCTTCGTGAAGCCAAGACATCCGGCGCGACGCCATCATGAATGGCATTGCGATGGCGGTTGTGATTAGCCCCATTCCGACAATAGTGCCGAGACAAAAGACCACCAGGTATAGCGTTGCCCATAGCGGTTGAGGAATTGCACTGAGAACTAACAAAGCAATTGCGGCGCTTCCAGCCAACCCGTGAACCAGACCGACGCTGAAGGACCGCAACAGTGGGCTTCGCGCAGCGAATGATCGCGGCGCCATCTCGTCTAAAATCTTAGGCTCATCAGAAAGCGGGTTGACTAAATCATCGGGATGATGATCGTGAGACCGCAAATGGATATGTGGATGATCGTGGGTAGCATTCAAGTGAGCATGATGGTGTGAATGCAAAGCTATAGAATCCGAGTGATGTAAACGATCGCCCGAGATATGTCGCGCGAAGCGGCGTAGCAACCTGAATGCGGCGCCGATGCCAAGCAGAATGAGTACAACCGCGACCGCGAATTCCATCGCGAGTCCGAGCCGGGTCGGGATAGCAATCTTGAAGACTATGATCGCGGCACCGACTAGCAGCACCGTCAGTGTGTGGCCAAGCCCCCATATCACGCCGACACGTGCGGCCGCGCCAAGACGAGTTTCACGGCTCAAAATGGTGGTGACCGCGACCACGTGGTCGGGATCGGTTGCGTGACGCATTCCCAACAGCAGACCGAGTAGTGCAACTCCTAGCGGTGCGACGTTACTAATGTCCATCGGATCCTCTGACTAAGACAGGACTCCACCATTTGCCTTTGATTTTCACAAGCCCACTCGAAACCCCTGCGGTCGTGAGCACGCTGAGCGTCAAAGCCAGACCAACGACAGTTATCACGGCGGAGGATATCAAGGCAGCCGTAGTGAATCATCATGCGACCCGAAGGAGTGCCAAGGCGTCGAGCAGTACCAGCAAAGCCCCGGGGGCAAGGTAGGGTACCACCGGTAACACCGAGGACAGAAAGGCTCTTAAGGGAGATCTTCGGTGCATCCAGATATCGCGGCCCGCGTCACCCGGGCCCGGGTTAGTAAACCTGCTGTTTTCGAAAATCGAATGCCCTATTTTCGCGACTCGGATCGCGCCCCTTGCGCAGAACGCATTTTTGGTCGATCTGATTAAGCGATGGATTTTGTTTGTCAGTCAACGCGATAAGGGCTTTGATCCAAGCTGAACCAGTAAGTTTGCGAACTGCGTCGAAGACAAGCAGGATTCCAGTCGACCAGAAACGTGCATAAACGACAGAGGAGAAATTATGGCTGAAAAACTTCAAGGCAAGGTTATACTCGTGACCGGCGGCGGCTCAGGAATCGGACGGGCGACCTCACTCCTGCTCGCGGGCCAGGGTGCCAAGATCATGATCGCCGACTATGTGCCCGAGGGGGCAGAGAAGACCGTTGCGATGATCAAGGAGGCGGGCGGCACTGCCAGTTGTGTCGCTGCTGATGTGTCGGTCTCCAAACAAGTCGAGATGATGGTCAACAAAACGGTTGAGACCTACGGGCGGATCGATGGCGCCTTCAATAACGCCGGGATCGAAGGGCGTATGGGGACCGATACCGCCACCGCCTCGGAAGAAAACTTCGACCGCACGATTGCGATCAACCTCAAAGGCGTCTTTCTCTGCATGAAATACGAGATCCCGCAGATGCTGAAACAGGGCGGCGGCGCCATCGTCAATACCGCCTCGATCGCCGGCCTGGTTGGTTTCGAAGGTAACTCAGCTTACAACGCCTCGAAACACGGGGTCATCGGATTGACCAAGACCGCTGCGCTCGAATACGCGCAGAAGAATATCCGGGTCAATTGCGTCTGCCCCGGTGTAATCCAGACGCCGATGGTCGCTCGCATCATGGATAGCGGCCAGATGGACGAGAGAGATTTGATGATGGGTGAGCCGGTCGGCCGCCTGGGCCAGCCTGCAGAGATCGGCGAAGGCGTGGTTTGGCTCCTCTCCGAGGCTTCGTCGTTTGTGACTGGGCATTCGATGATAATCGATGGCGGCTGGGTCGCCAGGTAACGCACAGAAAATGATCCCGCCGCGGGTCGGCGGGAATCGCTCTTCGATAACGACCAGGCAGCATCGATCGATGCTCGATGACTTCGAGTGGCTCGTGAATCCCAGGCTTTGAGGAAGAATGCTACCTGACGACGCATTGTTGGCTGCACTAACGGCGTGGCTGACCGAAAAGAGCCTGGCTGGCCTGGGTGAAGCCGAAATAGTCGAGGGCTTCTGTGAGCGTCTGCTCGAAGCGAGCGTACCTTTGTCGCGCGCGATCGTATTGGTTGACACTCTCCATCCTATCTATGAAGGCCGCGCCTTCCGCTGGAATCGCGGCACCGCGCAAGCCGAGGTGCTTGAATATGGACGTACCAGGGAGGGCGCTAACGCCGAGGGATGGCGGCGTAGCCCGCTGTACTACATGGTCGAGACCAACCGGTCCATGTTGCGCCGACGTCTGACTGAGCCAGTCATATCCGATGAGACGCCTGATTTCGATTCCTTCGCTGAGTTGCGCGCTCAAGGTATGACTGACTTCGTTGCCCTGGTCACTCGCTTCCCGGCGGCTGGCAGTGTGGGCGACATGGATGCGATTTATTCCTACTGGACTTCGGACGATGCGGCCGGCTTCGACGAGAACGATGTAGTGATGCTACAGCGCCTCGCTGACTCGCTCGCGGCCGCATTAAAGAGCGTGTCGCTGGCCCGCATCGCTGTCACTATCGCCGAGACCTATCTGGGTCGCGATGCCGGGCGGCTGGTCTTGAGCGGACGGATCGAACGGGGGGTCGCCGAACAAATTGACGCAGTGCTGTGGTATAGCGACCTGCGCGGTTACACCAGGATCACCGATACCGCGGCTCCCGACCAAATAATTCCACTGCTAAATGACTATGCCGAAGTAGTGATTTCGGCGGTCCACGCCGGCGGCGGTGACGTGTTGAAGCTAATCGGCGACGGCATCCTTGCGATCTTTCGCGCTGATGATATGGGCGAGGCCGCCCACGTCGCGCTGGACGCCGCCCTGGCCGTTCGCCGATCTGTCGCGGAACTCAACTCACGCCGCACCAAAACCGGACGACCCGTCACCGAGGTCTATCTTGGCTTGCATGTTGGCGAGGTCTTTTACGGCAACATCGGCAGCCTGGAGCGATTGGACTTTACAGTCGTTGGCCCGGCCGTCAACGAAGTAAGCCGCATTGCCGCGATGTGTCGGTCGGTCGAGCGCGATGTATTGCTCTCGGAGGCTCTTGTGGCTGCGGCCCATTCGACGGATCGGCAGCGCCTGGTATCGGTTGGCCGTTACGCGCTGCGGGGTATCGCGAAGGCACAGGAACTCTACACGCTCGACGAGCAATAGCACGCCCATGAGTCGTCGTCGGGCGCGTCAGATGAAAAGTTTCGAGTCTTGCGCCACACCCGGGCAATCCTATTCCCGTTTTCCTTTCGGCTCATAGGTTCCATTTCAATCGACAGACAGACTTGGTCGAAGCCTGAGCAGTCCCATTCCGATCGGCAGAAAATCAGCAAAGCGCCAGAAATTTGACACTAAGGATGTTGATTAAGGGTGCCCTGTCCAAATGCTCCGAGCGCCTTCGACATAGTAGGCTCGCACTTAACCGTTAAAACGAAACGTCGCAAATTCGATCTCCGCTTCATCGACTCGTCCCCGCCCCGGCACACAATTTGTAACTGAACAAATCGAAGGCGACATCCTGGAAGTTCGTGAGCGGATTTAGGTAGGCGCCTATCCAAAATCAGTTGGTTGGCATTGTTTGATTGTTAGTACTGCATCGTTGTCTGGGTGCCGCGAATGGACCTGAATACTATCAAGGAGATCGCACGCCCCAACCTTCACGAACAGGCAAGCGATTGGCGCGAGGGCGACGCGTGGCTCGCCGGAGGCACGTGGTTGTTCTCCGAGCCGCAACCGCATTTGCGTCGCCTAATCGATATCGAAGGACTCGGCTGGCAGCCGTTGACGGTCAGCGAACATGGCGTTGAGATTGCTGCCAGCTGCACGATCGCCAAGCTTGTAGCCTTGACGCCTCCGGCGGATTGGATCGGTGCGCCACTGATCGAGCAATGCTGCCGTTCGTTCCTTTCCTCATTCAAGATTTGGAACACCGCCACCGTCGGCGGGAACATCTGCATGTCTTTGCCGGCAGGCCCAATGATTTCGTTGGCTGTGGCCCTTGAGGGTGTTTGCAAAATTTTGCAGCCCCACGGCGGCGAGCGCGAAGTGGCCGCCGAAGATTTCGTGACGGGCAACCACAAGAATGTTCTGCAACCCGGAGATTTGCTGCGAAGCATCTATCTACCAGCCTCTGCGCTGCGCAAACGATCCAGCTTTCGCCGCATATCCCTGACTCACCTTGGACGTTCTACTGCGCTCCTGGCCGGCACTTTGGATTCCCAGCTTGGAGTCTTCATGCTGACGGTTTCTGCTTCGACCGAGCGGCCGCATCGGTTCGAGTTTGCGAGACCTCCCGGCGCGGACGACTTGCGTGCGCGGATCGAGCGCGAAATTCCTCAGTATTTCGACGATGTCCACGGGACACCTGAATATCGGAAGCACATGACGCTACACTTCGCAGAGGAGATTCGCCGCGAACTGGCGCTCAAGGGACACTCTTGAGTTATCTGGTCAACGGCAAGACGTTCTCGGAAGAGCCACGTGCGGGACAATGCCTGCGAACTTTCCTGCGGGAGATGGGATGGTTCGGAGTCAAAAAGGGATGCGACGCGGGCGACTGCGGCGCCTGCACGGTATGGCTCGACAACGTCCCCGTGCATAGCTGCCTCATTCCGGCGTTTCGCGCCGACGGCCATCAAGTGACCACGATTGAGGGCTTAGCGCCCAATGGCAAACTGCATCCGATGCAACGTGCGTTCATGCAAGCCGCCGGATTCCAATGCGGGTTTTGCACGGCCGGCATGATTATGACGGCAGCCAGCCTGAATGAGCGCGACCTCAACGACCTTCCACGAGCGCTCAAGGGGAATCTCTGCCGCTGTACCGGCTACCACGCGATCGAAGACGCCATACATGGCCTGGCCGTCGTCGAAGCGGATCGCCCAGGTAAGTCTTGCGGTGCGGACTTACCGGCTCCCGCGGCCGAAGGGATCGTTACTGGCAAGGTCCGCTACACGCTCGATACCGCGATCGAGGGGTTGCTCCATCTGAAGCTCGCAAGGTCGCCGCACGCTCACGCGCGCATCACCGCAATTCGCAAAGATGCTGCCCTCGCGGTGCCGGGCGTGCGCGGTGTGTACACCTGGGAGGACGTCCCGCGGCTGCTATACACCTCGGCCACCCACGACGACTATCACGTCGATCCCAACGACACTTACCTGCTCGACAACGTGGTGCGATTCGTCGGCCAACGAGTCGCCGCGGTCGTCGCGGAAAGCGAAGGCGCGGCAGAGGAGGGATGCCGCAAACTCGAAATCGATTACGATCTGCTGCCTGCGGTTTTCGATCCGGAACAAGCGATGAGCAAAGGCGCACCTATCATCCACGACAAGGGCCCGGAATCGCGCATCCGGCGCCCAGGGCAGAATATCCTGCTCGAAATCCACGGCAATGTCGGCGACGTCGAGGAGGGATTCAAAGCGGCCGACGCGATCCACGAGGCCACTTACACTACTCATCGAGTGCAGCACGCGCATCTCGAGACACACTGCTCTCTCACCTGGCTCGACCGGGATCGGCTTCACGTCCGCACCAGCAGTCAGACGCCACACATTACCAAGCAGAAGCTCTGTTACCTGTTCAATCTTATGCCTGACAGCGTTCGCGTCTTTTGCGAACGGGTGGGCGGCGGCTTCGGCGGCAAGCAGGAAGTGCTGACGGAAGACATCTGCGCGTTCGCTACACTCCAGACCGGTCGTCCAGTCATGCTGGAGTTTACTCGCGAGGAGCAGTTCATCGCCTCCACCACGCGCCATCCGATGAATGTGAAAGTGAAAGTCGGCGCGCGCTCCGATGGCACCCTGACCGCGATCCAAATGCGCGTCGTTTCCAACACCGGCGCCTACGGCAATCATGGCGGCGAAACCTTATACGCGGCTTGCGGCGAGGCGGTCGCAATCTATTGCTGTCGCAATAAGAAAGTGGACGGTTACGCCGTTTACACCAACATGTTGCCGGCTGGCGCGATCCGCGGCTACGGCATGACCCAGACCATCTTCGCAGTCGAGTCTGCGATGGACGAATTGGCCCGTACGCTCAAGGTGGATCCGTTTGAATTTCGACGCCTGAACGTGGTCAAGCCGGACGATCAGATGATCTCTGAGAGCGATGCCACCACTGACACCGAGTTTGGCAGCTATGGTCTCGATCAATGCCTCGATCTGGTGCAAACGGCGATGAATCGCGGCAATGGCGTCGAAGCTCCGGACGGCGCCGACTGGCTAAAAGGCACCGGTATGGCGATTTCGATGCATGGCGCGGTTCCGCCAACCGAGCATCGTTCGGAGGCGCGACTCTGCCTTGGCGAGGACGGCAACTATCATCTGGCAATAGGCACCGTCGAGTTCGGCAACGGAACCACGACGGTTCATCGGCAAATCGCGTCGAGTGTCCTTAAGAGCACCGCCGCGCGAGTGCACGTCGTCCATGCCGACACCGATTGCACCGGGTATGACACCGGCGCGTTTGCCAGCGCGGGTACAGTAGTCGCTGGAAACGCGGTCCGTCTGGCTGCCGAAGCTCTACGCGAGAGAATGTTGAACTTCGCCTCAAACAACTATGCGGTCGCTCGTGATGCGTGCCGTCTCGAGCACGACGCCGTTACCTACAATGACACTCGTGTTCCGCTGGCAGAATTTGCCGCGACCGCTCGCCGCGCCGGACGCCCACTCGAAGCCGTGCGCAAGGCGTACGGCACTCCGCGCAGTGTAACCTTTCAAGTGCAAGGCTTTCGCATCGCGGTCAATCGTGTCACCGGCGAAATCCTCGTCTTGCAGAGCGTTCACGGCGCCGACGGCGGTGTAATTATCAATCCAATGCAATGCAAGGCTCAAATCGAAGGCGCGATCGCGCAGGGACTCGGCTGGGCGCTTCAGGAAAAAATGGTCTTCGATGACCTTGGGCGGATGATCAACCCGACCTTTCGTAACTACCGCATTCCGGCCTTCGCTGATGTGCCGCAGCGCAGCGAAATCTATTTCGCCAACACACACGACGCGTTCGGGCCGCTCGGCGCCAAGTCGATGAGCGAGGCGCCGATTTATCCAATCGCTCCAGCCTTGGCCAATGCGTTGACCAACGCGACGGGCGTGCGCTTCTTCGACTCGTCGATGACTCCGGATCGGATTTATCAGCGCATTTTCGACTGCCGCCGAAAATAAACCGCCAGGCTCCTTCGCCGGCCTACTTGATATCTTCGATGGTTGCAGGGCCTTCGCCCTGGCTCGGATCGATCCTGAAAGGCCATTCATTGGAATGAAACGGCACCGCGGGTGGCAGAAAAACCGGAATACCGTACTTCTTGTCCTCGGCTTGTATCGCTTTGCGGCCATCGCCGCCCATTAGCTCATAATCCATCAGGTAGTAGTTGCCAAAAAAGACTTGGCCGACCGAGCGATCGGCGACGGTCCGAATAAGCACGTCGAGCATTTGATCCGGCGTGGTTACGAAAGCCGAAGTTTCGAATAGAAAGAGGCGGGTGTTCATTGCCTCCTTGCCAAAAAATTGAGCGAGGACGCTGAAAATCACGTTGTTCTGCCGAGCCACATACAGTGTATTGCTGACACCGTAAGTTTTCTCCCAATCCGGGCCTAGCAGCTCTTTCCAGCCCTTGACTACCGCCATCCAGTGCTCGACCTGCGTTGACGCGCCCAACCAGACATCTTTAGTGAGATAGGGTCGCTCTTCCTTTGCGTATTCCTGGATATCCGCAAAGGTGTAGCCGCCTTTATCGAGGCTCGCATCCATGAACTTGATATTGCCGTCGAGGATTTTGCGCTGGTTATCGCGTGCATCGGCACTAATGCCGATCTCGCCGAGGCTATCGAGAGCGGCCTGATTTGCAGTGCGAAAATCGCGCATTGGAGCCTCCCAGGATAAGTCGGAGACCGTGCCCAGGTGAGAAGCCGCAAGTTCGAAGACCGCTAGCGCCGCGTGCCCGACGGATTTATACAGCTGGTAAGGAATCGGAACGTCTGAAGCCTCCAACGGAGCCTTGCCGGGACGGTAGAGCGTGAGGCTTCCACCTTTGGCGCTAAACAACGCCATGATCACAGGATGCTGCGCGAGAAAGTTCTTCTGGAATTTAGTCTGCGCTTGATCGTAGATACCGAACATCGCGAGATCGAGGTCGAGTACATTTTGTTCGGCGACCTGTGACTTTGTCGCCGGCGCCACCTTCCCGACAATCACACTCATATAGTCGGGCAGGCTTTGAGCAGGAGCGGTTTGAGCGTCGCTGTGGCCGGCATTGGCGAGGCAAAAAATCAGCGCACCGCAACTAACTACAACTAGTCGAAATAAGTTACTCATCGGCTCTAGTACAGCACTCAACCGCGAGGCGGTGCAAGCATTGCCAAACCGATTGGAGCGTTACGCGCTGAAATACGCGGAAGCTCTCACAACGCCTTGAATATGAAGACAAACAAAATGAGGCCGGCGCTCACAGTGCCAATTCCCAGCAGCTCATTCCACCAATTGCGGGTCGAACCGCCAAGCCAGAAATTGAGTAGTCGGCTCACGGCCGGCATCACTAACCAGGTCAGCAACACGACTGAGAGTATGTTGCTAATGAGCATCTGCACCGGAAACGACTGATTGCGCCAGAGCGGAGTCAGGAAATCCAACGCCATCACAGTGGGATAGAGTGCGAACAGTACGGCCAGTGCTTGCTTCCACGAAGCCGGCCCGTCATTGGTCGCGTCAGCCTCGCGATTGAGTGCGAACCATCCTTCAAGCCCGGTCACCTGATGAGCGTGCATGCTCTCGACGATGGGCTCGAGTTCCTTGAGTAGCGCGCGCCGTTCCTTCGACTCCATCCACGCTGCGAGACCGGCGGCAGACTTGTAGCGAACGATATCAATCCACTCATCCTGCTTGCCATGCGGCTTGAAGAAATCCGTCGCGAGATAGCCGGGAAACTGCGCCTGCGCCGCAATCACTCGGCGCCGCCAACTGAGATAGTCGTCAACCCTGTCCTTTGTAATTCGATGAGTAAACACCATCGCCACGGGCGGTTCAGTGTCGTCATCACTGGCCAGCACGAGCATGTGTGACGGCTCCGACAAACACTCCTCGATCCGTGCCGCGAGGCTCACATGCTCGGGGCATTCGAGCCACCGTTTCATCGCCTCATTTGATTCGAGTCGGAAAATCGCGACCCACTCGGCTTGCAATCCGGGAATTGGACCCAGCACTTCCGTGCCAACAAATCCCGTGAATCTGCGCGCCGCATCGGTAATAGCCTTCTGTGCTTCGAAATATTTGGCAGCCTTGTCATCGCGTACCAGATGCGACACGATTGCCGTAGCCGGTTGCGGAATACGTGCTTCCCGCGATTCGGGTGAATCCTTCATAGGAGCCCTCGTTTCCTGATACTCGCGACATGGTCCAGTTATCCACGGACACGCAACGGGCTCAGAGGAAGTGGGAGTTTTTGATGTTTCCAAGAAATTGCTGGTATATCGCGGCTTGGGCGCACGAAATCGAACGGCGTCCATTGGGCCGTATCCTGTTGAACGAGCCCGTGGTTTTCTTCCGAAAAATTGACGGCGCGATCGTTGCTCTCGAAGATCGCTGCGCGCACCGCGGCTTTCCGCTCCACAAAGGGCGTCTCGTCGAAGACACTCTCGAATGCGGTTATCACGGAATGACGTTCGACTGTTCAGGCCATTGCATCAAGGTGCCTGGCCAATCTCAGATTCCATCGGGTGCCGGTATCCATGTCTATCCGATAGTCGAGCAATGGGGCTTCGTCTGGATCTGGATGGGCGATCCTTCCTTGGCCAACCCCGCTTCGATCGCTGATTGGCGTGTACTCCACGACCCGCAATGGGACGTCCGGGGAGAGCGCCTATACGTTAACTGCGATTATAAATTAATAATCGACAACCTGCTCGATCTTTCGCACCTGGCGTTCGTGCATCCAGGCACGCTCGGTTCAAGCGCAAAGCTCGACGAAGTACAGATCAAAAATGAGGTCGCGGAAGCCTCTGTTACTATTTCGCGATGGCTTATCGATATCGAGCCGCCTCCCACCTATGCGCGCGGCGCTTTCAAGGGAAATGTCG
>DASXFX010000051.1:0-10495 GCA_036489375.1 Binataceae bacterium (SeqCode) | reverse complement strand
TGTTCGATTGAGGAGATCCATCGGTGTTCAAGCGACTGCCAGTGCTCAAGTGACTGGACCCATCCGCCGGGCGCGAGGTGACGAGGCTGAGGGCGGGCGGGCAGAGATTGGCTTTATTCGATACAAGAATGGCTTTATTCGATGCAAAGACGGGTTCGTTCGAGGAGAGATTGGGTTCGTTCGATGCAAAAATACCTAGGTTCGATGCAAGAATACGTTCGTTTGATGCCAGGATAGCTTGGTTCCGTCTCGACACCGCGGTCATCGCGGAAGGCCAATACTCGTAATAGACGTGCATAGTCCGCTAGAGCGCGGCTGCACGTTATTTTTCCTCGATGATTTCAAGCACTACCTTGCGGTTCGTCCGGGATGCGACCGCATTGAGGATCGTGCGAATCGACTTCGCCGTCCGCCCTTGCTTACCGATGACCCGCCCGAGGTCTTCCTTGGCGACGCGCAACTCAAGGATCGAGGCGGTATCGCCTTGCGTCTCCTTGACTTCCACCGCTTCCGGATTGTTGACCAATTGCTGCGCCAGGAACTGTACTAGCTCCTTCATGGCTGGCTCCCTGGAAGGTTCAGGCGGTTTGAGTGGCGCGCGTCGCTTGCTTAATCAGCTTCCTCACAGTCTCGCTCGGTTTGGCTCCGGACTTAAGCCATTGCGCAGTCTCGTCGGCCTTCAAGGTAACTTTCGGCGGATCGAAGGCCGGATCGTAAGTACCAACCTGATCGACGTAACGCCCGTCGCGCGGCGAACGCGAATCGGCCACGACGATGCGGTAGAAGGGTCTTTTCTTGGCGCCGTGCCGGCGCAGTCTGATAACCAATCCCATTGTCGCTCTCTTTTCTCCTGACGCTATTCTAGCTCCCGATGCCCAGTCCGCGCATCATCGATTTGCCGCCACCCATTTTCGTGATCTTCTTCATCATCTTGCGCGTCTGCTCGAACTGCTTGATGAAGCGATTAACGTCCTGCACCGAGGTTCCGCTGCCGCTGGCGATGCGAGCGCGGCGATGGCCGTTGAGGACGAGATGGTCGCGGCGCTCCTGCAGGGTCATCGAATCGATAATCGCCTGGACGCGCTTCAGTTCGTGTTTGGCCTCTTCGGAATCGGCCTGTCCGGCGACCTTTTTCAGTCCCGGAATCATCCCAAGTATATCACCGATCGAGCCCATCCGCTTGATCGTCTTGAGCTGATCGGCAAAATCCTCGATGGAAAACTCGTTTTTCTTTAATTTGCGCTCGAGTTCCTTGGCCTTGGTCTGGTCGTAATTCTGCTGGGCTTTTTCGATCAGGCTCAGCATGTCGCCCATGCCAAGGATGCGCGAGGCGAGGCGGTCGGGGTGGAACACCTCGAAGGCGTCGAGCTTTTCGCCCATACCGGCGAACAGGATCGGCGCGCCGGTGACTGCGCGGACCGAAAGCGCGGCGCCGCCGCGCGCATCACTATCGAGCTTGGTCAAAATCAGGCCCGAAATCTTGAGCCGATCGTGAAAACCCTGCGCGACGTTGACGGCGTCCTGACCCGTCATCGCATCGGCGACGAGAATCGTATGATGCGGGTTGCCGGCGACTTTCAGCCGCGACAACTCTTCCATCAGGTCGTCGTCAATCTGCAAGCGGCCGGCGGTATCGATGAGCAAGGCGTCGAAACCGCCGACATCCGCGCGCATCACGGCGCGGCTGACAATCTCGACCGGATCATCGGTTTCGCGGCTTTCGGCGACGGGGATGCCAATCTGAGCGCCAAGGACGCGCAACTGCTCCATCGCAGCGGGCCGGCGCACGTCGGTCGAGACCAGCAGCGGATTGCGCTTGCGCTCGGTCTTGAGGAAACGAGCGAGCTTGGCCAGTGAGGTAGTTTTCCCCGACCCCTGCAAGCCGACCAGCATGATCTTGACGGGGGGTTTGACCTTGAGGTCGAGTTCCCGCGCCGCCCCACCCATCACTTCGCACAACTCGGTCGCGACGAACTTGACGAGGTGCTGTTCGGGCGTAAGCGAGCGCAGGACTTCCTGCCCGAGCGCCTTCTTGCGCACGTGCTCGACGAAGTCGCGGACGACCTTGATATTGACGTCGGCTTCGAGCAGAGCCAGCCGGACCTCGCGGAGCGCCTCTTCGATATTGCGCTCGGTGATGCGACCTTGGCCCTTGAGCCGTTTAAAGACGCCTTCGAGGCGATCGCTCAGGGTATCGAACATGGCTGGTTAATCGGGTTAGGACAGTTCGGCTGAATTGGGGTGCGAGGGCCTCTGGCGGCAACGATAGATAAAGTTCCGAGTTAAAGACGTTAAGCGAGCCCTCCGCGCTTGTCAACGCCGCGCAGAAACCGAGGGAGGGAGGAGATTTTTGAAACCTTTGAAAGGTTTCAAACTTCCCACAGTGAAATTATGTAAGGGGTATTGCGGAAGGCTGCAGTGAGGCCGGGCGGCGAGCACGCAGGCGGAGGTAGTGTGGGCTAAAGAGCTTGAGGGGCATTGGAGGCCGATACGGGACGAAGAGTTGCAGCGTCAGTTAGCAACGCGAGGCCGCGGAGGGATGCGAGGGAGGGTTAGAGGGCGATGCGGTCGAGTGAGCGGTACTGGATCGCTTCGCTCAAGTGAAATGCTTGAATCGGGCCGCCCTCGTCGAGATCGGCAATGGTCCGCGCGACTTTGAGAATCCTGGTATAGGCGCGGGCGCTCAGCCCGAGACGGTTGATCGCGAGTTCGAGCAAACGCTCGCCGGCAGGCTCGACCTGGCAATGATCGCGCAACTCGCGCGCACCCATCTGCGCATTGGCGAAGAACCCCGAGTCCCGATAGCGGTCGATTTGCAGGCCGCGTGCGCGATTCACCCGCTCGCGAATCGCCGTTGACGGCTCGCCCGGGGTGCGATCGGTCAATTCTTTATACTTTACGGCAGGCACCTCGATATGAATGTCGATGCGATCCAGCAAGGGCCCTGAAATTCGCGAACGATAGCGCTGGATCGTGATCTGCGAGCAGGTACATTCGTGCTGAAGATCGGTGAAAAAGCCGCACGGACACGGGTTCATCGCCGCAATTAACATCACACTGGCCGGAAAAGTGACGGTGCCGAGCACGCGCGCAATCGTGATCCGGTTGTCTTCGAGCGGTTGGCGCAACACTTCGAGGACGTTTTTGCGAAATTCCGGCAATTCGTCGAGGAACAACACGCCGTGATGCGACAGGCTGACTTCGCCCGGGCGCGGCACGAGGCCGCCACCAATCATGCCCGCATCGGAAATCGTGTGATGCGGCGAGCGGAACGGGCGGGTCGCGATGAGCGCGCGGCCGTCGAGGAGGCCGACCACGCTGTGGACCTTGGTGGTTTCGATGGCCTCGTCAAAACTCATCGCAGGGAGGACCGTCGGAAGCCGCTTCGCAAGCATCGTCTTGCCCGAACCCGGAGGCCCGATCATGAGGACGTTATGACCGCCGGCGGCGGCGACTTCGAGGGCCCGCTTGGCCTGTTCCTGGCCCTTGACCTCGCTGAAATCGACGGCGTAACGGCTGGCGGCGGCAAACATCTGGCCGAGGTCCACCCGAGTCGGCGCGACCTCGCGTAACTCCTCGAAGAATTCGAACGCCTCGCGCAGCGTCGCCACTCCAAGCACGGTCACGCTGTCGCCGATCACGGAGGCCTCGGCAGCGTTCTCGCACGGCAATACCACGCCAGCGAGCTTGCGTGAGCGGGCTAGGATCGCGCTCGCCAACGCACCCTTGATGCCCTTGACGCGGCCGTCGAGGGCCAGTTCTCCGAGTACGACGTAGTCGCCGATGCGCGAGCGCTTCTGTAGTACGCCGCTGGCGATCAGAACCCCCAACGCCATCGGCAGGTCGAAGGCGGAGCCCTCTTTGCGGATGTCGGCGGGAGCCAGGTTAACCGTGATTTTGCGATTGGGAAATTCGAAGCCGGAATTGCGCAGCGCCGACTTCATCCGCTCGAAAGCCTCGCGGACCGCGCCCTCGGCCAACCCCACCA
This sequence comes from Binataceae bacterium (SeqCode), assembly GCA_036489375.1. Lineage (GTDB taxonomy): Bacteria > Desulfobacterota > Binatia > Binatales > Binataceae > JADMIL01. The sequence goes on along the minus strand of DASXFX010000051.1, from coordinate 6,507 downwards.
TGCGAAAGGCGGGAACCCCGGCACTGATATCGACCTCGACTTCGACCGCAAACGCGTCGACGCCGGAGAGAGCACTGGAGAGTATGCTGCCGAGCAAATTCCGACCATCCGAGCCACCGGGGGCTCCACCGGAAGCCAAAAGCTACTAGCAGTAGAACAATACTGCCGCATGGAGCGCAAGTGGCGGAGAGGGAGAGGGGGAGAAGGAGAAGGAGAAGATTTTTGAAACCTTTGAAAGGTTTCAAACTTCCCACAGTGAATGGCATCAGGGTAGTTTGCGGGCGGTTGCGATGAGGCCGCGCGCGCCCGGAGTCGCGCGAGACGCCGAGCGATGGAAGGAGCCGGCGAAGGCGACGATTATCGCGAGGGTCGCAGACCGGACCGGTATAGGGAGGAGAAGAGCGAGCAGCATCGTTGCAGCATCGCTAGGCTGGCGACGCAGAGACTAGGGCCAGACCGCGCCCTCTGCGATCAGCGCGTCGCGCTCCGCGCGGCTGATCGAGAGCAATTCGCCGAGTACGTAGTCGTTGGCCTCGCCGATGATCGGGGCGGGCGTGCGGATGGAACCGGGGGTCGCCGAGAGCTTCATCGGAATGCCGGTGACGTGGGTGACGGACCCGTCGGGGAGCGGCGCGGCGCCCCAGAAATTTCGCGCCTGCAGATGAGGGTCGCGCGCGCACATGTCGGCCCCATTAGCGACGACTCCGGCCGCAACGCCCGCCTGTTGGAGACGCTGCATGGCAGCTTCGGCCTCTTCGCCCGCGGCCCATCGCGCAACGTGAGCGTCGAGTTCGGCGCTATTGCGGAGGCGCAGGTAGAGCGTGCGGAACTTTGCGTCGTGCGCCCACGAGGGCGATCCGAGCGCGGCAATGAACCGATCCCATTCGGCCTGTCCACGCACGCTGATGACGATCCAGCGGTCGTTATCGTCGCCGCGCGACCCGCATCGGTAGATGCCGTGGGGAGCAGCGGGATGTTCCTGCGAGCGATAGCCCGGGGGCGACTGTTCGCGCTGATTGACGGAAATATCGAGGAGAGCGGGTCCGATTACGCTGGTCACGGCTTCGAACTGCGAGAGGTCAACGAACTGGCCGCGGCCGGTGCGCCGCCGATGCCATAAGGCGATCAACGCGGCGAGCGCGCCGGTGTATCCGCCAGACATGTCGGCGTAGGAGTAGCCATAGCCGGCGGGCTCGCCGTTGTCGTCGGCCATGAGGCTGGTGTAGCCGGCCAGCGCCTGCAGCGTCGGCCCATAGCTGACGTAGTTCGATCGCGGCCCGGTATGCCCGAGGCCGGACATGCTGACGCAGATGATTTCAGGCCGGGTGACGCTCAGGCTGGCGAAATCCATCCCCCAAGAGCGCATCACGCGGGCCGAGAAATTATCCATCACGATGTCGCTGATCTGGGCGAGCCGCCGCGCGATCGCGAGACCTCCGGGGGTGCTCATGTTGACCGCGATCGAGCGCTTGTTGCGATGCAAGTCGCCCTGCAGGCCGGTCTGGCGCGGACCGAGCGGGCCGGGCCGGCGTTCGAGCTTGATCACTTCCGCGCCCTGATCGGCGAGGATGCGGGTGGCGACGGGCCCCGCCACGACCCAGGTGAAATCGAGGACTCTGATACCTTCGAGCGCCAGCGGTGCCATCGTCAAATGATTCCTTCGGCGAATAGCGCCGCGATTTCGACCGTATCGAGACCCAGTTCGTCGCGCAGGATCTCGCCCGAATGTTCGCCCACGAGAGGCGGGCGCCGCCGCACGCGCCAGGGCGATCCGTTGAAAAGATAGGGCGCTCCGGGATAACGGACGGTGCGTCCCAGCTCCGGATGTTCGACCTCGACGAAATAGCCGCGCGCGAGCAATTGAGCGTCGTCGAGGAGGGCCTCAGGGTTGCGCACGGATGCGTAGGGCAGGCGCAAGGTCTGTGCGCGTTCGAGGAGATCCTCGCGATCGTACTCCTTGACCCATTCGTCGAGCACGTCGAAGAGGTGTTCGGCGTTGGCCGCACGAAACTGCACGTCCTCCCATTCGGGGCCAGTGAGATCCTGCGCTTTGCCGTCACCGGCAACCCATTGGACCAAGGAGGTCCAATCGCCGAGCGAGCAATGCATCACGTAGCCGTCGCGGCATTTGCCGACGCGAAAGTAGCGGCTCCAATGAAGCGTGCCCCGACGCGGCTCGATCTGGCCGGCGCCGAAGTAGCTGCCGGCGACGTGCTCGACGGCGGCGATGGTTGCCTCCTGCATGCTCAAGTCGATCCATTGGCCGACCCCATCGCGGTCGCGCGCGAAAAGGGCGCACATGGTCGCGATGGCGGCGTAATAGGCGGACGAATGATACGCCTGCAAACCCCACGGGCGGACCGGGGCGCGACCCGGCCAGCCGTTGACGTAGAGCATCCCGCCAAGCGCCGCGAGCACGGTGTCATCGGCGGCGAAGTCACGGTAGGGGCCGGTTTGACCGAACGGTGCGATCGACAGCAGGATCAGCGCGGGATTGGCGGCGTGCAGCGTCTCCCATCCCAGGCCCATCGCGTCCATCGTGCCGGGCGCAAAGCTCTCGATAATCAGGTCGGCGCCGCGCGCGAGTTGCCGCAGAAGATCGGCGCCGCGCGGATGCTTCAAGTCGAGCGTGAGCGAGCGCTTGTTGAGATTATAGAACCAGAAGAAGAGGCTGCGATCGCGATGGGGATGGCCGTCGACGAAGGGGCCGAGGCGTCGCGCTTCGTCACCGCCGGGCGGTTCGACCTTGATAACGTCGGCACCCATATCGGCGAGCATGCGACCGCATAATTGCCCGCGAAAATTGCTGAGGTCGAGGACTTTGAGCCCTGCGAGCGCACCCGAATCATTCAACGTTTTTGTGCCTTTTGCCGCATGAAGCCGCAGAGTGAATCAGTCATTTTTCCACGATAATACTCGATAGCGCGTACAAACCTTTTATGCGACTATCCGGCCCCAGTTAAGCTGTGGCCCAACATTCAGGCCGGAGCGGCAAACTGATGGCGGACGAAGCGGCAAGCGACATCTGGGTGAATTCGTGGTTCACGATCTGGTATGAGCCGCGCTCGACGATCCGGCGCATAGTCGATGCCGATGCGCATCGGTTCGTGGTCGGCATCGCGTTTGTTTCGGGCGCGATGGCCGCAATCTACAGCCAGGTGGCGGTCTCTACGGTCAATATTTCAGAGCTACCGCATCTGCCGCATTTTGGGACGATCGGGCTCACCGTCGGCGCGATAATCTCGGGCGTGCTCAGCGTCATCAGCCTATACGGACTCGCCGCGCTGTATCGATGGTCGGGGCATATCCTTGGTGGTACCGCGACGCGGGTCGAGATGCGATCGGCGCTGGCGTGGGCGGAAGTGCCAGGCCTCTACTTGGGGTTGGCAAATATCGTCGCGGCGCTGATCGGCTTCGAAGGGCCGGGAGCGCCTTCGGTATTGTCCGCCAGCGGAATAGTCGATTCGATCGCCGGCATCTGGATCTTCGTGATTTTGCTGAAATGCATCGGCGAGGTCCATCATTTTTCGGCGTGGCGCGCGCTCGGGGCGATTATCCTGGGCTTCCTCGCAATGATCGCGGTGGTGGTCGCCATCGTCGGCGCCATCTGGCTCGCCGTGGCGATCGGCCGCTCGATACTATGACGATGGGCACACGCCTGAATGTTCAGGCTCGCCGACCAGTGCTAAGCGGGCGCGCTCGCGCATACGCGAATCATTCGGCTATCCTGTGCTAGATTACTGAGCCTGATTATCGCGCACGACTTCGCGACGCGCAGGAACAAGGAGTTGACCCGCCGGGCGGCGCTACCAGCAGGCGGACATCGCACCCGTGGCTGAGACCGACTACAAAGCAACGCTAAAGCTGCCCAAGACCGATTTCCCGATGAAGGCGAACCTGCCCAAGCGGGAACCCGAGATGCTCGCGCGCTGGAACGACGGCGACCTGTACGGCCGTATGCTCTCGGCGCGCGCGAGCGCGGCTACGTGGATTCTTCACGACGGTCCTCCGTATGCCAACGGACGCGTCCACATGGGCACCGCGCTGAACAAAATTCTGAAGGATTTCGTCGTGCGCTCGCGATCGATGATGGGGTTTCGCACGCCCTTCGTCCCGGGATGGGATTGTCACGGGATGCCGATTGAGTTCAAGGTCTCGAAGGACCTCGGCAGCAAGGCGCGCAACCTGACCAAACTCGAATTGCGCCGGTTGTGCCACGCCGAAGCCGAGAAATGGATCGACATACAGCGCAAGGACTTCATGCGCCTGGGCTGTATCGGTGATTGGTTCAAGCCGTACATCACGATGGATCCCGCGTACGACGCCGCGGAGATCGGCGTACTGCGCAATCTCGTCGCCGGCGGTTACGTCTATCGCGGCTTGCGCCCGGTGCATTGGTGCTTTGCGGATCGAACTGCGCTGGCCGAGGCCGAAGTCGAGTATCGCGATCACGTGTCGCCTTCGATTTACGTCGCTTTCGCACTCAATTCCAACGTACCCGACGCTGCCGCGCTCGCGGCCGAATCTGCTGATGGGGCCGAACTCGAGGCCGCGCACAAGGCGGGCAAGCTGTTCGCCGTCATCTGGACGACGACCCCATGGACGCTCCCCGCCAACCTCGGCATCAGTCTAAACGCGACCTTCGATTACGTCGCGTTGAAGGTCGGCGACCGTTACTACATCGTCGCCGATCGACTGGCCAATAGTGTCGCGAAGGAGTGCTCGCTCACGGTCGATAAACGCATCGCACTCAGCCGCGACGCGCTCAAGGCGCTCGACGGCCGCGACATTTTCCGCCACCCGTTCATCGCGCGCGACGGCAAGCTAATGTTTGCCGATCACGTGACGGCCGACGCCGGCACCGGCTTGGTGCATACTGCTCCCGGGCACGGCTACGAGGACTTTGTGGTCGGCGCGCAATACGGCTTGAAGCCGTTCACGCCGGTCGATACGGGCGGCGTCTTCACGGCGGACGGTGGCGAGTGGGCCGGGCAAAACGTCTTCAAGGCCAACGACTCGATCGTAGAAAAGCTGCGCGAACTCGGCGCGCTGCTGCATACGCTAAAGTTCTCGCACAGCTATCCGCATTGCTGGCGCTGCAAGAATCCGCTGATTTTCCTCGCCGCCGAGCAATGGTTCATGAGTTTCGATCACGACGGACTGCGCGAGCGGATTATCGGCGCGATCGACGGCGTCAAATGGATTCCCGCGTGGTCGCGCGACCGTATCCGCAACATGACCGAGACCCGCCCCGACTGGTGCATTTCGCGTCAACGCGCGTGGGGCGTGCCAATTCCGGCACTGCGCTGCAAAGCCTGCAATCATGTCGGTCTCTACGATCAGGTGATGCGCGCAGCCGAGCGAATCTTCGTGACCGAGGGCTCCGATGCGTGGTTCATTCGGTCGGCCAATGATTTCGCCGGCGAGACGTTGAAGTGCGGGCAATGCGGCGGAACCGAATTCGAAAAAGAAGAGGACGTGCTCGACGTCTGGTTCGATTCGGGATCATCGCAGGCCGCCGTGCTGGGACAGCGTCCGGAACTCGCGTGGCCAGCCGACGCCTATCTCGAAGCGGTCGAGCAGGCGCGCGGATGGTTCGGGTCGTCGCTCGCGTGCGCGGTCGCCGAGCGCGGTAATGCCCCGTTTCGCAGCGTCGTCAGCCACGGCCTCACGGTGGACGAACAGGGCCGCAAAATGTCGAAGTCGCTCGGCAATTCCGAGGACGCTGCGGACGCCGTCAACCGCATCGGGGCGGACGTCCTGCGTCTCGTTTATGCCTCGCTCGATTACACTACCGAGATCGCGCTGGGCAACACGATCTACACCGCGGTTTCGGAATCGTATCGCAAGATTCGCAACACCTTCCGCTACATGCTCGGCAATCTTTACGACTTCGACCCGGCGCGCGACTCGGTGGAACCTGGCGCGATGCTCGAGTTCGATCGCTACATCATGGCGCGCACCGAGCGGCTCAAAGCAGACGTGCTTCGCGCGTACGAGGCGTTCGACTACCAGGCCGCCTACCACGTGCTGCTTAATTTCATCGTGGTCGATTTGAGCTCGCTCTATATCGACGTCGCACGCGATCGCCTTTACTGCGATGGCGAAAAGTCGGTTGCGCGCCGCTCGGCGCAGACCGCGCTCCATCTGATGCTCGATACGCTTCTGCGGATGCTCGCGCCGTTGATTCCCTTCACCGCCGACGAAGTCTATGCGCACGTTCCAGGCAAGTCGGGCGACAGCATCCATCTGCTGACGCTGCATCCGCCTGATGAGCGCTTTGCCGACGCTGAACTCGAAACCAAATGGCAAAGGCTCCTACAGGTGCGCGGCGAAGCGATGAAGTTGCTCGAAGCGATGCGTCAGTCGGGCGAAATCGGCGCGCCACTCGAAGCGCGGCTCGAAGTCGCGGCGGCATCATCGGAGCACGGCGATCTTGCGGGGATCCTGCGGGACCATCGCGAGCAACTGAAGGACCTGTTCATCGTCTCCGACGTTTCGATCATG